>DAOUCN010000300.1:0-2476 GCA_034431995.1 Chloroflexota bacterium | reverse complement strand
ATACCCTTTTGGTTAATCATAAAAAAAAGACGGAAGTCTACTGTAAGATCAAGATCAAGATCTACCTATATCCTGCTAAGATCAAGATCTTCCTGTACTCTGCTGAGATCAAGATCTTCCTGTACTCTGTAAGATCAAGATCTTCCTATAGACAAGATATTCAATAAAAGCGCGCGCGTGTGCGCGTGCGTGCGCGTGCGCGTGTGCGCGTGCGTGCGCGTGCGCGTGTGCGCGTGCGTGCGCCTGCGCGCGTGCGCGTGTGCGCGCGTGTGTGCGTGTGTGCGCGTGTGTGCGCGTGTGTGCGCGTGTGCGTGTGCGCGTGTGCGTGTGCGCGTGCCCGCCTGTGTGCGCCCGCCTGTGTGCGCCCGCCTGTGTGCGCGTGTGTGCCAGCGCGTTTGTCTCAAGGCGCACCCTTCGCGACGAAAAGCTTGCTGCAGTTCTGCCCTCAACAGGCTATACTCCCAACCAGGAGCCTCTTGTATGCAGTTCGCCATCCAAGTGCCTCGCACCTCGACCCTTGAGGCTGGCCCCGTCTGGGGTGATGAGGGCATGGCTCTAGGCTTGAAGTTGGCCTTGGAGCAGTTAGGGCATGACGTTGAGATCCACAGCCGCCACACCATCCGCCAAGCGGTGGACCTCGACTTCTGCTTGGACCTGTACACTTCGCCAGAGTGTTCCTTCCGGCCGGCGAAGCGGAACGTCTGGTGGTATCAAGCGCCCCACCTCATCGATGCTCGCGAAGCCCCACCCCTGTCCGATCTGTGCCGGATGAGCTTTTGGGAAGGCTGCTATGCTTCCCCTGCGCTTGGCAAGCAGATGCTGAGCTGGGGGATTGAGCACTCCATGTTCCTGCCCATGTCGGCCTCCGAGGCCCTCTGGTTTCCGCAGCCCCGGGCAGCAACCAGGAAGAAGCTGGTCTTCGTCGGCAACATGAACCGCCCGGAGCACGAGGTCGAGAGCTTCTTCCGCCCGCTGGTCAAGTGTGGGCTGGAGATCTTCGGCGCCGGCTGGGAGAAGACGACCCTGCCGGAGAGCTGCGTGAAGGGCCTGCTGCCCTATCGCCAGGTGCCCGACCTGTACGCCTCATCCGACCTGGTCTTAAGCCATCACACCCGCTGGCATCGGACGAACGACGTCCCAACCTCACGCCTCTTCGAGGCTGCACTCTGCGGTTGCTGCATCGTCAGCGACTGGTTGGAGACCGGGGAACGGCTGCTCGGCGACACGGTCGTCTGGATCCGTGACGACGAGCGGCCCTACCTCGCTGATCTCGTCGCCGACCTCCTGGCCGACGACGACCTGCGCCGGGAGCTTGGTGCCGCCGCGAGGGAGCAGGTCGTCGGGAAGCTCAGCTTCGAAGCCCACGCCCCGCGCCTCCTCGACTGGATGGCCGAGGTTCCTGACCAGGTCGCCGCCGACAGGCGAAGCTGGATGTACTGGAACCAGGGCTGCCAACCCGGGGAAGCGGTCCTCTACCATGCCTGCAAGCTGTAGCACAGGCTTTCCAACCGGGTTTGCGCCCATCCATGCCCCCTTCACCCCAGGGGCGATTCTCAATTAGACGCCTAATTGAGAATGTTGCGACGATTTCCGGGCCCGAAAATGCGATCTGGGCCCATATATGCCACCGCGTGAGCGATGGGCCTTGTAGGGCCACTGTGGGCCACGTAGGGGCATCGTAGGGATTTGACGACCCCTGGAAATCGACCCTCCGAACCAGACGGTCTGGTTGGGACAGTGGACGTCGCTGCGGTTCCAACCCGGCTGGACCTCCACAGGTGTGCTGGTCAGGCCGCCCAGCAAGCTAGCCCAGCAGCAGTGCAGCCACCTCGGAGCGAGGCGTCACTGTGGCCGCACTAGACCCGGTCGGCGCGACCCTCCCAGGACGACTGCCCGAGATTATGATAACTTGGGCCAAAACATCGAGGTGTGGGTCTATGTACCACCCTCTCGTTCGACGGGCCTTGTAGGGCCACTGTGGGCCACGTAGGGGCATTGTAGCGTTGGGCTGACCCCCTGAGATGGAGGAGCGAAAAAGTAGGCCCTCCTGCCTGAGCATGGCGGCTGGGGACCTGGGACCTGACATGTTTTGTAATCCGCAGACCTCCCAGCCGATCAGCGATACTGTGAAAGTGACGGCGGCGCAAAGGGGCAGGCGGCGACGAACCTTCAAGCCGACGTCCTGTGGGTAGGTCGGACCTTGACAGTTAGTCTCTCTCCGAAACCCCACCAACCGGGGCGGCTCCTCATATCTCCCCACCGCCCCAGCTTTTGGACGTGGCGTTGGGGCAGGGTTGCTTGGCGACAGTTCATCCCTGCCTCAACGCTCTGCCCCTTCGAGGCGCTTGGCCATCGTCGCCGGGAGCAGGTTGGGCAGCCCTGGATCTGCCGGGTAGCGGAAGCCCGGCAAGAAGTGGAGGTGGCACAAGCCGGTCCCTACGGCGATACGATCGGACAAACCAGCAGGCCGTGCCGG
>DAOUCN010000299.1:0-4006 GCA_034431995.1 Chloroflexota bacterium | reverse complement strand
GTGCAGCTCCACGGCGTCCACCGGCTGTGCGCCAGCCTCGGCCTGCACCGTCAACGTGAAGACCTGGCCCACGCTCAGGGTGTTGCTGACGGGGAGCAGAACCAGGTTGACGGTGCCGTTGGCGTCCAACCTGTCACCCTCGCCCCTGCGGGGAGAGGGTAGGGGTGAGGGGCCATGGAGGGACGCGCCACCCTCACCCCACCCCTCTCCCTCGGAGGGAGAGGGGGCTAGGGTTGTGCCACCCGTCACCACGATATCCCCGCTCTTGCCGAAGTTTGCCGACAGCAGGTTGAAGTCGGCGCTGTTCACCGTGCCGTCGCCGTTGAAGTCGGCGCGGGCGTCGAAGCCCGGCTGGCCCACGCTCTTGCCAGCAGACAGCGAGTAGATGGACAGGTCGGTGGCGTTCACCTTGTTGTCGTTGTTGGCATCGCCCTCCAGCAACGTGCCCAGATTGACCGTCGCGCCAGCATTGCCGATGACCACATTCGCCTTCTTGTTGCGCAGGGTGTGCAGCCCCTTCACCTTCAGGTCATACGTTCCGGTTGGCACATCGCTGATCACGAACTGGCCGCTGGTGCTGGTGGTGATGGCATAGCTGGCCAGTGACGCCGCGTTGCCTGGCTGATGCAGGGTGAACAGCACCGGCACCTGCCACGATGCACTGGGCGGGCTGGCCCGTCCCTGGAAGGCCACGTTCACCGTCAGGTTGCGGGCGCCCTCCACCGCCACGAAGCCGCCGTTGGCCGGGCCCAGCACCGACGCCCCGCCGTACTTGATGTCGGTCATGCGCTCGCCCATGAACGAGAAGGCCAGCGGCGTGCCGTAGCTGGGCGTGCCCGCCAGCGCCTTGAAGCGCAGGGTGGCCAGGGTCAGCGTGCCGCTCAAGGTGCTGCCGCCGGGCAGAATGGTCAGATAGTCAATGTGGCCCACTGTGTTGTTGACCTGGTTCACGAACGGCGCCGGGAAGTCAAGGCCAGGAACGACCGAGCCGGTGGGATTGCCGGCGGCATCCACGATCGTCAGCACGGCCGGATCGAAGTCGAGGTATACGCTGATGGTGTCGGCCTGCTGGTTCGCCCCATCAATGAGCACATTCACGTTGACGATGTCGCCGACATTGGTGTGGCTCATGGTGGGGTCGACGCGCAGGGTCATGGCCGCAGGCACAGGCGAGACGGCAATGGCCCGCTCAACGACGGCCACGATCTCGCCGTTGCGGTACTGGCTCGCCTGGTAGGATTGGTACGGCGCCGGCACGTTGACGCCCAGGAAGTTGGCGATGTCGGCGTAGCTCTCCACGTAGCGGGCCAGGCCCCAGTTGCCACCGGGCGTGCCGGTAGACACGATGCCGTAGAAGTCATGGGAGACGTACTTGGCGTCGTTGTGCACGGTGTCGGGCGGCGTCGCGGGATGGCCGTGGGGCAGGGGCGTGGGGGCGACGCGGCCCGGCCCGCCAAACTCGGCGTTGTCGCGCCACGGGTCGCTGATGGCGATCACGTCGCCGAAGCAACTGACACCGGCGGCGGTGACGTAATGCCCGCCCAGGCGCTTCCAGCCGTCGCTCTGTAGCTCCCAGAAGCCCAGGAGCAAGATCACATCCTCGCTGCGCTTGACCTCGTCGCGCACCCAGTCGAAGGAAGGCTGCTCGTTGAAGGTCACGGTGTAGCTGAGGGCCAGACCCGCGCTCTGCACGTAGTTGCGCAGGCCCTCATACACGTTGTACGGCACCGTGCCCGCCCCGAACTGATTGATGCCCATCATCCCAGCCAGCTCCTCGACCAGGGGCTGCACGTTGCGGTTATCATGGTCGTCCCAGTTGCCGTAGGCGGTCACCAGCGGATAGTGATCCGACTTGGTGGGCGGCGGTGTCGTGCCGGTCTCGAACTTGGAGTCGAACCACCACAGCGAGTTGGCCGCGGCCACCGCGCCGTCGTAGGTCCAGGTCTGGGTGCCCGTGTACCAGGTGGACTGCTTCATATCGAAGTCGGGCACGCCGTTGGGGGCGTAGTCCGGGTAGTTACCCTGCTTCCAGCAGAAGGGGCCGCCCCCGGGCGGGTTGTTGCCCGCGGGCGGGCCGCAGGTAGAGAAACACACCTGCACATCGTCTATCCAGACCGTCGTTGGGAGAATGAAGTCCTGGTACACGTGGAAGTAGATATAGGGCGTCTGGCCGCGGTAGGCGTCGAGGTTCACGGTTACCTGCGTCCAACCTGTGTCTGCCAGGTAGCCTGGCCCGATCACAACGGCAACATTCGCCGCGCCCCACCCGAAGCCATCAAACACCGTATTGTAGTCGTCGGTTGTCATGCGGAACCAGAACGACAGCTCGGCGTGAGCCACGTTGTTGGGGATGGCTATGGGCTGCGTGGCCCAGGCTATGCCCGGAAGCACGCCCCCACTGCCCGGGTAGCCCAGGCGCAGGGAGTAGCCGCCGCTGTGCTTCTGGTCGCTGACCCTCGATACTGACCCGCCAGTATTCCACGGCGGGTTGGACAGGCCGCTCTCGAAGCCGCCGTTGACCACGGCGTTGCCCTGGCAGGCACCGGGCGCCTCGATCTTGACGCTGGCCGAGTCGCTGGCCGGAGCCGCGGGAACGCCGAAGCTATCCGCCGTCATGGTGATGTAGTCAGTGGTGGAGGCGGTCGCCGCATCGGCATGGAAAGCCAGGGTGAAGAAGCTGCTGGCCCCGGGCGGCAGGGGCGGTGCCCACGCCCCGGCCCAGACGAGTTCACCGGTGTTGGGCCCGGGAGGACTGAGTTTGGTGGGATCATAGCTATCGTGCCAGCCGGCGCCGGTGATGCCCACCTCGCCGGTATTCGTGTATGTGACGCCGAAGACCACCGTATCGCTGACGCAGGCCACCGGCGGACTGAGCAGTGACTTGTCAATGTCCACCTTGGGCGGCTTGGCGGTGATGACATACGGCTCGCAGTCGTAGCCCAGGGTAATGATCGGCGGCACCGTGATGGTTGACCACGAGGCGTAGCCGCAGTTTTGCGTCAAGACCAGCCCCGTCGGCGCCTTGGCGTGGAAGGAGAGCTGGACGCTGACGGTCTGGCCGGGGGCAATCGGACCGAAGAAGGCGGTCAGGTCCGTCCAGTCCAGGGAGCCGTCGTCGGCCAGGTCATCGGAGGGCGGCGTCGCCCCCAGGAAGGTAAGGTGGTTGGGGTCGTAGGTGTCGTTCAGGTACAGGCTGGTCAGGGTAACGGTCGGGTCGTTGTTGGTGATGTCAATCTGGAATGTGACCGTATCGCTGACGACGATGTTTGGCGGCGAGATGAGCCGCTTGTCCACAAGCAGCCCGCCGGCCTGGGGCGTGGGTGTGATGGTGGGCGTCCAGGTGGGGCCTGCTGGCGGCGTGGCCGTCCGCGTCCACGTGGGGCCGACCGGCTGGGTCGGCGTGCGCGTGCGCGTCGCTGTGCGGGTGGCCGTGCGGGTAAACGTGCGCGTCGGCGTGCGCGTGGGCGTGACCGGCCAGTAGTGCACCCAGATCTCCCATTCGTTGATGTACCCTGAGGTCGTGCAGTGGTGGTACACCGTCAGGTCCCAGGCCTGGTTGACCAGATAGCCATCAAACGTGTGAATCCCATACACCGTCTTGGGGGGAATGGGGCTCGAGGGCGTATCCGGATCCCAGCAGTAGTCGTACGTCTCCAGAGTGTGCCGGCCAAAGGGATTGTTGCTATCCAGGTATACGTCGAGTTCGCTGTTGCCGTAGGGCTCGACAACGTGGTAGTAGACATCAATGACGGTGACGGACGCACCCTGGGCTGCCGAGCAGTTGGCCCAGATACGCGACCATTTGTATTGCCACTGAGCCAGCCAGACATCCGTGTAGTTCCTGCCCGGCGCGCAGTAGTCCGGGCTCAGGGGGCCAGGGGCAGCGGGGGCTGCCCCACCCCCCTCGAAGATCATGACCTTGTCGAGCACGGTCATGCCTACTCCCGCTGTCTGCAGCGCTGCCAACTGCTCATCGGTGGCAGCGGCACGCACCAGGCCGTCGTGG
>DAOUCN010000298.1:0-3316 GCA_034431995.1 Chloroflexota bacterium | reverse complement strand
CCACGAGATACCAGGAACGGTCTGGATATACGGCTCAATCACCGCACGCTCATTGACGTATACCCGTCCCTGGCGTATCTCCACCTTGTCACCCGGCAGCCCGATCACCCGCTTGATGTAGTCCTTCTGGGGATTGTTGGGCGGAATGAACACGATGACGTCTCCCCGCTCAGGCGCGTGAAACAGGTTGTCCAGCAAACGGCGCACCACCGGCATGCGGCTTGTCGCCCGCTTCAGTACTTCCACAGGCCGCGCCGTGCTATAGACGAGCCGGTTGACGATCAAGTACTGACCGTCATGGATGTTCGGCTCCATGCTCGAGCCTTCCACCTTGAAGTTCTTGAAAACGGCCTGCACAAGCAGGAAGACCAGAAGGGCAAAGACAAGGGTTTCTAGGATCTCTCGCAGCGCCGTCACGATCCGCTCTCCCACGGTGGGGATGCTTGCCTGGCCGGTGTTGAGGTCAACATCGGCAGGCCGGCCGCCGCCGGCATCCACCACCGCGACATCTGCTTGCGGAGCGTCGGCCTGAGCGCTTGTCTGTGCAGTGTTCTGCACCATCGCCTCCCACGGATAAACGGGGGGCCTTTCACCCCCGCGCTTCTTGCCATCCTTACCATTATACATCATTTGACGGCGTTTGGCGAGGTCGCACGGCGCACAAAGCCGCCCGCGCGCGTCAATCGCCGCCGCGCCTCCTCGGCCTCCACACCGCCCAGAATCATTACCAGCGCTACCTTGACCTCGTAGTCTGCGGCCTGCAGCGCGGCCACGGCTTCCTGCGCCGACGCTCCCGTCACCTGCTGCACGATCCGTCGCGCTCGCTCCCGCAGCTTGTAGCTCGTGCCCCGCAGGTCCACCATCAGGTTACCGTACGTCTTGCCCAAGCGGATCATTGAGGCGGTGGAGAGCATGTTGAGAACCATCTTCTGTGCTGTGCCCGCCTTGAGGCGTGTCGACCCGGACACCACCTCTGGCCCGACCAGGGGGGCGATGGCGACATCGGCCACAGCAGCGATCTCAGACGGGTTGTTGCAGGCCACAGAGATCGTTGCCGCACCCAGCTCCCGCGCCTTGCGTAGACCCCCTACCACATAGGGCGTTCTGCCAGAAGCTGACAGCCCCACCACCACGTCTTTCTCGGTCACGCCAGCCGCCATCACATCGCGCTCGCCGAGAGCAGGATCGTCCTCAAGCTTCTCTACGGCACTGGTCAGGGCACGCGCACCTCCGCAAATGAGGCCCTGCACCAACTCCGGAGGCGTGCTGAATGTCGGCGGCATCTCTGAGGCATCGAGCACGCCCAGGCGTCCGCTGGTTCCCGCTCCCAGATACAGCAGACGCCCGCCTCTTCTCATGCGCTCGACTATGATGTCCACTGCCTGCGCGATCTTCGGCAGCTCCGTGCGCACCGCCTCGGCCACACCAGCATCCTCGGCGTTCATCAGTTGCACAATCTCCAGACTTGAGCGGGCGTCTATGTCCAGAGTGGCAGGATTTACGCCCTCTGTGAGCAGTCTGTCCAGCACGGCTCGACCTCCTGTGGGCACGTCGGAAGCATACACCAGGGCTAGGGCCAAGTCAAGGGGCGCAGGCGGCGGGTGCGGGCCCAAGCAAAGTCAGCTCAGCCTCCCGCAGGTTGAGTCCTCGCACCCCCGGAGTTGTGAACTCCGTCGTGGTCTGTGGTTCGAATCAAGCTGCGGGTAGGTTTTCCGGTCACCCCACAACTCTGCGCACGCCGTGGGCAGCGGGTCCGGCAAGGCGTGCTGCGCGCGTACCCAATCACGGACCCCACCTTGCTGCAGCGTGCACCGTTCTTTAAGGATGGACAAAGCAAAACGATTGACAAGACGCGCCCAGAAGGAGTATAATATAGCCCGCAAGGGTTCCTTCAGGAGAGATACCCCTATGCAGGTCCGACGCCCTGAGGTGAATAGGTGTGGATGATGTTGTAGACACTAGCGGCACGCGCCGTCTAGTGTCTTGTTTTTTGTCAGGCGGCCGGCCGAACGCAGCAGCCTACCACACTCCCAGTGCCGCCGCCACTACCATGGCAGGGAGGATAACCATGCATTCGAGTCTCATCGGCAAGATCCAAAAGGCAAAGATGTATGCTCAAGAACGCGACCGGGTGACCGTTCACGACCTGGTTGTCAGCTTTCGAGGCGATCACCAGACCTATGAGGTAACCTACCACGATGGCAAATGGCACTGCGCCTGCAGCTTCTTCTCCACGTGGCAGACGTGCAGCCACACGATGGCCCTCCAACGCATTCTGGGAGTCATGCTTCCTCCGACGCCCCAGGAACTCACCGCTCAGGCTGCCGCGGCCGCGGAATGAGGAGCGATCGCAGACGATCGCAGGATCGCGAGGGGCATCGCCGAGGCGATGCCCCTTTCTTCTTGACGCTGAACGGTGTTTGATGTATGATACGGGTGCAGACTGGGATCGGGAGTATCATCGTTGTCTTCCGCAGCGCGCCTCGGCTCATCCCTGCTCCTTGGACTGATGTTTCTGTTGCTGCCCGCCTCGACGCCGCCGGGAGGGTATGCCCCTAGTGCCGTCGTGCCGACCCCTCAGGCCTGGCAACCAAGCGCCGGCAGCGGACAAGCCGCCGACCACCGTCGCAGGTGGGATGCTCGTCTGGAGGAAGCATCCCTGCAGATACAGACGGAAAGCCCGTCTGGCGTCCACAGCGGGGCATCGGTCTGGGACGATAGCAGTGTGTCCGTGCAGAAGACGGCAAAGCGGGCCGACTGGATGGCGGCGTTTGCGCCGTGGCGACTGGTTCAGGCTGTCGAGCAGAGCGTGAGCTCCACCCCTGACACCCGACAGCAGGAGATCGAGGAACAGGCACTGCTCAACTACCGGCGCCGTCCAATCCACCAGCCTGCTGGCCCAACCGAGGCGCCCGACCTGTCGTCTGCCTGGCCCGCTGGCCGTGTTCCCATTCTGATGTACCATCATATCGCTGACCCGCCTGCTGGGGCGGATGCTGTCCGGCGTGACCTGTCGGTCTCGCCCGCTGCCTTTGCCGAGCAGATGCGCTACTTGGCCAGCCACGGATACCAGACCATCGGCCTCGCCGATCTGGCAGAGCATCTGCTCATGGGTAAGGCCCTGCCGCCAAGACCCGTCATCCTGACCTTCGACGATGGCTATGACGACAACTACATCGCAGCTTTCCCAATCCTGCGTCAGCTCGACTTCGCCGCAGCGTTTTTCATCGTCACCGACCTCGTTGAGCAGCCCGGCTACATGTCCTGGGCTCAGATCAAGCAGATGAGCATGGCCGGCATGTCCATCGAGGCACAC
>DAOUCN010000297.1:0-5098 GCA_034431995.1 Chloroflexota bacterium | reverse complement strand
CGTTCACACGAGCCGTCACTCCCATGACGCGCAGCAGATCCTCGACCACTTCTTGAGCCGCCGTGCTGACTTCGGGGCTAACGCCTGGGATCTCGGCGGGGAGCCCCAGCGCTCTTTGCCGCGACGGCCGGGGGGCGAGCGGAGGGCGCTCCGGTACGGCGAGAGGCTGGCGACGCAGCGAGACCCGCACCCGGGCATCCTCGGCGCCGATGCCCAGAATACCCCGACTTCCTTCCGACAACACCACGACCTCTACGTCGTCACGGCTCTTGCCCAGGCGTTGCAGGGCGAGATTGATGGCTTCCTCGACAGTTCTGGCACTGCTCTCAATTGTATCTAACACGGATTATCTTTCTCCAAGCACAAGGCGCGCTATCACACCCCGTGGTTCTCACGCAAGGCTATCGTCTCTTGCCTTTGGCTTTGCGGCCCGGTCTCCTCGGGAGGGCAGACGCCGTCGCCAGCCCAGGTGTCTCCTCGTCGGGCTGATCACTGTTTCCTGCGCCCAGTGCGACTTTGCCTGGCTGGCTGCTGGTGCGAATGATGATCGGTTCTCCGTCCTCCCTCTCTTTTTCTCTGCGCTGGCGGGTAGGCTCCCGCTCTTGCCTCTCTCTGCGCTGGCGGACAGGCTCGTCTGTAGCAACAGCAGGAGCCACGACAACTGGCATCGGCCCCGGGAATCTACGCAGAATGGAGCGAGGGACATAGGGGGCCAGTTGGCCCCAGCCAGTGACGAAGTACTGCTGCACGATGCCGACCACATTGAAGAACACCCAGTACAGCCCCAACCCCGAGGCAAAGGTCAGGGTAATCCAGCCGGTGAAGAGGGGCATCATCAGGCCCATGGTCTGGTTCATCGAGGCCGCCTGGGGGTCGGTCGAGGGCATGGTCATCATCTTTTGCTGCACCCAGGTGGTCAGGACGGCGAATACGGGCAGGATGTAGAGGGGGTCCGGGCGCGCTAAGTTCATCCAGAGGAAGCGCTCGCCCACGGGAAGGGCGCTGGCGAGAGGCTGCCACAGGTGCTTGGCCAGCTCCAGGTACTGCTCCGGTTGGGTGGTCATCACCTGCGACACCGCCTGGTAAAAGGCGAGGAAGAGGGGCCACGGGATGAGCATGGGCAGGCAGCCACCCAGGGGATTGATGCCATACTTCTTGTAGAGCTGCATTTGCTCCTGGGCCATCTTCTCCCGATCTTCGCGCCCTTTCTTGTCGGCGTACTTCTTCTTGATCTTCTCGATCTCGGGTGCCAGGGCAGTCTGGGCTTTCATCGCCTTCTGTTGCTGCATGGTGAAGGGCAGGGTGAGCAGCTTGATGAAGATGGTGAAGAGAATGATGGCGATGCCATAGTTGCCCACCACGCTATAGATGAACACCAGAATGTTCAGCAGCGGATTGAAGATCAGGGTATTCCAGAGATACGTTAGCACTTACTTCTACCCTCCCTGCGTTGCCGGGGAGAATGTCCAGCGTTGCTGCCCCGTCGCCGCGTCCAGGGCATAGAGCGTATTGTCGAGGGAACTCACATAGACGAACCCACCTACCACCGTCGGCGTGGCATTGATGCGATCCTTGGCGGTGAACTCCCACTTCTTGCCGCCGGTGCTGGCATCCAGGGCATAGAGCTTCTTGTCCTGCGAGCCAACGTACACCGTGTTGCCGGAGACGGCTGGCCCGGAGCGCACGGGGCCTTCCGTGGTCACATCCCACAGCTTGCTGCCGCTCTGGCTATTCAGGGCGTAGACCTTGTGGTCCAGGGAGCCAACGTAGACTGCGCCGCCGGCGACGGCAGGCCGTGACCAGATCCAGTTCTCAGCGGTGAATTCCCACTTCGTGGCCCCGCTACCAGCATCGAGTGCCATCAGCGTGCTCAGGGCGGCCACGTAGAGCGTGCCGCCGTCCAGGGTCGGTGTCGCGCCCACCGCCCCCTTGGTGGCCAGCTCCCAGCGCGTGCTGCCGGTCGCGGCGTCCAGCGCATAGATCTTGTGCCCCATGGAACCCAGATAGACCACGCCGCCTTCGACCACAGGGTCGGCCCAAATCTTCTGCCCAGCGTTGAAGTCCCATTTCTTCGTCCCGCTCTCTGCATCCAGAGCATAGAGCCTGCCATCGCTGGAACCGACGTAGACCAGGCCACCAGCGACGGCAGGGCTTGAGACGATCTCGCCGTTGGTGGCGAACTCCCACCGCTTGCTACCGGTCGCCGTGTCGAGAGCATAAACCTTGCGGTCATAGGCTCCGATGTACAATGTATTGCCCAGCAGGGCGGGCGTCGAGTAGATGAACCCAAGCTGCTTGTCGGCGGGGAACTTCCACGATACGGTGCCCGTATTGGCGTCGAGGGCGTAGACGCGGCCGTCCACGCTGCCATAGTAGAGCATGTTCTGGGCAATGGCGGGACTGGACCAGCCACCGGCGGGCAGGCCGCCACAACCAGCCAGGAGCGGAAGCAGGGTGACAATAGCCAGCAGGACAGACTTCCGCCCACCTATCCTACTGCTTCGATGATACGACAAGTAGCGAGCCTCCAGGAAGAACACGAGTAGGCCGCGCTCTGCTGCGGCCGCGCTGCGCTGGTCACGGCACCGGGTCGTAACCTCCCGGGTTAAGGGGCTGACAGCGGGCGAGCCGCCGCACGGCAAGCCAGCCGCCTTTGAGCGCGCCGTACTTCTGCACGGCCTCGTAGCCGTAGTGGGAACAGGATGGATAGAAACGACACGTATTCGGCGGCAACATGCGCGACAGCGTCAACTGATACAGGCGGATGAGCACGAGCAAGATCGTCTTCATGGCTCCATGACCTCGGCCAAGAGGCCAGCGCGTCGCAAGAGAGTGTGCACGGCGGCCGCAATGTCGGCAAGAGTCGCCTGGCGCACAGGCTCACGGGCTGCGAAGACCAGATCCCAGCCCGGAGCAACGCTCTCCCAGTGCAGGCGCACGCCTTCCCGCAGACGCCGGCGCGCCCGATTGCGCGCAACCGCGGTGCCCAGGCGCTTGCTCACGGAAAAGCCACAGCGGGAGATGCCCAGGCCGTTGGGGAGCGCGCCCAAGGCCAGGATGGGGTGGGACCACCAGCGTCCGTGGGTACGGATAGCCTGAAAGCGCGCTGCCTGGCGCAGGCGGTGGGCCTTCCTCATGACAGATGCACAAAGATGCGCAGGCAAGTCACGCACGATGGGAGCGTAAGCGAGGGATTGGCGCGGGCCTGCGTCCATTCTATCTGCGACTGGCATTACTTGCTTGTCAATGAGCGCTTGTCGTTGCGGCGGCCGGTGGTCTTCAGGGTACGTGAGGAAGCCACCGTCAGTTGGTGCCGCCCGCGCAGGCGGCGCGCCTTGAGCACCAGGCGACCGGTGCGCGTGCTCATGCGACTGCGAAAGCCGTGCGTGCGCCGGCGAGGAATGCGTTTTGGTTGATAGGTCCGTTTGGGCATGCTAATCTCCAAGAGATATGGACAGGGCAATGCTGCGGCGTATTATACCCTGTCTTGCTATCCCTGTCAACGGCATCATGCCCGCGCAGCTGCCGCAGGGGAAGAACTGCCGCCGCCCCCCTTGTCTTTCTCGTCCAGGGCCTTAAGGGCATCGCGGATCTGGGCTGCCCGCTCGTAAGCCTCCTCGCGGATGGCGCTCTCCAATGCTCTCTGCAGGCGCTCCCGTTGGGTCAGTGGCCGGCGTTCGCGTACTTTTTCCAGCCACTCCCGCAGGAATTGCAGTTCCTGGCTCTCCGCGACCATCTCTGGGCGGCCATGCGTGTCAAAGAACGCCTCGATGGCTGCAATGCCTCCTTGCAGTTGCTTGAGGGCGAGATCGAAGTCCCGCTCCTGCAGGGCCAGGGATACCTTGCCTCGGGTGTTCATCATGATGACGTAGGGCCGGTACTGCTCCGACGACCAGCGCTCGTCTTCAGGCCCGTACTGCCACAGCACATCAAACACGCGCATGTTGCGTGCCGTGTCCCGCACCAGTCCCACCCAATTCTCCAGGAAGAAGAAGCTCAGGTAGCGGTGGTAGTATTGTAATGCCTCCTGGCGTAGCCTACTGGCTTCCTCAGCCGTCAGGCGAAATCCCTTATCCGTCCCGTGACGTTCCTTGTACCGCTGCAGAGCGTCCAGATGGTAGTCTAGGAAGGACTCGAAGCCGTATGGCCGCTTGCCATCGGGCCGCCCATCTACCTCCATCTGCAGCAGCCCAAGGTCCAGACGCATCTGGACCTTCTCTTTCCCGTCATCGCCCACTATGGTGCGCACATTCACCTCGTCGGGCTTATAGTCCCAGCTTTCGAGGATGTGCGAGATGTCCATGCTTTTCTGTGCCATCTTTACCCTCCCACAGAGCAGCGAGCAGACAGCAGCGAGTTGTGAGCAATGAGCTTTCGCCGCTCAGATTGCGTGTCCTGCGGTGCAATGGCCGTGGCCCGCCAGTGGCTACCCGTGGGCCACTGCCAGCCACTCGCTGCTCACAACTTGCTGCTCACTGCTCGTATCGCCTGCTCCGCTTCCCTCATGATCCTGTCCAGCAACTCCTTGACCGTCGGAATGTCGTTGATGAGGCCCATGACCTGGCCCGCCCACATGAAACCGGCCTCAAGGTCGCCCTGAACGGCCGCCCGCTTGTTGGCCTCACCGCCGATCAGGGGCAGTAGGTCTTCCAACGTCTTGCCTTCTGCCTCGGCGCGCACAATAGCCTCGGCGAAACTGTTCCTGAGGGCACGCCCGGGGCGACCCAGAGTGCGCTCGATGATGATGGTGTCGGTCTCCTTGCCATTCACCAACGCCTGCTTGTACGCCTGATGGGCGATGCACTCCTGGGTGGCGACGAAACGCGTCCCCATCTCGATGCCCTCGGCGCCCAGGGACAGGGCCGCCACTAGACCGCGCCCATCGGCGATGCCGCCGCTGCCCACCACCGGAACACGCACGCTCTCCACGATGCGCGGAATGAGCACCATGCTGCCGATGTCGTCGCGCCCAATGTGCCCGCCGCCCTCGTAGCCTACGGCGATGACCGCGTCCGCGCCCAGGGCCTCGGCCTTCTGCGCCTGGCGCACCCCTGCCACCAGGACGAGCTTGCGCACCCTGACGCCGCTGGCATCGGCC
>DAOUCN010000296.1:0-6933 GCA_034431995.1 Chloroflexota bacterium | reverse complement strand
CCGTCGCCGACGCGCATCCCACCAACGCCGACGCCTGTGCCGCCGACAGCTACATCGCTGCCCACGTCCACGCGCACGTCCACGGCAACGGCCACGGCGACCCCCCTGCCTACCTCCACGGCGACCCCCCTGCCTACGTCCACAGCCACCCCGACCGAGACCCGGGTACCGACGGCCACCCCCATCCCCCCCACGGCCACGCCGGTGCCGCCGACGCCTACACCGGTACCGCCGACTGAGACGCCAGCGCCGCCAACGTCTACCCCGCCGCCCGTTGCTCACAAGTACGCGGCGCCCACTCTCCTTGAGCCGACACATATGCATCCGGTGCTCAATCAGCCGGGGATCACTCCCATCATGCACTGGACGTCGGTGGGGACATTGGCAGGGAATGAGTACTATCACATCACACTGATGGTGCGTCGGCAGAACGGCCCAGTGGTGCGCTGGATGGCCTACGATACGGCCGGCACCGAGTTCACCGTCCCGTTGCGCGATCTGGAGTTCATGCGCACGCCGCCCCAGACAGCCGAAGTGACCTGGTGGGTGACGGTGTTGGCGCAGCCCGGCGAGGGCTGGCTGCCGGGCGGGCCCGGCAGCCCGGTCAGTCCCGACAGCGAGTCGCGGATCTTCTTGATGCTACCGTGAGGGACAAACAGCAAAAAAACAGAAGCCGTAGCTTGGACATGGTGTCTGACAGGCTGAGGTGACCCAGTGGCGACCCTGCGTGAGATCCGCCGACGCATAAAGAGTATCAAGAATACGGCGCAGATCACCAAAGCTATGGAATTGGTGGCTGCGTCCCGGATGCGCCGCGCCCAGGAGCGCGTTCTCTCGTCTCGCCCCTATGCCCAGAAGATGCACGATGTCCTGGGCGACCTGACGGCCTACACTGTGAAGACAGGCGCTGCTCTGCATCCGCTCCTGGCCCACCATGAGACGGGCAAGGTGTGTGTCGTGCTGGTGACCAGCGACCGCGGGCTGTGCGGCGCCTTCAACACGAACATGATCCGCCACGCCCTGGATACCATCACCGAGCATAGGGCAAA
The DNA here is from genome assembly GCA_034431995.1 of Chloroflexota bacterium. GTDB lineage: Bacteria > Chloroflexota > DTOL01 > DTOL01 > DAOUCN01 > DAOUCN01. The sequence continues at coordinate 5,884 of DAOUCN010000296.1, read as the reverse complement.
GGGCGACGATGTGGTGCTAGTCACGGTGGGCAAGCGCGGGCGCGATCTCATGGTGCGCCTGGGCATGAACCTCTTGGCAGAGTTCACGGGACTGGGCGACAAGGTTACTATCCTCGATGTTGCGCCCATCGTGCGTGTCCTCAGCACGGGCTACACCGATGGCACATTCAAAGAGGTCCACCTGGGGTTTAGCAGGTACATTTCCACCGTGAGCCAGCAGCCAACGATGCTCTCGCTGCTTCCGGTCCAGGCCAATCATCTCATTGCTGGCGATGAGAACCTGGGCACCTATGACTACATCTTCGAGCCGAACGCCGAGGCGATCCTGGATGCCCTCCTGCCTCGCTACATCGAGGTGCAGATGTACCAGGCACTCCTAGAGTCCGTCGCCAGCGAGCAGAGCGCGCGCATGGTGGCCATGCGCAATGCTACAGACAACGCCCTGGACATCATCGAACACCTGACCCTGACCTACAACAAGGCTCGCCAGGCGGGCATTACCAAGGAGTTGATTGACATCACCACCAGCGCAGCGGCTATCGAAAGATGAGGGGTTCGGGTATCGGGGTTCGGGTGTCGGGGTTTGGGCCTCGGGTTTCGGGGCTCGGGTTTCGGGTTTCGGGGCTCGGGCCTCGGGTTTCGGACAAGGGTGAGGGTGAAGGCATCCGGCATGCGGCATCCGGTATCCTGCATCACGGATCTCGATCCCCGATTCCCGATGCCCGATACCCGATCGTAGTCCTGGCACTGGTTCTGTTCACTGCACTTTCAGCACAGAATATCACGCTGCCCGGCCTGTACTATGATGAGGCGCTGGACGTGGTGCCTGCAATGCAGTTGCTGCAGGGCGCGCCGGTTGAGCCTGTGCGCGGGGCAGGAGTCACCATCGCCAGACGTACCTTCCCCCTCATGGTCATGGACTATGTGGGGACGGTGAATACCTATCTGGCCCTGCCCATCTTCGCTGTCCTGGGCGTGCATGTGACCCCGGTGCGCCTGCTGCCGATTCTGCTGGCTGGCCTGACTCTGGTGCTGGGCTACGTTCTGGCCGCTGAGCTTTTTGACTGGCGGGTGGCAGCCATCACCGTCCTGCTCCTGGCGGTGGACCCGTCGTTCGTGTTCTTCAGCCGGATGGGTATTCACGTCACCTCGGTCATGAGTGTGTGCGCTGTGGGCAGCCTGGTGGCCTTCTTGCGCGGGGGCAAGACTGGCCGCCAGCGATGGCTCGCGGTGGGCGGGTTGCTGTTAGGGATCGGCCTGTGGGCGAAAGTGCTCTTCCTATGGTGGATTGTGGCACTGGGCCTGGGGTGGGCTGTTCTCGGATTGGAAAGCAGAAGGCACGGAGGACGAGAACCTAGAGGCAACTCAGAAGCGGGTATCCGTGCCATGTCCGCGTTCATCCGCGTTCCCTGTGACCCGCCCCAATGTGTTGTCGCAGCAGCCGGCTTCCTGCTTGGTGCGTGGCCGCTGCTGGCATACAATGCGATGACCGGCGGGACGCTGATCTCCCTGACCCGCAACGCCCTGGTCACCGAGTACGGTGTCAGCAACCTGGACGTGGGGCGCAACCTGGTGGCAGCCCTTGACTCCTTTCGGGTGTTTCTCGAGGGCAGCTACTTCTGGTTCCTGGGCGGGCAGTTTGCGAACAGCCTCAATGTGGTGGGCTTTGTCGCTGGGGTGGCCGCCTGTGTGGTGTTGCTGCGCAGGAAGCCGGCGTGGCAGAGGCCATTTGCCCTGGTGTGCGCTCTCATCGCCGTCGTGGTAGCCGAAAGCGCCTTCACCGTGTCGGGCATCTGGCCCACGCACCTATACATTCTATTCCCGCTGCCGCAGATGGTCATGGCGGTCGGCATCGTGCTGGCGGCTGAAGCCATCGGCCAGCGGCTGGACGTCGCGCGCCGATGGTTGGTCACTGGCATTATGGTGGTAGCCGTGACAGCAGGCATGGTGACGAACCTGCGCGTGGATGCGGCGTATCATGCTGCCCTCACGCGCAGCGGCGGGTTGAGCCGCTTCTCGGACGCCATCTACGGGCTGGCGAGCTGGCTGGACGAGCGGCAGATTGCTGCCCCCTATGCCGTGGACTGGGGCATCCAGAAGAGTGTACAGATACTGACCCAGGGCCGCGTGAATCCAGTGGAGATTTCGGGATTTTCCGGCGAGCCTGCGGAGGCGTTTGTTGCCAGGGCGGAGCAAGCCCTGCGTGACCCGACGGGCATTTACATTTTCCACAGTAAGGAAGACACCGTGTACGAGCTGTATCCGGCCTTCCAGGCGACGGCCGACCGGCTGGGCGTGCGCATCAAGATCATCGAAGCCTTCTATGATCGCAGTGGTGCGCCTGTTCATGTGATCTGGGCGCGGGAATAACGACAGACCACACAAAGAGCACAGCGGTGTTTCTCTGAGTCCTCTGTGTGCTCTGTGGTTACGGTGACACGAGGAGGTTGGTATGGCGAAAGGCACAAAGGGCCGTGTGGTGCAGATCATCGGCCCTGTCGTTGATGTGGAGTTCCCTTCGGAAGAGATTCCGGAGATCTACCATGCCGTCCATGTGACCCGGCAGGACGGCAGCCGTCTGGTGCTCGAAGTCCAGCAGCATCTGGGCAACAACTGGGTGCGCTGTCTGGCCATGGACACGACCGATGGCCTGCAACGCGGCTTGGAGGCGGTGGACACCGGCGCGCCCATCTTGATCCCAGTGGGCAAAGCTGCCCTGGGTCGCCTCTTCAACGCCTTAGGTGAGCCGCAGGATGGCCTGGGCCCAGTGGCGGCCACAACGAGCTATCCAATCCACCGGCCGCCGCCGCCCTTCGAGGAGCAGGAGGCGGAGGCCCGCCTCTTTGAGACTGGTATCAAGGTCATTGACCTGGTGGCGCCGTTCACCCGGGGGGGCAAGACGGGCGTCTTTGGCGGGGCAGGCGTGGGCAAGACGGTGATTATCCGCGAGTTGATCCACAACATCGCCAAAGTACACGGTGGCGTGTCTGTCTTCGCCGGCATCGGCGAGCGCTCGCGCGAGGGCGAGGAGTTCTGGCGCGAGGCTAAGGAGTCGGGCACGTTGGAGAAGACGGCTCTGGTCTTCGGCCAGATGAACGAGCCATCGGGCGTGCGCCTGCGGGTGGGGCTGACCGGGCTGTGCATCGCCGAGTACTTCCGCGACGTGGAAGGTCAGGACGTGCTTCTCTTCATAGACAACATCTATCGCTTTGCCATGGCGGGCATGGAGGTGTCCGCTCAGATGGGGCGACTGCCCTCGGCCGTAGGCTACCAGCCCACCCTGGCCGTCGAGATGGGCGAGCTGCAGGAACGCATCACCTCCACCAAGCGCGGCTCCATCACCTCGATGCAAGCCGTCTACGTCCCCGCCGACGACTACACTGATCCAGGTCCGGCTACTACCTTCGCCCACCTGGACGCAACCATCGCCCTCGAGCGTTCGATCTCCGAGAAGGGCATCTACCCGGCGGTTGATCCCCTGGCTTCCACTTCGCGCATCCTGGATCCCCTGGTAGTGGGGCAGGAGCACTACGAGACAGCCCGCGGCGTGCAGCGGGTGCTCCAGCGCTATAAGGACTTGCAGGACATCATCGCCATCCTGGGCGTAGACGAGCTGTCCGAAGAAGACAAGCTGATCGTGGCGCGGGCGCGCAAGATCGAGAAGTTCCTGTCGCAGCCCATGTTTGTGGCCGAGCAGTTCACAGGTAGGCCGGGGCGCTACGTGCCGGTGCGAGAGACGGTGCGCGGGTTCAAGGAGATCCTGGAGGGCAAGCACGACGCCCTGCCGGAACAGGCCTTCTACATGTGTGGCCCCATCGAGGACGCCGTCGCCGCGGCCGAGAAGATGGGGCAGGCATAGGGGGGTTACAGAGGTTCAACCGGGGGCAAGCCAGAGAATGGCTTGCCCCCGTTGCGCGCCTGCCCTGCCTGTCTTTGTGGCCTCGTAGGGAAGGTCTCCATGGATGCAGCTTGGGCAGTGGGCCGCACCCAGCGGCGGATGATGTCCACCACGCCCCCGCCGTTGGCGTACGGGGACACATAGTCGACGCAGGCTTTGACCTTGGGGTGGGCGTTGGCCGGGGCTGCGGCACGGCCAACGATGCGTAGGAAGGAAAGGTCGGGAGGCGAATCGCCGATGCCCGCCATGTCATCGAGCGAGATGCCCACCAGCTCGGCCAGCCAGCGCACACCCTGTCCTTTGTCAATGCCGGCGGGCAAGACGTCTACGCACGATGCAGATGTCTGGAGGGTGAGGGTGTCGGGCACGCTGGAGAGCGCGGCTCGTATGGCCCTCTCCAGCGAGCGCATTCCTGCGCCTGGCGCAGGATACACCGTGAGAGACAGTTCCTTCCCCGGTTGGAAGTACCCCAGGCCTGGCGCGATGACCTTCTCGTAGAGAGCCGTCTTCGCCTCGGCCAAGAGTGCCCGCATCTCGGCAGTGATGGCAGGGTTGTCCCGGAAGCGGTAGCTGTCGGGTAAATAGAGGCCGCAGCCGTTCTCATAGATGCAGGCTACAAAGCCACCAATGGCCTGCATCAGCGCTTCCACGTAGGGCTCCTGTCGGCCCGTGCAGAGGGTGACCGCCGGAAGCAGGCCATCGCGCTTAGCCCGCCGATTGATGTCTTGAATGGTCTGAAAGACCCCCCAGTCCCATTCTCCGGCCTCGCCCGGGGTGAGGCAGCCGTCTGCATCTATCAGAACCAGCCGTGGCGGTGTGGACATACGTGTTCTCGTGCTCCAATCACGGATATGGTGCGCTAGCCATCATGCGCCCGGCCAATGGCGCCGGCGCGCCCCGTGTGCCCCTAGCCCTTCACCGCTCCTGCACCGAGGCCCGTGATGAGATATGAGCTGGCTCTCCCAAGTGAGTGCGGTGGTCACATGCCTATAGCTTGCCAAAACCTGCAGCCACATACTCTGTGCGCAGGAATCGCTCTGTGATGAACAGCACGGCCAAGGTAGGGACAAGGATCATCAGACTCACCACCGACGCTGAAGAACGAATGAACTGATCTCCCAGATACCGATAGAGGATGACAGGGAGCGTCTGGATCGTTGGGGCGCCGATGATGAAAGCCAGCACAAATTCCTCGACGCTGAAGATGAAGGTGAAGACTGCCCCTGCCAGAATACCTGGCATGACCAGAGGCACGAGAACGTAATACGTGAGTTGGAGAGGGTTGGCCTCCAGATTGCGTGCCGCCTCGATCACGTCTTGGGGAATTGCCGAGAAAGCCGCGGCGACCGTGCGGATCATGTACGGCAGATAGACGACGGTATGAGCCAGCATAATTCCTAGCACCGTCTGTGACAGATGCAGGCGGATGAAGATGGCAGTCAGGCTCACGGCGACGGCGGCGCTGGGCACCATCACTGGGGCGAGAAGAAACGCCTCGATCAGACGCTTAGCGCGGAAGCGATAGCGGCCCAATGCGTATCCGGTGGGCAAAGCGAGGACAGCGCAGGTCACCGTCACCAGGGGGGCAATCATGAAGGTGAGCAGGGCAGCCCTGCCAATGCCGGGCTGGGTGGCCGCCCAGCGCCAGAAGTGCAGAGACAACCGAGGCGGCAGCACGTTCGGGTAGTGCCATCCCGCCTCCGGATCCACGAGTGACCATAGGATGGCAACCAAGAGGGGCACGCCGATGGTGACAGCCAACACGCCTATCACGATAAGCGAGAATGCCAGTTTTGTTCCTCTCTCCCGCAGGAACCAGAACATGTTGTTCATCGCCCCAGCACCCTTTCTGCTTCCTCACCCATTAGGCGGTAGTAGAGCACTAGCACAATAATGGCGGTAATGGCAATGACCGTTGCTAGCATAGAAGCGGCTTCCCAGTGGAAGAAACTGGTCGCCTCCCTCTGCATGTACACAGGGATCGTC
>DAOUCN010000295.1:0-2439 GCA_034431995.1 Chloroflexota bacterium | reverse complement strand
CAGGGCCTTTTCATTGTGTTGTCATTCTGAGCGAGTGCTCCCCAACGAGCGAAGAATCTCAGTCGTGCCGAGCGAGATCCTTCGTCGCTGAAGGGCGCTCCTCAGGATGACAGCGAGAACGAAAAGACCCTGTGCCTGTAACGGCACAGTATGGCGAAGGAGGCTCGGTTATGATATAATACGGGGGGCACGCGCGCGAGAGAAGCATATGGGCTCGGTTCTCAACGGACGGTACGGAATCCTGAATGCGCTGGGCGAAGGCGGCGTGGCGATCGTCTATCGCGCCCACGACAGCTTGCTCGACCGCACCGTTGCAGTCAAGATTCTACGACAGCACTTCGCCTCTGATCCGCTCTTTCTGGCACGCTTCCGGCGTGAGGCCCAGGCTGCCGCTCGCCTCAGCCATCCGAACATCATCGCCATCTATGACGTGGGCGAGGACAATGGGCAGCACTACATTGTCATGGAGTATGTGGAGGGCCGCAACCTCAAGAGCGTCGTGACCGAGGACGGCCCGCTGCCGGCGGCAAAGGCCCTCTATGTGGCCGAACAGGTCTGTGCTGCCCTGGAGCATGCCCATCGCCAAGGCTTCGTCCACCGAGACGTCAAGCCGCAGAACATCCTGGTGCGCGACGACGGACGAGGGACGACGGACGACGAATTGAGGACTGAGGGCGAAGGACGGAGAGGGCGCGAGTACCGCCTTGCGGCAGGGGCGCGGCCCGGGCTTGTGGTGAAGGTGGCGGATTTCGGGCTGGCCCGCAGTCTGAATGGGGCGGCAGCCTCCGAAAGCGGCATCGTGTTCGGCACCGTGCAGTACATCTCACCGGAGCAGGCGCGGGGCGAGGCTGCCACCCCTGCATCGGACATCTACTCCCTGGGCGTGGTTCTGTACGAGATGCTCACAGGGCGACTGCCCTTTGAGAGCGATACACCCATCGGTCTTGCGCTCAAACACATCCAGGAAGAACCGACGCCGCCCTCTCGCCTCAACGCACACCTGCCTGCGACACTGGACGGCTATGTGCTGCGGGCCATGGCCAAAGACGCTGGGGCGCGCTTCGCCTCGGCGGGCGAGATGGGGGCCGCGCTGGCGGCCTATCGTCAATTGGGAGAGGAAGCCACCAGCCGGTTGCGTCCAGTGCGACCACAGCCAGCGCCTGCGCTCCAGCCAGCGGTGTCGCCGGCGTCTGTTGGCGCTCGCCGTGCCACGCCGACGCGGCGCGGCTTCGATTGGTTTCTGCTGGTTTTGTTCCTTGTCACGCTGGCGGCTACAGTCGGTCTCGTCCCGCTGGCTCTCAACGTGCGCGATGCGGTCTTTCCCGCGCCGCCCACCCCGCTGCCCCAGGTGCAGGTGCCGGCCCTGGTGCGGTTGCAGCTCTCCGTCGCGGAGGAGCAGTTGCGGGCGCTGGGCCTGCGCCTGGTGGTGCAGGACGAACGATTTGACGAGCAGGTGCCCATCGGTCACATCGTCGCGCAATTGATCGCCGCCGGCACCTGGCTTCCTCAGGGCGAGGGAGTGGAAGTCATCGTCAGCCGGGGCAAAGAGCCGGTGGCGGTGCCGGGAGTGGTCGGGCTGGCCTTTGCCGAGGCGCAGGCACGGCTGACGACCCGAGGCCTGCAGGTAGAAAGGCGTGATGCCCCGAGCGCGCAGGCCCCAGCCGGTACGGTTGTCGCCCAGGATCCCGCAGCGGATACTGAGGTGGAGCGAGGCAGTCTGGTGCGGCTCACGGTCAGCATCGGCGATCGCGTGGTCGTACCGAACCTCGTAGGCAGACTAGAGGCCGAAGCCCAGCAGGCCATCCGTGAGGCTGGCCTCCAGACCACATATGTGAACTACCAGTCGCCGGAGGACGTTCCTCCCCAATTCCGGGAGGACGTGCGCAGGATGCCGTCCGGGATGGTCATCAGTCAGGAGCCGACCGCGGGCACCCTCGTGGAGCGCGGGACGGTGGTGATGATCGCAGTCCGCAGGTAGGGTCACGGTGTGCCGTGCCCAGGTGGGCAGGCGTGCCCGTGCAGTGCGAACACAAACGGTCGAGGTGTCGTGAGCCATGGAAGGAAAGCTTGGCGAGATTCTACGGGCAACGCGAGAGGCGAAGGGCGTGACCCTGGCCAAGGCCGAGGCGGCCACCCGCATCCGCCAGAAGTATCTGGCGGCTCTGGAGGACGGGAACTATGCTGAACTGCCCGAGCCTGTCTTCGTCAAAGGCTTCCTGCGCAACTACTCCCTGTACCTGGGTCTCAGCCCGGATGAGGTTCTGGATCTCTACGCCATCGAGCGAGGGCAGAAAGTCAGGGATGTGGCCAGTGTGCGGGCGGAGATAGCCCCTCTGCGCACGCCATCGCGGGTGACGCCAGGTGTCTTGACTTTTGGCCTTGCCGTTGTCGTCTTCCTGATGGTGATGGCGTATCTGTACAACCAGTACACCGCCCCTC
>DAOUCN010000294.1:0-25188 GCA_034431995.1 Chloroflexota bacterium | reverse complement strand
GGTCTACCAGGGCTGGTGGACGGCGAGAACGTACTCCTGGTTCCCACCGGTGATGCGACTGCGACTGCCCAGGCAGTTGTGCGGGTGATGGAAGCGTCAGCACTCCACCAACGCCTTTCGGCTGGGGCTCGCGCCTTAGCTCAAGCCCTTGGGTGGGAGGACATCGCTGGCAAGACTGCACGCGTGTATGAGGCAGTTCTCGGCTAGAGCAGCCCGTTGCCTGGTCGCCCAGGTCGAGGAGAGGCTACGTAAGATCGGCCAGCAGGAAGGAGCAAGGAATCATCGGCACCCAGTCGGCGGCGCCTGGCATGGAGCCGACATGAGTATCCTCATGTCAGCGCTCTACGTTTGTAAGGTCAGCACGGTGTGGAGCCCGATGACTGGCCACGCATCATGTCCCGATGGGGCGCAGGGATAATTCTGACGTCACAGATGTCGGACTCTAGACTGTGAATTCGCCAACTAGGAGACTCGCTCTTGAGCCGTCGCATTCTGTATATTCTGCTAACTCTTGCTCTGGTCATTGCCACCCTCGTATCGGTGGCAGTGGCCCGTGCGTCTCAACAGCCGCTTGCTTCTAAGGGCCCCCTGACCGCCGGCGTCCCCGCCCCCAACCCGGGCACATACATCGCCCGCGACTGGGTCAATCTGCCCAAGGCGACCTACTACTCCGCTGTGGGCGGGCAGGACTCCTTCACCTGGCAGATGCTGGAACCCAACGAGGGCCAGTTCTACTGGGCGCCCCTGGACAACTTCATCACCGCCGAGGCCGCCCAGGGCAAGAAGGCCGCCTTCTCCATCAGCACCTACAACGGGCGCATTCAGGGCGGCATGGTCACTCCTCGCTGGGTGTATAACCCCTGGTATGGCGGCAATGCCCACGCCGCCATTGACTGTGGGGGCGGCTGGTACGTGCCCCGCTACTGGGATGGCCATTACCAGGAGAAGCTGCGCACCTTCGTTCAGGCCCTGGCCGCCCGCTACGACGGAGACCCACGCATCTCCTGGGTCCAGATCGCTGCCGGGCTGTACGGCGAGACCCAGCCGGTGGACGATCAGGACGACCAGTGCGTCAAAGACGCCATGACCGCCGACTTCGGCATCACTGCCGACTGGCAGTACGCCGACCAGTGGATCGCCGCCGTCAACGCCATCACCGACATGTACGCCGACGCCTTCACCCACACGCCGCTCTTTCTCATGTATGCGCCCGTCTTCGCCCGGGCCTGCGAGCGGTTGGCTGAAACCGACTACGCGGCCAGCCGGGGCGTGGGCCTGTTCCACGCCGGCCTGCGGCCCGACGCCAATGGCGTCATCTTCCCCGCCTCCAGTGGCCAGCAGGGCTGCGGCCACTACGATCCCCTGGTGACGTGGCGCGGCCAGGTGCCCCTGGCCTTTGAATCGGACTCCCATCTCCTGCGTAGCAGTACCCAGGTCTACTGGGGTGTCCTCTCCGCCCTGGACAAGCACGTAGACTATCTGAACCTGGACTACCGCCTGTTCCGCGACCAGACCACCAACCAGCCCATTGCCGAGAACCTGGCCTACTTCGCCTTCGCCAATCGCTACCTGGGTCGCACCCTGGCCGATACGCCCAGCGTGTGGGTGGCCATGCGCGACCATCGCCAGCCCTACGAGTACGACACGGGCCGCTACGAGGACACCTGGTATCCCCAGTGGGGCAACTATAGCTTCTGGCTCTACCAGGACGACAATGCCCCTGGCGGGCGCACCGTCACCGAGACCAACGACGCCAACGTCACCTGGCCGGTGTACAACCCCGCCCTGCCGGCCACCAAGGAAGGCTGGGTGACCCGCCGCACCGATCAGGCCAGTGGCAACCCCAACATGGCCCTGCGCATAGACCCAGGCTACATCAACGGCGGCATCAACGCCGTCACCGTCACCGTGACGTACCTCGACATCCATACGGACACATGGGCTTTGTGGTACGACTCTACCGAGGGCGAGAAGCTGGCGACGCCGCGCGGCAGCGCCAATCCCTGGGTGCAGAAGGCCAACTCGCGCACCTGGAAACAGGCTGTTTTCGTGATGACTGATGCTCGCTTCGCCAAATCGTTGCCCGGCGACATAGACCTGCGCATTGACAGCCACGGTGACGGAGACGAGTGGATTCACATGGTGGACCTGGCCAGGATCTCCAGCCAGCCGCCGACGCCCACGCCGACGCCCACTGGCTCGCCCGATCCCACCAGCACGCCGACGCCCAGTCGCACCGCGACCCTGACCCGCACGCCCACATCCACCCGCACCACGACGCCGACGCCCTGGCCCAATCAGTTCGACGTGGGCGTCAACGCCGGCGGCGGCGCATACGTTGACCGCGGCGGTCGCCCCTGGCAGGCAGACCAGGCCTACTCGACCGGCGGCTGGGGATACGTCACCTCTGGCGGCGGGACATACGCCGTCACGCGGCCGATCAATGGCACGGACGATGATACCCTGTACCAGAGCGAGCGCTGGGGCATGTTGTCTTACCGCTTCGACGTGCCCAACGGCAGCTATCGCATCGAGCTGAAGTTTGCCGAGATCTACGCTTGGACGCCCGGCCAGCGCGTCTTCGACGTGAAAATCGAGGGCGAGCTGGTGCTCGACGATCTGGACATCTTCGCCAAGGCAGGGCGTGACACGGCCTGCGACCAGGTCTTCGTTGGTCCCATCAACGACGGCCAGGTGACCATTGAGTTCATCCCCCGCACAAACCACGCCAAGGTCAGCGCCATACGCGTGACCGGCGTGGGGGCGACGCCCGTCCCTACAGCCACTGGAACGCAACCCACGGCTACCCGCACCTGGACGCCAGCCGCCACCGCCACGTCCACACCTACTCGTACCGCCAGCCCGACGCCATCGTCAACGGCTACCGCCACCCCCACCACACCGCCGCCAGTCGTGCGCGTGGCTGTGATCGGCGACTACGGGCTGGCCGGGCCGGATGAGCAGGCCGTCGCAGATCTCGTCAAAGGCTGGCAGCCAGATCTCATTATCACCACTGGCGACAACAACTACTGGAGCGGCGAGGCAGCCACCATTGATGCCAACATCGGCCAGTACTACCATGAGTTCATTCACCCCTACACGGGCAGCTATGGGCCAGGCGCCGATACGAACCGCTTCTTCCCCTCCCTCGGTAACCATGACCTGGATACCGAAGATGGGGCGGCGTATTTCGCCTACTTCACCCTGCCCGGCAACGAACGCTACTATGACTTCACCTGGGGGCCGGTTCGCTTCTTCGCCCTCAACAGCGACCCCCGCGAACTGGACGGCGTTTCCAGCACATCGGTCCAGGCTGCCTGGCTGCAGAACCGGCTGGCTACCTCAAGCTCGTGCTGGAACCTGGTCTACTTCCACCATGCGCCCTACTCGTCGGGAGCAGTGCACGGCAATAGCGACTGGATGCAGTGGCCCTTCCCAACCTGGGGCGCGGACGCGGTTCTCAGCGGCCACGATCACACCTACGAGCGTGTTGTCTTCAACAGCTTCCCTTACTTCGTCAACGGCCTCGGCGGCTGCAGCCGCTATGACTTCGCTATCCCCGTGCCCGGTAGCGAAGTCCGCTACAACGCCAGCTACGGGGCCATGCTGGTGACCGCCAGCCAGGTGACCATCACCTACCAGTTTGTCGCCACAGACGGCACGATCATAGATACCTACTCGCAGTCGGGCGGCTGCCCGCCCACCCCCACCCCAACCTCAACGCGTACCCATACGCCAACGTTCACCCACACGCCCACGGGCACGCCGACCAATACGCCAACCCGCACCTTCACGCCTACGCCCAGCCGCACCGCGACGGCCACGTCGTCGCCGACCCACACGTTCACGCCAACTGTCACCGCCACGCAGGCGCCGGCCTATCTCGTGCGCGTGAACGCCGGCGATGCTGCCTATGTGGACACGGCGGGGAATGTCTGGCAGGCGGACCAGGCGTATGTGGCGGGAAGTTGGGGCTACCTCGGCGGGCAGAGCTATGTCGTGGCGCGGGCGATCGGGAGTACGGAAGACGATGTCCTGTACCAGAGCGAGCGCTTCAACCTGACGGGCTATCGCTTCACGGTGCCCAACGGCCGCTACCAGGTGAGCCTGCGCTTCGCCGAGCTGTACCACACCAGCGTGGGCCGGCGCGTCTTCGACGTGAAGCTAGAGGGGCAGACGGTGCTGTGGGACCTGGATGTCTTCAAGCTGGCTGGCGGGCGGGACATCGCCCTGGACTACACGTTCGCGGTAGACGTGAGCGACGGCCAACTGACCCTCGACTTCGTAGCCAAGAAGGATGCCCCCAAGATCAACGCCATCGAGGTTGTCTCGCTCTTTGCGGGCGAGGCTACGGCCACGACAACGCCCTCCCGCACGGCCACCGCTACCCACACCCGCACGCCGACGGGTCCTGCGGGCCCGACGGCATCGGCCACAGCAACGGGAACGCGCACGCCAACCCCATCTCCTACCGCATCTGCCACGCCCTTCGTGGGCCTCGCCATCCGCGTGAACACCGGCGATGGGGCCTACGTGGATCTGGCCGGGAATCTCTGGCAGGCGGACCAGGCGTATGTGGCGGGCGGCTGGGGCTACGTGGGCGGGCAGACGTACCAGGTGACGCGGCCCATTGCAGGCACGGAGGACGATACCCTGTACCAGAGCGAGCGCTTCAACCTGACGGGCTATCGCTTCACGGTGCCCAACGGCCGCTACCAGGTGACCCTGCGCTTCGCCGAGCTATACCACACCAGCGTGGGCCGGCGCGTCTTCGACGTGAAGCTGGAAGGGCAAACGGTGCTGTGGGACCTGGACGTCTTCAAGCTGGCGGGCGGGCGGGACATCGCCCTGGACTACACGTTCGGCGTGGATGTGAGCGATGGGCAGCTTGCCATTGACTTCGTGGCCAAGAAGGACGCCCCCAAGGTCAACGCCATCGCCGTGGTGGCCGTGCCGCCACCCACGTCTACACCCACGCCGACGCCCACTAACACCGCGACGCCGACGGCGACCCGGACGTTTACCCCCACAGCGACGTTCACCGTGACGCCGACGCCCACGCGCACCAGCACCTTCACGGTCACACCAACTAACTCGCCGACCTTCACGCCCTCGCCGACGCCCGTGTACGACGTAGCCGTGAACCTCGGCGGCGGGGTGTACACCGATGGCAGCGGCAAAGCCTGGCAGGCCGATCGCGCCTGGTCGGCGGGCGGCTGGGGCTGGGTGGACGGCTTCACCTATCAGGTGACGCGGCCCATCGCCGGCACCGACGATGATCCCCTCTACCAGTCGGAGCGCTTTGGCCTCAGTGAGTATCGCTTCGACGTGCCGCCAGGGACGTACCAGGTCACCCTCAAGTTCGCGGAGATCTACGCCTGGGCGCCCTTGCAGCGCGTCTTCGACGTGCGCATCGAAGGCGACCCCGTGCTCACCGGCCTGGACATCTTTGCCCTTGTCGGCCCCGACACAGCCTACGACCGCACCTTTAGCGTCATGGTCACCGACGGCCAACTCACCATCACGTTCAGCGTGACGGCGGGGCAGGCGAAGGTAAACGCCATCCGCGTGCGCGCCGGGCCGTGACGGGGAGACGCGGAGACGCGGAGACGCGGGGATGGGAAGGCCCGGAGAGAAGGGGACAGGGCCGTGTGGCGAAAAGGCACCCCTCGCGCACGATCCCCCCAAGCAGCCGAGAGGAGGCGAACCCGCGGGAGGATCGTTCAGTAGGGAGAGTCGTCAGGCTGATCAAGGTCGCCCTTGGCTAACGCACAATAAGCGGCAGGTAAAGGCGACACATCATGGTTGCGGTCGGTGTGGCGGTCGCTGTCCTGGTGGCGGTCGGCGTATAGGTGTGAGTGCTGGTCGGGCTGATAGTTAGCGTCGGCGTGCCGGTCGGCCAGGGTGTTGACGTGCTGGTTGGGATTGGCGTGCACGTCACGGGAGCCGTAGGTACCGGCACCATGCGTGACCATGTGTTGTTTCCCTCGTTGCTCTCTGCAACCTCAGCGTAAGGGTCCACCACGACCTGACAGTTCGTCCACCACGATGGAGTCTGGTTTGTCTCACGGCAGACGGTCTGCATGATCGGCAACCCACCGCTTCTCCACTCCTCCGCGGAAGCCACACAATCAGCTACCCGGAAGGCAAATGGGCCAGTGCCACTTGCCCCCTGGTTGCTGATGCAGACGTTGAGCACCAGCGGGGCCAGGGCCGTTGCGCATCCTCCCGTATAGCCCTGTAGCTTCCCCGAGACAGAGGCTACGACAAGATCGGGGAGTGGAGACGTGGTTGTCGGCGTGGGCGTTGAGGTGCCGGTCCCCGTTCTGGTGGGGGTCAGCACTGCCGTTGGCGTTGGGGTCCGCGATCGCGTCGGGCTGTTGATTAGCGTAGGTGTCGCTGTTGCTGTATTGGCAGCGGTGGCCGTCGCCGGGAGGGTCAGCGTCTGTCGAAGGGCATCGGCAGCGGAGGTCTTGCCGCCGACTACCAGTGCCAGAACCAGCACCGTAGCGGAGAGCTTTCTCACAGCGTACCCTCCCGCCTGCCACGACGTACATCGTCAGGTCATGGCAGGCGCATAGCTCCGCTTTGAGTGGCATGTAGAATGGCGTGTGGAGCTGATGTCAGCGAATCTTGCCCACTGTGGAGCGTCAAGTCTTCTGACTTTGCGCCCCACACCAGAAGGGCGAGAATTCGCGTGCGTCCAATAACACACATAGTATATCGCACACTTTGTAATACGTCAATACCTTTGCACCACGAAAGATCTTCCGCATGACACTCGTCTTTGCCTCCGCAAACAACAACCCTCCCACTCTGGCAAGTCAGAGGGGGAGGGTCTCTTGTCTCCGCGTCTCCGCGTCCCCGCGTCACAGGCTTCGCGTCCCTGTCCCCGGGTCGCCGCGTCTCGGTATCACGGCGAAAAGCCGCTGATCACGATGGGGAGGAACACATCGTAGCCGCGACGGATGCGGATGCGCACGCCCGCGCCGGGCACCTCGATGTTGCCGGCGTTATCCGTGGCCCGCGAGCGGATGGTGATCTCGCCGATGGTGGGCACGCCGGTCCAGGTGTAGCTCCAGGATGTCACCGGCGCGCTGGTGATGAGCCATGTCTCTGTGGCCGACCAAGCGCTGCCGTCCCAGTAGAAACCGTCGGCGCTGCGTTGCAGGCTGATATGCACCCGCCTGACCAGTGACGTCGCATCGAAGGACGTGCCCATGATGTTCACTACGGAGCTGGTGAACGTCTGGCCGTCGTAGGGCATGAGGATGGTGGAGGTGGGCTTGGTCTGGTCCACGATGATCTGCACGTCGGTGCCGGGCGTCTCGATGTTGCCGGCGTTGTCGGTAGCCCGCGAGCGGATGGTGTGGCTCCCGTCGGTGAGCCATTCTGGCAGGATCCAGGTATAGCTCCACGCGGTTGTCCCCGTGGCCAGTTGCCATTCGTCGCCGTCTACTTGAATCTGCACCCGCTTGATGCCCGAACCCGTGTCGCTGGCCGTGCCTGTGATGGTGTAGTACGTGCCACGGATGTATTCCCCGTTGACGGGGGTGACGATGAAGGACTGGGGACTCGTCCTGTCTACCTGGACGCTGATGCCCACTGAGGGGATCTCCACGTTGTCGGCGTTGTCTACCGCCCGGCTGCGCAGGTTATAGACGCCATCGCCTGGCACCGCCCAGTTGAAGAGCCAGGTGCTGGGGCTGATCACGATGGCCTGCGTCCAGCTTATGCCGCCGTTGGTGGAGACCTCCACCCGTTTGATCCCCGCATGGGCGTCGGTGGCTGTGCCCGTAATGACGAAGCTGGTGGCATTGATGATCTGCCCGTTGTAGGGGCTGGCGATGGTAGACGATGGCAGGGCGTTGTCCACGGTCACGGTAATGCCCGCGCTGGGGGTCTCGACGTTGCCGGCGCGGTCGGTGGCCCGTGAGCGCAGGTTGTGCGGCCCGTTGCCAGGCAGTATCCAGGCGTAGGTCCAGGGGAACAGGCCGCTCGCCGCCACAAAGGGGCCGCTGTCAACGCTGATCTCGACCTTCGACACACCCGAGGACCCGTCCTGGGACATGCCCATGACCAGGAACGATGTGCCGCTGATGGCGACACCGGCATGGGGCCAGGTCACGGTCGAGGTGGGCGGAACAGTATCAATGCGAATCGTGGTGGTGTGGGCGGCCTCGCCGTTGCCGGCGTTGTCCCTTGCTGAATGGACGAGGGCATGGGTCCCTTCGCCGCTCACGGCGATGGGACTGGTGTAGGTGAGCCAGCCGGCGGCGTCCAGCCTGTAGAAGATGCTGCGCAGGCCCGATGTCGCATCGCTGCCCGTCAGCACCGCGTTGACTGAGCCGCGATACCAGCCCTCATTGCCCAGCGGCCCCGACAGCGAGGCCGACGATGTCGGGGCCACGGTGTCAATGGCGACCGACTGGGAGTGAGCCGCCTCGGTGTTGCCAGCGCGGTCAACGGAGTAGTATTCCAGGGTCTGAATACCATTGGCCGACCAGAGCACAGGGGCCGTGTAGGTGAACCACGAGGCGGGGCTGAGGCGATAGTAACTGGCGAGGATGCCGGAGCCGGCATCGCTGGCGGTCAGGGTGATGCTGATAGGCGAGATGTACCAGCCACCGTCGCCCAACGTCCCGACCAGGGACGCGGTGGTGGACGGTGCAAAACGATCAATGGTGAAGGTGACCGCGTGTGTAGCCTCGACGTTGCCGGCATTGTCTGTCGCACGATAGGCGAGGGCGTGCGTCCCATCGCTGCTGACGACGAGGGGGGTAGTATACGTGACGAAGGGGCCGCCCTCCAGGCTGTAGAAGAGACCCCGCAGTCCCGAGGTAGCATCCGCCGCCGAGAGCGTGATGGTGACCGTCCCCCGATACCATCCCTCGCTGCCCACAGGCCCAACGAAAGTGGCGCTGGAAGCCGGCGGCACGCTATCCACGGCTGCGGCGATGCTGTGGGTGGTCTCGACGTTGCCCGCCTGGTCTACCGAGTAGTAGTCCAGAGTGAGATTGCCGTTGTTTGTGATCAGGGCGGGGCCTGTATAGGCAATCCAGGCGCCTGGGCTGACGCGATAGCTCGTGCTTGCTACCCCCGATCCGGCATCGGTAGCGGTCAGGGTGAGCGTGATAGGCGAGATGTACCAGCCGCCGTCGCCTGGCGTCCCTGCGACGGAGGGCACAGTAGAGGGGGGCGTGTTGTCCACGATGACATTGACGCTGGCGGGCGGCGTTTGCACGTTTCCGCCCAGGTCAACGGCGCGGCTGCGCACGGTGCAGGCGCCGTCCGACGGCAATATCCAGTTGTAGGTCCAGCTTGACAGCCCAGATGCCGTCATCCAGTTCGCACCGTCGGTGCTCACCTCGACGCGACTCAGGCCAGAGCCGCTGCCATCGCTGGCCGTCCCACTCACTACAAATGATACGCCACGGATGGCCTGGCCGGGCGTTGGCGCCGTAATGCCAGAGGTGGGCGCCGTCTTGTCTACCAATACGTTCACTGCCGCGCCGGGGGAGTCCGTGTTGAGGGCATTGTCCACGGCGCGGGCACGGATGGTGTAGCTGCCATCGCCGCCCACCGGCCAGGTGTATGACCAGGCGGTGGTGCCGGTGCTGGTGATCCAGGTTACGCCCCCGTCGGTAGAGACCTCCACACGGCGCACGCCCGCGGTGGCGTCGAAGGCAGTGCCGGTCATCACGAAGGTGGTGGCGCTGATGACCTGGCCGGGCAGCGGGGTCGCGATGATCGTCGTGGGTGGCACGTTGTCCACGCCAACGCCGACGCCCGGGCCGGGCGTTTCGGTCAAGCCGCCGTTGTCCCGGGCGCGCGAGCGCAGGGTGTAGAAGCCGTCGCCGGGCACCGCCCACGTGTAGCTCCAGGTGGTTGTGCCAACCGCGGGATTCCACGAGCTCCCGCCGTCGGTGGAAACCTCCACTGCCTGCACACCAGAGGTCGCGTCAAAGGCCGTCCCTTCGATGATGAAGGTCGGCCCGCTGACGTAGCCCGCGGACGGTGACGTAATGGTGGAAGAGGGCGGCGTGCGGTCAACCGTGACGTTGACGGATGCGCCCACGCTGTCCACGTTGCCAGCTTTGTCCACCGCACGGGCGCGAATCGTGAAATCGCCGTCGGCTGCCGGCGACCAGTTGTAGGACCAAGACGTGGTTCCGGAGGCCGTATTCCAGCTCACACCGTTATCCGTGGAGACCTCGACCCGCTCCACGCCGGACAGGTCGTCGGACGCGCTGCCGGTGATGAGATAGGGGGACGTGGTAATGATTTGTCCGGGCGAGGGCGAGGCGATGCTGGTGGTGGGCTGCACCGTGTCCAGGGTGGCGACGCTGATGGCTGAGATAGCAGGAGGCTGCGTGGCCGTGACCTTCTTGGTGAACGTGATGTTGAGGGTGGGATCGGCCAGGGCGATGTTGAATGTGAGGGTGATCGCCTTGTAGAGGCCTCCGGCGAGGAGAAAGACGTCAACGTCCGAAAGAACCTTGCTCCCCTCGGCGTAGACATCAAAGACGCGCAAGCCCGGGCGCACCTGGGAATAGGTTTCGGCCAGGAGCAGGTCAACCTTGTAGAAACCTGGCTGCAAGTCGAAGTAGTAGCCCGTCATGTTGTAGCGCTGGGTCTGGAAGAGGCGATCATCGTCGGTGTTGGCGATGTCATTGGTGACCTTGGAGGTACCGCTGGCGACGTGGACGTAGCCGCGAGTTCCCGCCAGATAGGCCTGATCTGCAGGCCACAGATTGCCCTGCGTATCCCTATAGTCGTACCAGCCGGCGTTGATGCGCGCCCTGGTGGGGGGCTGACCGTCGAGACCCATCACCCGGATAGCATTGACGACAGCCTGGCCTGTGACCGTGGGGAACTCGATCCTCAGCTGGTTGTCGTTGACCGGCACCAGGAAGGTCATGTTGACGGCGGTGCGGTGGCCGACGGCAGCCAGGGGCGCGAAGCTGGTGAGGAACTGGACACCCTCGATCTTGACGTGGAAGCTGCGGCACGGCGTGGTGCAGTAGATTTCCGCGAAGCGCAGCTCTACCTCGTAGACGTCATTCGGTACGTCAAAGAGGTAGGCAGACATATTGGTGTGCTGGCTTTGGTACAGAGGGTCGTCCAGGGTCTCCTCGATGGCAAGGGCCGTGCTGTAGTAGTTGCCACCCACATAGCCCCAGGAACTGGGTGTGTAGGGCTGGTCGGCGGCCCACACCTTGCCGTCCAGGTCCGTGTAGGGGGTGGGGCTGCCGGCGTTGACGCGCACCTCGTAGGCGGCGTCGAGGCGAGGCGTGACAAGAGCCGCTCGCGTCGCCGCGTGCTCTGCCTCCGACGGAGAGCGGGCGGTGGCCAGGGTATTGGGGGACAGCAAGGCCAGGACAAGCGCGAGGGTCAGGAGAAATCTGCCCGTTCTGTTCATCTCGTCACCTCAGCATGTTGCCCCTTGCCCCTCCCCAGGGAAGGGACAACCCGGCTTCTCTTCAGATGCAGGGGAGGTATCACTCAGATAAACGTCGTCAGCCAACAGGAGATACCATGGGCGCCGGTAGAGGATGCAGCGAATCGCCCCTCACCCTGGCCCTCTCCCAGGGGGAGAGGGGAGTGGCGATCTCTCGGCCTCTGTGCGTCCCTGCCTCTCCGCGTCCCGCAATCACAGGCCCAGGAACTTGTCGAAGATGGACAGGATGCGCTGGAGAAGCTGCTCCACCTCGGCCATCTTGCCTTCCAGATCCGTTGTCCGCTGTTCCAGGGATGGGGTGGGCGGCGGGCCGACTGAGCCGATGCCTGTGACCCTGATGGCCGCTATCTTGGGCGCCCCTTTCTTGGCCGTGAACTCAATGTTCAGTTGCCCGTCGTACACGGCCACATCGAACACCCGGTCGTAGGCGGTGTATGCGCCCGCCGCAGCGTATAGGTCGAGATCGGCCAGGACCGTTGTCCCCTCCAAGCGGACGTCAAAGATGCGCTGGTTGGATAGAGCGTACTGGTAGATCTCGGCAAACTTCAGCTCCACCTGATAGGTGCCGTTGGGCAGGTCGAACTGATAGGCTTGCAGGTTGTAGCGCTCGGCCTGGTAGAGGGGATCGTCTTCTGTACCATTGATGGCTGCCGTGGTCACATAGGTCAGCCCACCGACATATCCCCATGATCCGGACGTGTATGCCTGATCGGCCGCCCACACCTTGCCCTGGGTGTCGGTATAGGCTGCACTGCCGCAGCGCACCCGCTGCTGATAGGCCAGGACGCCGGAGGTGGGCGTTGCGGTGGGTGTGTATGTGGGACCAGGCGTGGGCGTGCCACCCGGGAGATAGGCGGCTCGCTGAATCACATCGAGCATGCCCCGCAAGATGCCATCCAGGGCGACCAGGGCGATCTCCAGGGATGACAAGCGCTCCTCGGTGCTGGGTGTGCCCACTGCTGTGGGCGTTGGCGTGGGGCCGCCAGGCGTTGCTGTCGCTGTCGGCGCACTCGGCGTCGAGGTGCGCGTGGCGGTGGCTATGCCCGTGGGCGTCGCCGTTAGTGTGCGCGTTGGCGTTGCCGTCGCTGCGCCGGTGGCAGTCCTCGTCGGCGTCGCTGTCGCGCTGGCGGTGGTAGTCCTCGTCGGCGTCGCGGTGCTGGGGCCGGAGGTGGCGGTGCGGGTGGCCGTGTTGGTTACTGTTGCGGTGCGCGTGGCGGTGCCTGTCTGGCTGGGTGTGGCTGTCGCCGTTGGCGGCGGCGTGGCAGTGGATGTGCGGGTGGCTGTCCTGCTGGGCGTGGCAGTGGCGGTGGGAGGGGCAACGGGTGGGCCGGCCAGTTGTATGTCGCTGAAGGCGGGGTAGTTGAGAATGGTGGCGCCGGCCCAGATGAGGTGCTTGTCCCGCTTGCCGCCATCGTCATCATCGTTGAGGCCGAAACTGAAACCGATGAAGGTACCCGACAGCGGTTGGGTAGACAGGATCAAAGTAAAGGGAATAGCCGCCTCCATGACATAGCCGGCGCTGTGGGGCATGACGGCCAGGCGCACGTCCGATGAGCTTTGCACAATACCGAAATCGGCGATGCGGGCATTGATGGCAAAGGTGAACTGGTGGTCGTCGGCTTCGCAGCAGATGCGGTTGCGACTGCCGTCTATGGCCGTCTCCAGACTGTCGTCGTCCCAGATGGTGGAGCTATCGGCGAGGAGAACATTGTCCGAGACCTCGGCGGCCAGGTAGAGCCATTGGCTGTCCCAGGCGCAGCGCAGCAGGGCACTGATGTCGGCAGGGCCGTAGGAGATGCCGCCCACGTATTGAGCATTGCTGGCATCCAGGTAGGTGCCTTCGATCATGCCCCATTCGCTCAGGGTGCCGTCGAGGGCGGGCGGGCTGGCGAACAGGCGACAGATCACCGCCGGCGGCGGGATGAGAATCTGCTGCGCGGCTGGCTCGGTAGAGATGCCGTCGGTGATGGTCTGGGTCGCAGCCGCGGCCAGTCCCGCCGTTGTCAGGGTCAGCACGAAAAAGGCAGCGAGAAGCAGCAATGCGGGTCGGGCATTCTGTCCGACACCCCTGATTCTGGCAAGCGCTGAGTGAGCAACACCCGTCGGGTAAGAAACCCGACCTACGGCACCTCCACCTCTTTCGGCGGGCATCGTGTCCGCCCTGCGCTTAGGGGATCTGATGTTTCTCATCATTGGAGACCCCCAAAGGCGCTGAGGATTTGCAGCAGGCGCGTCACCAAATCGAGGAGCAGAAAATAGCGCTGCTCCAGGTCAGCCACGCGGACATCAAGGCTCCTGTCCGGAGTGGCAGTGACCGTGAACGTGGCCGTTGGCACCTGAATGGGAGTGGCCGTCGCTGTTGGCGTCGGCGTGCGCGTGACGGCTGGCGATGGCGTTGGCGTGGCCGTTGGGCCGCCGGTGGTGGGCGTGCGCGTGGGTGTCGCCGTGGCCGTGCGTGTCTGCGTGGGTGGGCCGCCGGTAGTCGGCGTGGCCGTGGGTGTCGCCGTTGGTACGCCGATGGCCACGATGTGCAGGGCGTTGACCTTGGCTGAGTCGGTGATAGGAATAAGGCCAATGGAAAGCTGATAGTCGGCCACATTGACCGTGAACGTGCGATCGAGGGCAACGTTGAGACCTACCAGAGCGGAGACATCGAAGTTCTCCAGGACGGTGACACCTTCGATCTCCACGTTGAAGACACGCTTGGTAGGATCGCGACCAAAGATCTCGGCGAACTTAAGTGTTACCTGGTATTGGCCGTTCGCTACATCGAACGTATAGCCGCCAGGCGCGCGGCCGAAGTAGCGCTCTGTCTGGTAGAGCAGCGGGTCGCTGGTGCCCGTCACGGTGATCTGCGAGGAGTAGGTGCCGGCAATGCCGCCTACCCAGTAGCCCCAGCTTCCCGGCGAGTATGGCTGGTCGGGTATCCAGGTCTTGCCGCCGCTATCCACATAGGTTGAGCCACCGGTATTGATGCGGAGCTCGGCGAAGGGGGTCATGGTAGGGCCGGGCGTGACCGAGCCACTGGGTGTAGACGTGGGGACAGCCGTGCCGCCGGGTGTGGGTGTGCGCGACGGTGTGCGGGTAGGCTTGGGCGTGGGGCTGAACTGCGGTGTGGGCGTTGGCGCGCCGCCCGTGTGCCCCTTGATCATCACCATGTGCACGATTTCATCCACACCGCCATTCTGGGGATCGGAGCTGAGAATCAGGTCGGCGCCCAGGGCCATCCTGTTGGCCCAAACGGCATCATTGATCACCAGAGTCTTTGTGACCCAGGCATTGCTGCCTGTCTTGTTGATGGTCTGGGTGCGGGTGATGCCGTTATTGTCCATGTAACTGATGGACAGGGTGTCGTTGCCCTTGTCAATGTACTTGATGGCCACATCGTACCACGCACCGTTGGTGGAGTCCACAGACTTGGGCGTGCGCTGGAAGTAGCCCCAGCGGGGGTCGGCGTAGAAGTACATGCTGCTGTTGCCGCTGGCGTTGTCGGTGCGGCGGGCGATGAAGGAATAGATGTGGTCGCGGGTGCTTTGCGGGATGTTGTAGGGTGCAGCCCCCATCTGGTCGCGCTTGATGACGGGGTTGTTGATCAAGGCCGATTCACCCTGGCGGTGTAGGCCATAGGTGAAGTCATCGTGCCAGCCGCCATACTTGACCGCCCCGCCGGTGGGCGGCCAGTGGTCCGTGTCCCGCAGGGCGACCCAGATTTCGTCGGTGTTGGTAATCGTGCGCCCCAGGTAGGACTGGACCCAGTGCAAGATGCCCTTATCAAGAAGATCCCAATCGGTTGCCCAGCCGCCGATGAAGTCCATATAGTCGGGGAAGGTGCTCAGGCCAGCCAGCAGGGTGAAGTAGCGTATCTGGATGCCCTGGGGCGGCGGGCCGGTATAGGCAAAAGCGTTTTCCCAGGCGATATGGGTGGTCTGGGAGTAGGTGTTCATGAGCTGGATGGTGCCGAAGCCGTTGGTCTGATACTGGTTGTTGTTGTCGTAGGTGAGGGTAGCCTGCTTGAGGCCCACGGGATAGGCATAGTTGTGGGCCATGGCTACGGCGGCGCGGTCCTTGCCGATGCCGGTGAACTGGAGCAATACCGGCTTGTTGGGGAAGGCGGCGCGATAGGCATCCAGTATATCGTTGTTGGCTCCGGCCTTGACGAAGACATCCAGGTAGCTCACTTCGGCCATGATGGTGGTGTAAAGGTTGCCCCGGGTCGGGCACTCGAAGAAGTCCTTGGTGGCCTGACCGTATTCCTCGTCAATCCCGCCGCCCACGATGATGCCGACCACCTGGGGGTGATTGCCGTAGCGTGCGCCGAGGGCGGCAACGAACTGCTTGTAGTAGCTCTGCCAGGTGGGATGATTGTACTTGGGGACGATGGCCACGGTGCGGGTGATGCAGGCGGCGTTGCCCGGCAGCACGTCGGACAGGTAGGAGCCCAGGTCGGTGGTCAGGTTGACGATCTGTCCACTCAGGTTGGCGTAGGTGATGGGCCTGGAGAGGGGGGCGGCGATGGCGTTGCGCACGAACTGGGGCGAGTAGTCATGGAAGACAATGCGCGCTGCCCAGGGGTCAACCAGATTGGCATAGTTGGGGTCGTGGGCGATCTGGCTGGAATAGACCTCGGACTCGTTGGCGACGATTTCCAGGATAATCGGCTTGCTGATCACCGTGCCATTGGGCAGGGTGCTGGTCATGCTGGCGGCGGCGCTCAGGTAGTTGTCTATCGGCGCCCAGTTGTACTGGTTGGGGCCGGTGTTCAGGTCGGCCCAGGGGAAGACGGGCTGGGAGCCGATGGCGGGAAAGTCGGGATACTCGATGGTCCAGTTGCGGTTGCGCCAGTCGTAGAAGGCATAATAGATGGGCGGAATTGTCGGCCGGCCAGCCGGGGCGATGGCTGGACCTACCGTGGCTGGAGACGTAGCGGGTGCAGTTATCGGCGTGGCAGAGGCGACCCGTCGGGTGGGCTCTGCCGTTGGCGTTGGGGCAGGCATCAGGGTGGCGCGGGTAGGAGACGGCGTGATGGCCGGGGCCGCAGGAGGAGGCGGAGCGGCCGTCGCCGGGGCGGGCACTGGCGTCGGGGTGGCCGGCGCGAGCGTCGGAGGCATGGTGGCGGGGGGAGCCGTCGCTGGGACGGAAGGTTCGGGCGTCGCCGTTGGCAGCAGGCCGCCGGGCAGCGCCATGCGCAGGACTGCTACCACGACCACAGCCAGGACAGTTACCAGGGCGAAGGACAGGGCGGGCCTCAGTGGGGAAGAGGGCCTGCTCCCGCCGCTGGGGGCAGGGCTGGCCCCGCTCGTGCTGTCGCCCGCATCGCTCGCCATTCTCTCCTCCTCTTCAGATAGCCAGAGGCCTTGACGCCGCTGGCAGTATAGCACAGCCGCGCCTGCTGTGTCAAGGAAACAAACGCACAGGGCGCGGAAGGGGCGCGGACAACCGGCGATTGTCCCGTCACTTGCTTAGACGGGAGAAGGGCGAGGATGTTGCGGTGATCGAGGGTACGAGTGCCCTCTCCCCGTGGGAGAGGGGGCATGGAAAGTCCGAACCTGCAGGAGGGTTGCAGCGCCCGCTACTTGCCGCTGAGAATCACCGGCAGGAAGATGCCAGGCCGCGCTGCTGCCCGCACCTGGGCGGCCTGCAGGTCGCCGAGAACAGACTCGCCCTGGTAGGTGGCATTGGTGCCGCGCCAGGCGTCCAGGCTGAAGCGTATCCAACTCGTGCCCGCCTTCAACACCCGCAGGCGCAGCGTCGCCACCGTGAACGTGCCGCTGGCAGGCGCGCCGCCCAGGCTGCTGGCCATGAAGTCCACATAGCCGCGGCTGGGGTCCACCTGGTTCAGGAAAACCGCGGGCAGACCCGTGCCCGCCGTGATACTGGTCGTGAAGTGCCCCGAAGCATCCACTACCGCCAGGGCCGTCGGATCGTAATCCAGGTACACCTGCACGGCGTCAACCTGCTGGCTGCCTGCCGCGGCCACGACGTTGAGGGTGATGACCTGCCCTTGCATGGTCTGGGTGGCGCTGGGTGCCAGGCTGAGGGCCACTGAGCCTGTCGCCAGCAGACCCTCATCAAGAATCAGATCACCCGCATTCAGGCGCAGGCTGGCCGCGCCCACGCCCACGAGCACATCGCCGCGCCGTCCCAGGTTGGCCCGCAGCAGGGTCACATCACTGGCATTGACTGTATCATCCTCGTTGAAGTCGGCGCGGGGGGCGAAGCCCTGCTGGCCCTGCTGCTTGCCAAAGGCCGCGACCAGGGTTGATACGTCGCGCCCGTCCACGCGATTATCGTTGACGGCGTCGCCTTCGAGCAGCGTCTCCATGTCAATGCCATTGATGCCGGGTGTGATGGTGGCGTCGAGCAGTACATTGCGCAGGGTGTGCAGGCCCTTCACCCGCAGCCGGTACGCGCCTGGGGCGACGACGCCCGGGATGGCGAACGTGCCGGTGGGCGAGCTCATGGCGCTGAACACATAGGCAGCACCCTGTTCACGGGCCCGGCTCAGCGTCACCATCAACGGCACCTGCCAGGACGCGTCCGGCGGGGTTGGGCGGCCTTGCATGGCGGCATGACCGACGATTCTCCCACCCGGCGCAATGGCGACCTGTGCGTCGCGCGCGCTGGCCAGCACGGACTCCCCTGCCAGGAGCACATCGCTGGTGCGCGTCACACCGATGTTGAAGGTGATGCGGCTGCCTGTGGTTGTGCTGATGGCCTGGAAGCGTATGGTGCCGACCAGGATGCGCCCATCTTGCGGCTCACCCTCCGCCACAAAGTTGACGTAGCCGAGGGTGTTGTTCACGCTGTTGGTAAGGACCGTGGTCAGGACGGCGCCAGAGATGATCTGCGAAGCGGGATCACCCGCCGCATCCACCACCCGCAGCACAGTGGGGTCGAAGTTCACGAACGCCTGCACGTGGTCCGCTTGCTGGTCTGCCGTGTGCAGCTCGATGTCCATCTGGAACTGCTCGCCGGCCCGCACGTAGCTTGCCGTCGGTGACAAGCGTAGGGACACGGTCTGTGAGCGCGGCGCCAGGACGAGGGCATAGTCTACCAGAGTGACGATGTCGCCATGCAGGTAGGCACTGGCACGGTCGCCTTCTTGGGAAGGCGCGAAGTTCAGACCGGCGAAGTTGGCGATGTCGGCGTACCTTCGGGCATAACACTGAGGTCCCCAGCCGCCCGCTGTGCGCATGATACCGTACAGGTCATGCGACACGTACGCGGCGTTGTTGTGTAGCGTGTCAGGTGGGTCGGCTGGATGATCGTGGGAACCTGGAGGAATCACCCGTCCAGACAGGCCCACCTCGGCCGCGTCACGGAACGGATCGCTGAGGGCAATCCACTCCTCCTGTCCACAACTGGCGTTGGCGACCGCCACGTAGTGCCCGCCCAGGCGCTTCCAGCCCGCGGGCTGCATCTCCCAGAAGCCCAGCAAGAGCAGCACCTGCCGGTTCTGCCTGACTTCCTCCCGTACCCAGTCAAACGAGGGCGTCCGCCGCAGGGCCAGGCTGTAGTCGTCGGCCAGGCCTTTGTCTGCCAGATAGCCGTCTAGCCCGACCACCAGGTTGTCGAGGTCGGTGCCAGGATGCTCATCGTTGGTATCAAGCCGCCGCGCCATCTCTCTCACCAATGGGGCCACGTTCTGCGAGGCGTGATCGTCCCACGCGCCGTAAGCCTCCACAAGGGGATAGGTGTCCGTGATTGTGGATGGCGGAGAGCCGCTGGCTTCCTGCATCGAATCTCGCCACCATAAGAGATCGGCCAGCGCCACCGGCCCATCGTGTGACCACTGCTGGGTACCACTCACGACCCACAGGCTCTGACGCTGATCGAAGTCGGGCAGGCCCGATGGCGCGTAGTCGGGCAGGGTGAGGGACGGCGTGCAGCCATCCAGATCCACCTGCTCCGGCTGCGCAGCGCTGACGCACAGGGACACGGCGTCCACGTAGGCCCACGTCTGCCCTCCCTGCCCATCGTTGCGCACGGCGAACAGCAGGCCGATGGTCTGGCCCTCGTAGGGGGAGAGGTCGGCGGTCACCGTCATCCAGCGGCTCTGCCCGCCGTGCATGCGCAGGATCTCGACCGGGTCATCCTCGCCCCCCGTGATTGCCGCCAGGAAGTAGTCATAGTCGCCCTTGTCGGGGGAGTCTACCCGGTAGCGGAAGGAGAGGCTGGCGCGTACTGTGTCTGTGGGCAGGGCGATCGTGTGGCGCACCCAGGAGAGGCCGGGGGTGTCGTCGCCGCTGGGCCTGCCCAGGAGCAGGGCATGGCTGCTCGTGGTCTCGCCGGAGGGGACGATCAGCGGCGCAGGCGAGCCGCCGTGTGCCCAGCCTCCCCAGCCAGGCTGCTCGAAGTCGCCATTGCGCAGCCATTCTGTGCATTCTGCCGGTGATGGGATGGGCGGTGTGATCGTAATGTGGACGCCGGCGCTGGCCGTCAGGTGTCCCGTGTCGGTAACGATGGCGGTGATCATGTGTGGGCCAACGGACAGCGTGCGCGTGGCAACCTCGCGGCCCACGCCCAGGACGCCATCACGATCCGACTGCCACAGCACCTGGCTGCCAATCGCCCGATCCTCCCTGTCCCAGGCCTCGCTGCTGAAGAAGAGCAGGCTGTCGGTCCGTGCCCGTTCCCCCTCCTGGGGCTTGGTGATGCGTATCTCGGGCGGATGATTGGGAACGGTGAAGTCGGCGTCGGATGTATCCATGCCGGTGCGCACGCCGTCGTTGGCGATCACCCGCAGGCGGGCCTGGCTGCTGCCAGGGAGATGGGCTGCGTGGAGCGAGTAGGTCGTTCCCGTCAGATCAATGGCCACGGGTAGCCAGCCCTGGCCACCGTCGCGGCTGATCTGGAGGGCGAAGGTCAAGGGGTCGCCGTCGGCATCACTGGCCGTCCAGCTTGCCTGGACGGTGCCGGTGATGACCTCGCCGCCGTTGGGGACCAGCAGGGATACGATCGGCGCATTGGCGCTGATGGTGCGCGTGTCCAGGGTCTTCGTTCCGTGCTTGAGGACAAGGCTGGCCATCCCTGGCTGCGGAGGCAGAGTCTCCTTGAACGTGTGATAGACCAGCACGCCATTGTCGGAGATGGCCAACGACGGGGTGAAGGCCCGAGCGAACAAAAGGTTGCCGCTACTATCACGCAGTTCCAGGTGGTACGGACCGCTCCCTGCGCCCTCGAAGGGCCCACCGGGCCGGTCGCGCAGCTCTGCCCGCCTGATAACACCTGTGTCCACCTGCGGGTCAAGCCACCCCGCCACCAGCAAGCCCGCCTGCGGCGAGGCCACATCTGCACGGGGAGCGCCCTGAACGCCGATGGAGTGCGCATAGATGTATGTGTAGGTATGAATCGTCGGCCATCTGGGCTCGCAGTAGCCCATGATATCGAACGTGGCGCCAGGAGGATAGATCTTCAAGGTATCGGGGTTCAGCCCATAGTCCTCGAGCGTCGGGGGGATACTCGGGTCAATGGCGGAGCCGACGCAGGCGTCTGCGTGGCCCAGGCCGAAGTTGTGTCCGGATTCATGGGCCGTCGTGCTCGACTCGTACTCGATGCTGGCGTCTGCGGTCACGACAAAGTCCCTTCCCTCGGGCATAGCAATGCCCCTACAGCCAAAGCCGACGATCTCGGGCACAACAAGGGCCCAGCGCGCGTCGCACACGGCGTCACCCGAGCAGGCGTCGTGCAGGGCAGCCAGGCTATCAAGGGCCGTCAGGGCTAGATCACCGACCTCTACGTCAAGCTGATCAAGCGACATCGTCATGGGTGTGGCAAAACCCAGACTGTCAACCTGTGAGAAGGGGAATGCCGCCCTCATGTAGGCGATGTCGTCGTCAAGGGCGTAGATCGTTGGCGACATGACGATGCCCGTGACCGGATCGGTGTACTCGCCCCGCATCCAGGCCAGGCTGTCTGCACTGCTGGTCAGGAACTCCCGCGTCACCCGTTCGCCGACGTTATTCGCATAGTCGGTTTCCCGTAGCGAGCGATCCCAGTTGATCTCAGGCTCGAAGCTCAGTGTGCCGTAGGCCCAGCTGGCAGGCATCCTGAAGAAGAAGTTGTGCGTGGCGTCACCACGGTCAACGGTCCAACTCACTGGGCGGTAGTCCGTTTCCGGCATCAGGGTGCCAATGAGCTGGCTGCCCCGATACACTCGCAGCCGGCAGCGCACGTTGTCCACGGGCGGGTTGGCAGTCGCATAGACCCGGATCACGGTGTTACGGTTCTGGAGCAAGTACACGTTGTTGTCGGGGTAGCGCTGGATGGACTGGGTGATCTCCAGACCGTCAATGGTTATATCCGTCGCCAGCGGCAAGGGGGCAATCTCGGTGATGGGTGACAACTCATCGCCAGCGACTGCTATATAGACGACCTGCTCGATGGAGGAGTATGGCGCGCCGGCGACCAGATGCAGGGTCGCCGTGTAGGTGCCCATGGTTCCTGCCAGCGGGCAGATTATCTCCAGCCAGCCGATGTGGCCAACCTGCCGTGTACAGTATCCAGGATAGCCTTCGATCGCCATGAAGTCAGGCACCTGGAAGCTCAAGACCATGTTGTGCACGGTCTGAGGATCCGGCTGTTGAACGTAGGCCGTCAGATCAAAGCGCTCACCGAGTCCCACCACGTCATCAGATGATGTCCAGGTCAGTGACACGTGCGGCGCCCAGGTCTCTACGTGCAAGCGTTCGTAATCAGGCTCGGGGCGGTGCTCCAGGCAAGCAGCTTCCCAACGGACGTAGAGGTCTGAGCCTATCGGCATAGAGACTGGTATGTGCACTGTCAGGGTTGGTACCTGATCCTCATTGGCGCGCAGGTGCCCCAGTTCCCAGACGACCGTGTGCATGGCCGCGTCGTACGTGCCGTCGAGGGAGCTGACATAGGAAAGCTCGGCGTCCAGACCGGCGCTAACGACCACGCTGTGGGCAATGCCTGGCCCGTTGTTGTGCACGACGAAACCCATCTCTGCGTCCATGCCTGCGGTGATCTGCGGCGTGTACAACATGGAACCGGTGGACAGCTCTGCCCCGGCAACGGCCTGTGGCCATTGGTCCTCCACACGCGCAACACCATCCGCCCACGCCCAGGCCGTGTTGGTGAGCGTCAAGCCGCCCTGCACAAGCTCACTGAGACGAAGGGTCAAGTGATACAACTCATAGGCATTTGGCCCCAGTTGGTCAAGTGTGGGCCAGTACACGGCTGCTGCCGCACTCACGTAGGTCCCGGTAGGATACGACGAGACATAGGTTGTGTGCTGCGGTATCCAGTCCTGCACATGCACATCCTGCGCCGGCGCCCTGCCAACGTTCTTCAGCCTGATGGTGTAGGTAGCCAATTCGCCCGCCAGCAGGATATCGCTATCCAGCCACGTTTGCAGCTCCAGCACAGGAGTGCTGACCATCGTCGGGGTCGGCGTAACGATGGGCGTGCGCGTTTGCGTTGGGGTTGGCGTCGGAGCATAGACCTGAACCTGGAGTTGGTAGTCTCCCGTGGCTGACGTTCCCGCGCGAGGAAAGACCCGCACACGCCAGTCACCGGCATCGCTGAGGACGCGATAGCTCAGATGCTCCTCGCTGGGGAAAGCATGGGACGAGGTGGCAACAACGGGGCCTCTGGGCGACGACAGGGACAGATCGAACTCGGCGGCCATATCGTGCAGATCCACTTCGATGGTGCTGTAGGCTCTCGCCGCGAACTTGTACCAGTCTTCATCTGCGGCTGGGCAGATGCGCCCGGAACGGCTGCTGGGACCCGGTTGAATACTGCTGGCGGCGTCGAAGCTGTTCCCTGCCTCGTCGGCCTGGCAAATGGGGGTGCGGGTAGGCGTGGGCAGCAAGGTCAGCGTTTGCACCGTCGTCCGCTCGCTCACGGTCTGGCTGCTTGGTGCGCAGATGGCATCTCCCAGAGGCACGCAGCGACAGGGATGTGTCACGGCGGCTCGGTTGGTCACGCTGTCGCCAGCAGTCGCCAGCGTGCGCACGGTCAGAACCGCCGAGAAGGAGGCCCCGCCATTCAGGTGCCCGATGTTCCAGACCACCTTGCCACCTTCCGGGGTGGCTCCGTTTGTGGCTTCCACGAACGTCGCGCCGCTGGGAATGGCGGCTTCCAGCCAGATGCCATCCAGCCCCCCGCTGCACATGTTCTTCACGCGCATCGTGTACTCGATCTCGCCGCCCAGGAGGACGGGATCGGGCGAGTCGGACATGGTGATGTGCACGATGGGCGTTGGTGTGGGGATGGCTGACGCGGCTGCTGGCGGGTCTGCCAGCAGAGACTCGGCCCACACGTTGGGGCCAGGTCTGTTGCCCTGTGCCACCGTGCCCGCTTCGCCTGTGGCGGTCAAGACCAGAAGTGAGCTGACCAAGGCTATCCCAACGAGGGCTGCTTTCAGCGAGGATGACCAGGCATTGCCAACCATGGGGGCACCTCTTCACATAGTGAGTTGACGCTCCCAGCGGTCTGCACCTGCGGGAGGGTGACGCAGTGAGGGCATGATAAGCATAACGCGTTCTGGCTGTGCCTGCCCAACTCGTTGCCATCGGATGGCAAGCGGTATGCTTGTGGCCCGCATGTGTTTGCTGGTCTCAGAGCGCGGGAATGAATTCCGCTCCTAATAATAGTACAATGATAGCATACAGATTAGAAGCCGAATTGATTCGAGCGCTCCTTCCATGCCCGCTCCCGCCGAGGAACGGCGCCTCCTGCTCACATCGCCAGCCGACAAACAACCTAGCGCAGCCGGTGGGCCTGGTCGTAACGGAGTACGGCGGAGCCACGGAAGCGTACACCCTGTACCAGGCGGCGCACAGACAACGTCCTCAGCGCGTCAACCACGGACGCCGTGAAGGCAATGCTCTGGTCACGTCCCACTTGGGATCTTCTGCTCGACAATATCGGCAGAGCTACCGCTATCACCCTTCGCACCACGTCGAACACAGCGTTGCACAGCGCGGCCAATTCCTCAGCGTCTCCCCATAGAGGCTGGAACTTGCTCACTGCTCGCTGCCGACTGCTCCCTGCTTGCTGCTTACTGCTCGCTGCTTACTGCTTGCTGACCACCGGCAGCCACACCGGCACTACGACGCTGCGGCCAGGGGTCGCAACGGCCTCGTTGCTGTAGGCCGACCAGGTCTCCCAGGCATCATAGGCCACCACCACGTAATAGTAGGTCTGGCCGTTGACCAGGCCGCTGTCTGTGTAGACCGTGTCCGTGGCCGAGGCGATCACCTCGTAGGGGCCACCCCGTGTCATGGCCCTGAGCACCAGATAGCCCACCAGGCCGCTGGTCTGTGGGGCCTGCCAGCTCAAGTGCACTGCAGCGCCAAAGGGATCGGTGACGGCCACGAGATCGGTGGGTGCGGGCGGGATGCCGATGGGGATGCTGGCCTGGTTGTTCGCCTCGTTGAGCTCACTGATGGCATTGTCGGGGTCAACTACGACGAAAACGTCGTGAGGCACACCGTCGGCCAGCCACGCGAGTAGCACTGCCCGTGCGCCGTTGAAGGACAGCGGCGCGGTAACAGGCACACGGCCGATCTCATTGGCGGGCACGCCAGGCTGATCCAGGTAGAAAGCCACCTGGAACGGTCCGTCGGTGCTGCGCAGACCGGCGTTGTGCACGGTGGCGGTGATCACGATAGGCTGCCCCGCGGCTGGATGACCATCGCTCACTGCCAGGTCGGCGGCACGCAGCGACAGATCGCGGCCAAAGGGCAGGCTCATGGTCA
>DAOUCN010000293.1:0-1766 GCA_034431995.1 Chloroflexota bacterium | reverse complement strand
CCCCCCCCCCCCCAACCCCGAACCACCGCATTTGCCATGACACGCTACATCATTCGTCGCATTGTGCAGGCCATCCCGCTGCTGCTCCTCATCAGCTTCACCGTCTTCATGCTGATGCAGATGATCCCCGGCGGGCCACTGGCTGCCTACGAGAACAACCCCGACATCTCTGCCGAAGACCTGGAGCGGCTGAGGCATGAGCTGGGGCTGGACGTGCCCAAGCACATTCAGTACGTCAACTGGCTGGGCAGCGTCCTGCGCGGCGACTGGGGCACCTCACAGGTTACCCGCCGCCCGGCTCTGGTTGAGATCGCCGAGAAACTGCCCAACACCATCTATCTCTCCATGACCTCGTTCATCGTGGCCCTCCTCATCGCCATCCCCATTGGGATCATCTCGGCCATCCGCCAGTATTCCTGGTTCGATCATGCCATGACCACCTTTGCCTTCGTCGGCCACTCCGTGCCCGTTTTCTGGCTCGGCCTCATTTTCATTATTATATTTCATGGGGCACTGAGGAATCCCGTTACCGGCGGCCCTTTGCTGCCGGGGGGCGGCATGTACACCATCGGCGGCCCGCGCTCCTTCGGCGACTACATGAGCCATCTCATCATGCCCCTCAGCGTGCTCGCCATCTACAGCCTGGCCACGCACATCCGCTACATGCGCGCCGGTATGCTGGACGTGCTGCACCAGGATTACATTCGCACGGCCTACGCTAAGGGCTTGCGCGAGCGCGTGGTGCTGCTGCGGCACGCCCTCAAGAACGCCGTCCTGCCTGTAGTGACCATCATCGGCCTGGAGATTCCCGTCCTGCTCAGCGGCACGCTCATCACCGAGACCATCTTCTCCTGGCCGGGCATGGGGCGGCTCTTCTATAACTCCATCGAGCGCGGCGACTACGCGGTGATGATGGGCGTGCTCATGCTCAGCGCCACCCTGGTCGTGCTCTTCGGTCTGCTCACCGACATCGTGTATGCGTTCCTCAACCCGCGCATCCGATTCGACTAGACGGCGTGCCTGGGCGACCGTTTGGCACCCCGAGGGTCACAGATGGAGATCACGATGTCAACGATAGAGGCAACCCTACGAAGACATCCTGTCGCGGCGTTCTACGTCCTGGCCTTCGTCGTTGCCTGGGCGGGGCGGGTGCCCCTGGCAATGGCCTCACACGAGATTGTCAACTTCGACAACGCGTTCTTGGTAACCTTCTTCTTTGTTCTTGGCGGAGTAGCGCCTACTTTAGCTCCGCTTATTGTCGCGTCGGCCCTGAAGGGAAGGAGACGGCCCGACCTGCTGTTTGCTCAGCTTGGCCGATGGCGCGCTGGCCTGCTGTGGTATCTGATAGCCTTTCTTGCTCCTTTCCTCGTCATGGTCGTTGGCTTCTATGTCGACGCGTTGCTGCTGGGCGGTTCCGCGCCGGAGTGGACTCGCTTTCAGTGGCTTGGTCTGCCGTTTGTGTTCTTGTCGGTCTTCGTGTCCTACGTGTGGGAAGAGATAGGGTGGCGCGGCTTCGCCTTGCCCAGATTGCAGGAGCGGCACAACGCTCTCGTCTCCAGTCTCATCATAGGCGCATTGGCATTCCTATGGCATCTGCCACTTTCGTTGAACAGAGACATCCCCACGTATCAGATACCCCTTCTGGCTCAACTGGTCTTTGATCTCGCTGTCGCAATTTGGTTCACATGGCTGTACAACAACGCCTTGGGTAGTGTGCTCATTGCATCCATCTTCCATGCCAGCCTCAATGTTACGGCGGCAGTCGC
>DAOUCN010000292.1:0-3397 GCA_034431995.1 Chloroflexota bacterium | reverse complement strand
CAGGCGCCCTGGTCGGCGTGATCTTGGTGCAGGGGGTCATTCTGATCGACTTCGCAACGCTCCTTTTCGCGGTCTTCACGCTGTTGCTCGTGCGCGTCCCCAGGCCGCAGGCCAGCGCCGAAGGGAAGGCAGGTCAGGGCTCGCTTCTGCGTGAGGCCGCTTATGGCTGGACCTACATCGTGGCGCGGCCCGGCTTGCTGGGACTGTTGCTTTTCTTCGCCAGCACGAACTTCACCACGGGTATCGTCAGCGTGCTGTTCACGCCGCTGGTCCTGAGCTTTGCCACCCCTGCCGTCCTGGGCACCATCATGTCGGTTGGCGGCCTTGGCTTCCTGGTCGGCAGCCTGACCATGAGCGCATGGGGCGGCCCCAAGCCCCGAATCTACGGCATTCTGGGCTTCTCGCTGTTGCAGGGAGCGATGTTGTTCCTGGCTGGCTTCCCACCTCGTGTGGCCATCCTCGCCGTTGCCGCTTTCGTCTTCTTCTTCACCATACCGATTATCAACGGCTCTAGCCAGGCCATCTGGCAGAGCAAGACCGCGCCCGATGTGCAGGGGCGCGTCTTCGCCGTGCGGCGCATGATCGCCTGGTCCTCTCTACCGCTGGCCTATATCATAGCCGGGCCGCTGGCCGACGGCATCTTCGAGCCGCTGATGAGGGCCGACGGTGCGCTAGCGGGCAGTGTTGGTCGGCTAATAGGGGTGGGGACGGGGCGCGGGATTGGTCTGCTGTACGTCGTGCTGGGGGTGCTGACCCTGCTGGCGGCAGCCGTGGCCTTCCTCTATCCGCGGCTGCGGCGCGTCGAAGCCGAGCTGCCCGATGTGTTGCCAGACAAGAGGCCGGCTACGGGTGCGGGGTGAGATGATCTGGTTGGGGGACTCGGGTGGGCTCTTGAGGGGAGTCCGCCTGGCGATCCCGAAGGGTGAAGCGCTCGGTCTACATACACGAGATGTAAACCGCAGCGCCGAGAATCGCCAGGCTACAGAGACTCCCCCCAAGCGGGCTGACGCTAGGCCGGTTTGCCGGCCATCGCGCCTGTATCCCAGCGATTGATTGGCGGGCGTCGGCCCGGACGATCATGGCCGAACGCCCTCAGATCAGATCGTCACCCCTAAATTGGCCCGCCCAAGCCCACAATCGGTAACTGCTCCGTTGTGTCGGTGATGGTTCTGTCCCTTGCTGAGCTATGTCTGGGATTTCTGCCCCTGCGGCGAGTTGATTTCAGGGAGAGTTTGGTCTATACTGTCGTTGGCGGCGAACGGAATCCCGGACAATGTATGCGTCGGGGGCACCGCCGACCTCTTGGAACCAGTTCTGATACATATCGGTCAGATGGGGGCAAGCGGTGGTCTCCTCGCTAGGTGTTGTTGCTTTGCCAGGAAAGCGCGAGAGTAAAGCCGTCGGGCCAACGAGGCACAGCATCATGGAAGGATGCTCAATCTTCAGGGCGCTTTCAGCGTCCTTCGCCCCTTTTGCCTGGGGTTTACCCCCAGGCCGTCCACCGGTGAATGAACAACACCCATGGGGTAGGCTATCCAGAATGATTGCTATCAGAATCGCTGTGGTCATCCACCAGGAGAAAGGAAGGGAGACATGAGCCGGCTACGCACACACCGCCGCGTTCGCTCCAGCGCGGGCGTCCTGCGCATCCTGCGTCGGGAGCTGCCTTACCTGCGCCAGCGCTTCGGGGTTGCACGGCTGGCGCTGTACGGCTCCTATGCCCGGAGCGACCACGGCGCACAGAGTGACGTAGACGTTCTGGTGGACCTGTCCCGGCCCCTGGGTCTTGAGTTCGTCAGCCTTGCCTACTATCTAGAAGAGCGACTGGGGCGCCGGGTGGACCTGGCAACCTTTGACGCCTTCCGGCGCACCATCGAGAAACCCCATCGCCAGGATCTCGCCGCCAGCATCCAGGAGGCCCTGGTCTATGTCGAAGCCGCGCCGGGATAAACACTACCTCGCTGACATCGTGGAGGCCATTGAGCGGATTGTCGGGTCATGACGATCGAGCACGAGATTGTTGCTGCCGACGGCGGCGAGCGCCTGGACCGCTATCTGGCCCAACAGCGGCCAGACCTCTCGCGCTCCTTCATCCAGAAGCTCATCGCCGATGGCCAGGTCACCGTCAACGGCGAGATTGTGCGCGCCAGCCGCCGGCTCAAGCCCGGCGACCGCATCGTGCTGCGTATTCCGCCCCCTGCGCCCGCGACCGCCCAGCCGGAGCACATTCCCCTCTCCATCATCTACGAAGACGCCGACCTGGTGGTGATTGACAAGCCAGCGGGGCTTGTGGTTCACCCTGCCGCAGGCCATCAGTCAGGTACGCTGGTCAATGCCATCCTGGCCCATTGCCCTGAGCTGGCCAGCGCAGGCGTGGGGCAGGCTGGTCGGCCCGGCATCGTTCACCGCCTGGACAGGGACACCTCGGGCCTGCTGGTGGTGGCCAAGAATGATCGGGCACACCGCTTCCTCAGCGACCAGTTCAAGGCACACACGACGGAGAAGACGTACCTGGCCCTGGTCCACGGCCACCTCTCGCCATCCCGCGGCTTAATTGACGCCCCCATCGGCCGCGACCCGCGCCACCGGCAGCGCATGGCTGTGGTGGCCCTGGGCCGCCCGGCGCAGACGGCCTACCGGGTGGTGCGCTACGTCGGCGGCTACACGCTGCTGGAGGCTATGCCCCAGACCGGGCGCACCCACCAGATCCGGGTGCATCTCGCCAGCATCGGCCATCCGGTGGCCGGCGATCCGGCCTATGGGCCGCGTGAGGGGCTGCCCGGGCTCCGGCGCCAGTTCTTGCACGCGGCCCGTCTGCGCATCCGCCTGCCGTCCACCGGCGAGTATGCAGAGTTCACCAGCCCCCTGCCGGAGGACTTGGCGGTTGCATTGCGAGAGGTGGAGTCTACGGCGTGAAACGTGAAGCGTGCTGCGTCTCTGTGTTGCGTGGCCCGGCATGCTGCGGCGCTGTGTATCCTTGTGCGAACAACGCGAACATTCGGACGCCGGCTCGGAGTGTGGGAAGCGCAGCCCCGGCGCGTGCCATCGTCAGTCGCCAGATCTGTGAAACGCCAGCGTCATGCAAACTCTGCGACGGCAACTGGCCGTCGCGGGGCCAACACCTGCGCATGCAGTTTGATACGCTCAATCTCGTGCAGCGTCTCTGCCGTCAGGTAGCTTTCGCCGCAGCTCGGGCATGTCACCACAGGTACGTTCTCTATGACCAACAGCCGCTCGCCTTTGCCGTAGCTGCGCGAGACGTGCCGGATGCGTGCCCCATCTTTGCCACAAATGTCACACACCATGTGAATTCCCCCATGTTCCTAGACGCGATAGACTGTGATGATGACCAACTTCCCCGTTGGGCTCAGTTTCGCTACGGTGACCACGTCGGTAC
>DAOUCN010000291.1:0-3191 GCA_034431995.1 Chloroflexota bacterium | reverse complement strand
GAAGAAGAATCTATTGCTCTGCAATACATTTCCGCTGTACCATAATATTGTGGTTTGGGTATCGTCCGGCGGCTGATGCGTGTTTGGCCAGGGCTGGTGCCGCCGGGCGCTTCTTTTATTAACTATCTCTGATTGGTCCGAGGTGGCCGGGGACAGCCCGAGGTCACTCCGCCCGAACCCGCACAGGCAAGCCTAGAGGGTGGTATCTTTCCGGGCGGTCAGTCTTCAGCGGATTTCCTCCCCGGCGACGGAGCACCAGGGGACTGTGCAATGTCGCGGGAACCACGTGCTCGCAAGAGCAGACAAGCTGGTAGAAACAACGGCACGACCGCGCTGCCGGGCAGACCGGACAGGGGTCCGCTCATGAGTGATCGTGCGACAGGGTAAAGCAGCTTTGGGAACTGGCTCAGTTTCGCACACCATGCGGGAAAGGAGCGGAAGATGCGACGCGTAAGAAACCTCACAAGGCGGAACAGGTCGATGG
Source organism: Chloroflexota bacterium (assembly GCA_034431995.1). Taxonomy (GTDB): domain Bacteria; phylum Chloroflexota; class DTOL01; order DTOL01; family DAOUCN01; genus DAOUCN01. The sequence continues at coordinate 2,707 of DAOUCN010000291.1, read as the reverse complement.
GCAGCGGAGCAGTGTTCCGCCGGACAGCGGCTGCTGCGATGGAGGTCCTCGAAAGCAGGCGACTGCTCTCAATGGCCGCCAGCTTTCCCGGGATGAAATTCGGCACTGGAGACGGTATTTGTTCCATTGCCGTAGGCGACTTCAACAGCGATGGGCTGGCGGATCTGGTCGTGGCAAACAGGGACACCAGCTCGGCCGGGCGCTTCGTACACGTCCTGTTGGGTCTGGGCGACGGGACTTTTGCTCCCGAGCGTCTGTGGGAAGCGGCAGAAGAGCCCTCTGATGTTGGGGTGGGTGATTTCAACGGCGACGGGCAGGCTGACCTGGCCGTGCTCAGCAACAAGAGCAAAGACGTGAGCATCCTGCTGGGCCTGGGAGATGGAACCTTTGCCGCCCCGAGCAGCTATGCTGCCGGTTACTCTCCGCGATCTCTGGCCGTGGGTGACTTCAACAGCGACGGGCTGGCTGACCTGGCCGTAGCGAACAAGGACAGCGACGACGTGAGCGTCCTGCTGGGTTTGCGGGATGGGACTCTCGGCACCCACACCAGGTATCCTGTGGGAGACCATCCGCGATCTGTGGCTGTGGGCGACTTCGACGGCGACGGGCAGGCGGATCTGGCTGTCGCAAACACGGTCAGCAATGATGTGGGCATTCTGCTCGGCCTGGGGGATGGCACCTTTGGCGCCCAGAGCAGGTATGCTGCTGGAGAACAGCCCAGATCTGTTGGCGTGGGCGACTTCAACAGAGACGGACTGGCTGACCTGGCCGTGGCGAACAGGAGCGGAGACGTGAGCATCCTGCTGGGCCTGGGGGATGGGAGCTTTGGTACCCAAGCCAGGTACCCTGTTGGAGAGCTACCCCAGTCTCTGGTCGTGGGCGACTTCAATGCCGACGGGGCAGCCGACCTGGCCGTGGTAAACGAGCTCAGCTACGACGTGAGCATCCTGCTGAGCCTGGGGGATGGGACTCTTGCCCCGCAGAGCAGCTATGCTCTGGGAACCTGCCCGAGAGCTATCGTTATGGGTGACTTCAACGGCGATGGTCGGGCTGACCTGGTCGTGGGCAACGACGATGGCGACGATGTGCGCATCCTGCTGGGCCTGGGGGATGGTACTTTTGCCGTCCGGAGCACGCACGCCACGACAGACTATCCCAGATCTGTTGCCGTAGGCGACTTCAATGCTGACGGGGTGGCGGATCTGGCCGTAGCGAACGGGGGCAGGGACGATGTGAGCATCCTGCTGGGCGAGGGATACGGTTTCTTTTCCCCGATGGGCAGGTATGGTGCAGGAACGGGCCCGCAATCTGTTGCCGTGGGCGACTTCAATGGCGACGGGCAGGCTGACCTGGCTGTGGCAAACTACAGCAGCGATGACGTGAGCATCCTCCTGAACCTGGGAGATGGCACTTTCGCCCCGCAGAGCAGGTATGCTGTGGGAGAGGGGCCCAGATCTCTTGCCGTGGATGACTTCAACGGCGATGGTCAGGCTGACTTGGCCGTGGCGAATGACGATGGCAACGAAGTAAGCATCCTGCTGGGTCTGGGAGAAGGGGCTTTTGCTTCACAGGCCAGGTATGCTGCAGGAGATGGCCCAGGATCTGTTGCCGTGGGCGACTTCAATGGCGACGGTCGGGCTGACCTGGCCGTGGCAAACTACAGCAGCGACGACCTGAGCATCCTCCTGAACCTGGGAGATGGCACTTTCGACCCGCAGAGCAGGTGTGCTGCGGGAGACGAGCCCTCATCTGTTGTCGTGGGTGACTTCAATGGTGACGGCCGGGCCGACCTGGCCGTGGCCAACTTTGGCAGTGACGACGTGAGCATTCTGCTTGGTCTGGGAGACGGGGCTTTTGCCCCCCAGGCCAGGTATTTTGCAGGAGATGGCCCAAGATCCGTTGCTGTGGGCGACTTCAATGGCGACGGGCGGGCGGACCTGGTCGTGGCGAACTACCTCACCGACGACCTGAGCATCCTCCTGAACCTGGGAGATGGCACTTTCGCCCCGCAGAGCAGGTGTGCTGCGGGAGACGGCCCGGAATCTGTTGCCGTGTGCGACTTCAACACCGACGGGCAGGCCGACCTGGCCGTGTCGAACTTCTACACTGACGATGTGATCATCCTGCTCGCTCTCTGGGACGGGAGTTTCACTCCTCAGAGCACGTGTCTTGTCGTAAACCGCCCCTCATCTGTTGCCGTGGGCAACTTCAATGGCGACGGGCTGGCGGATCTGGCCGTGGCAAACGCGCTCAGCAACGACGTGGTTATTCTCCGTGGCTGGCCTGGTGGGACTTTCGCCTTCTGGGACAGGCGCCCTGTTGGCGACGAGCCCTCATCTGTTGCCGTCGGCGACTTCAACGGTGACGGACGGGCTGACCTGGCTGTGACAAACTACCGCAGTGACGACGTAAGCATCCTGCTGGGCATGGGAGGCGGGACTCTTGCCCCTCAGGCCAGGTATGCTGCAGGAGATGACCCCAGATCTGTTACTGTGGGCGACTTCAATGGCGATGGGCGGGCTGACCTTGCTGTGGCAAACTCCGGCGCTGACGATGTAAGCATCCTGCTGGGTCTGGGAGACGGGACTTTTGCCGCACAGACCAGGTATGCTGTGGGAGGCGACCCCACATCTGTTGCCATGGGTGACTTCAATGGCGACGGGCTGGCGGATCTGGCCGTGGCAAACGCGCTCAGCAACGACGTGGT
>DAOUCN010000290.1:0-20043 GCA_034431995.1 Chloroflexota bacterium | reverse complement strand
CCCCGTCGGGGCGTCTCTACCGGAACATCACGACAAAGCGCGGCCCACTACCTTCCGCCGCCGAATGTCTGGACCAGAAACGCCGCGTTCTGACGCAGGGTCTCTTTGGGGTCGGCGCCCAGCGTCTCCGGCTTCAGTTCGATGACAATCCCCCCAACGAAACCGCGCCTGGCGAGTGCCTCCGCGACCGCCTGCCAATTCACGATTCCTTCTTGCAGCAGGCGATGATCGCCATGCTGCGGATGGAAGCCATGGACGTGAACATGGTCAAGGTGGGGCAGCTCGTGCGCCATGAGCACAGGGTCGAGGCCGGCGCGATGAGCGTGTCCCACATCCAGGCACGTGGCCAGGCTCGGGCGATTGATGGTGCTAAGCCATGTGCGGAGTTGCTCTACCGTGCTGGTGGCCCCCTCGGGTGTGTTCTCCAAGGCGACCGCAACACCGTGCCCGTGGCAGCGGTCGGCCAGATAGCCGATGTTTTCTCGGCTCACGGCGACGAAGTCTGCTCTGGTCATATCTTTGGGCGACCCGTGGACGATGATGGTGTGGGAGTCAAGCGCGCCTGCCAGATCGGCCAAGCTGCGGCACAGCTGCCTGGCGTAGCTGCGGGCGGCGGGATACGGATCAGCCAGGAAATGATGCAGTATGAGGGGAAAGTGAATGGATGAAACCCGTAGGCTGTCGCCGAGGAGTCTCCGCAGGGTTCCAGCAAAGGCAGGGTTGCACTCCTGAGGAGCCTGAGGCATTAGCTCCACATGGGGCAGAGGCTGGGCGTGCAGAATATCGCTGATCGTCCGCAGGTCCCAAGGGAAGAAAGCCGCTGTGCTAACGCCGAACCAAGGCCGATACGCCATCGCAAACGCTCCCCATGCATCTGGAGCTGCCGCCAGGTGCAGACGGCAGCTCCAGCATGTGCAACCCTCCTCAACGGAGTACTACTTCTTCATTTCCTTGCGCATGGCCTCCGCCGCCTGATCGAGAGCATCCTTGGGGGTGGCCTGGCCGAGCTCCATCTTCTCGATGGCCTTCGCCAGCTCGCTGTCCATCAGCCCCATCTCCCAGAAGTGGGGATAGGTCTCGCCGTATTGCAACTGCTCGAAGCCGGCCCGGTATTGGGGCTGGTCAGCGAACAGCTTCTGCATCTCGGGCGAGTTCAGGGCTGACTTGCGGACGGGCACGTAGCCGGTCTTGACCGTCCATCTGATGACGTTCTCTTTGTTCATAATCCATTTCAAGAATGTCCAGGTGGCCTTTTCCTTCTCAGGCGTCGAAGGGAAGAGGGCCAGGGCGGCGCCACCCACGGTCACGGCATACTTCTTGTTCTTGGGCAGGAAAGCGGTACCCCAGTCGAACTTGGCGCCGGAGATGACCTTTCCTACATTACCTGTTGATGAGTACAGGAAGGCCACCTTGCCAGCGATGAAGACGTCGGACACACCCTTGTGCTGCGCCGGCGGCATGAGCTTCTCATCTATCAGGCTCTTCCAGAAGGTCATCGCCCCGTAGCCTTCGGGCGAGGCGAAGGCGACATCGGTGGCGTCGGCATTCGTGATCTTGCCACCATTCTGCAGGATGAACGCCTTGAGCATCCAGTCGGGGCTATCGAAGTTGATGGGGATGACCCCTTCGCCGCCCAGCTTGTCCCGAACCTGGATGCCGGCGCTCTTGAGCTCCTCCCATGTCTGCGGTGGCTTGGCGGGATCGAGGCCAGCCTTCTTCATCAGGTCCTTGTTATAGAACATGACAGGCGTGCTGTTGTTGAAGGGCAGGGATGCTATCTTGCCGCCATAGACATTGTAGTCCCAGAGGACGGGCCAGAAGTCGTCCTTGTCCAGGCCGTCAGGGCCTGTCATGTACTCCAGGACCTTGTAGTTGTTCTCCCGACCGGTGAAGAGTGGAGCGGCAGCGATGACGCCACCGTTGGGTAAGGTCTTAGACTCGAGGGCCGCCGTCACCTTCTGGGCTGTGTCGGCATAGCTGCCGGTGTACGTTGCCTCGACCTCGACCGCGCCTTGGCTCTTGTTGAACTCCTCCACCATGGTGCGGAACAGCTCACCGTGAGTCCCTCCTAGGGCATACCAAAAGGTGATCTTCACCTTTGCTGGTGGTGGGGATGGCGCCTTGGTGGGGGTAGGTGGGGCCGCCGTCGGTTTGGGTGCCGGCGTCGCCGTTGGCGTGGGGGTCGCCCCACAGCCAGCCAGCACCAGCCCCAGGACAATGGTGACGACCAGGGCAAGATAAGACACGCGCTTCATCTGTTTTTCCTCCTTTCATCCTTTCAGACCGGTCAACGAGATACCCTCAATAAACTGCTTCTGGGCGGCGAAGAAGACCAGAAGCACAGGGGCCACGCTCATCAGGGCGGCCGCCATCATGTAGTGGTATTGGCTGCCCGCCTCACTCACGAAATAGCGTAGTCCAATGGGCAAGGTGCGCATGTTGGTCGAGTGGGTCACGATCAGCGGCCAGAGATAGTCGTCCCAGTGGCTCAGGAAGACGAAGAGGGCAATAGTCGCCAGCGCTGGCCGTGACAGAGGAATCATGATCTGCCAGAGGAAGCGCAGCCGCCCACAGCCGTCAATGCGTGCCGCATCCTCCAGCTCCTGGGGGATGGTCAGGAAGAACTGCCGCAGAAAGAAAACGGTGAAGGCGTTGGCGAAGAAGGGAATCGTCAGGCCCTGATAGGTGTTCAGCCAGCCCAGGCTGTTCAGGATAAGGTAGAGGGGCACCATGGTCACCTGGAGGGGAATGATCAGCGTCGCCACATACATGTAGAAGATGACGTTGCGGCCGGGGAACTTGAGCCGGGCGAAGACGTAAGCCGCCAGCGCGGCTGTTGCCACTTGGGCCGCTGTAATGATAACCGTGACCAGGATGCTGTTCAAGTAGAAGCGGCCAAAGGGGGCCGCCTTCCAGGCCCGGGCGAAGTTCTCCCAGTGAACTTGCTCTGGAATCCAGCGCGGCGGGTAGACATAGATCTCCTCGGGCCCCTTGAGGGATGTGGCAATCATCCACAGGAAGGGGGCGATCATCAGAAAGCTCGATATGATAAGGAAAGTATGAAGAACCAGATGGCCGATCTTTCTATTCATAGTGCACCCGCGGCTCGATGATCTGGCGCTGCACGGCGGTGATCACCAGGACGATGGCAAACAGGATGAAGGCAACCGCTGCTGCCCGCCCAAACTTGAAGCTTTGGAACGCCTGCTGCCAGAGATAGAACACCAGGACCTCCGTTGACCCCAAAGGCCCGCCTGTTGGCGTCATGACATGAATCTGGGTAAAAACCTTGAACGAATTGATGATGCCAATGACCAGGACGAAGTAGGTTACCGGCGAGAGCAACGGCCAGGTGATGTGGCGGAAGCGTTGCCAGGAATTGGCCCCGTCAATCTGGGCCGCCTCGTGGTAGATGCTGGAGATATTCTGCAAGCCGGCCAGAAAGATCACCACGTTGTACCCCAGGCCCTTCCACAAGGACATGACCACAACGGCTGGCATGGCCATCTTGGGATCGCTGAGCCAGGTCTGCGGCGGCAGATGAAGGGCCTTGAGCATTGCGTTGGCCAGCCCAAAGGTAGGCTGATAGATCCACAACCATATAGCACTCACCGCCACCGCCGAGGTCACCACGGGCAGAAAAAAGGCCATGCGATACAAGGACAGGCCACGCAGGGGCCGGTTCAGGAGTAATGCCACAGCCAGCGCCAGAACCATGTCCGCGGGCAGCTTGAGCACGGTGAAGTACACCGTATTCTTGAGCACGCGCCAGAAGTCCTTCGAGGTGAGAATATCGCGGTAGTTCTCCAGGCCAATGAACGTCTGCTCAGTGGATCGCAGTTCCCACTTGGTCAGGCTCAGGCCGAAGGCCATGGCAACAGGCAAAATGACAAATATCAATAAGACGATCAGCGATGGCGCTAGCATGGCGAGGCTCGGCACCATCTCCCCACGCCGCCGGGGGTGCAGCCAGTAGCGTACCCCTTCAACCCATCCCTTGTTTGCCGTCACAGCAGCCTGACTCATAGGTGTCTCCGTGACCGCAGTTCTACCAGCTGCCGGGCCAAGGGCAGCAGATCGAGACCATTCACCCGGCAGACTTCAGCCAACATGTCCTGATCCAGGGCATCCACGCCGCGTAATGCCCCGACCAATGCTCCCACCATAGCCGCCAGCGTGTCCGTGTCGCCGCCCATGTTCGCCGCCGCCAGGATGGCTGGCATGGGGTCTGCCCCAGACGCGTGGACCAGGACAAAAGCTGCCGTCACCAACTCCCACGGTGCTTCACCCGTCCCGATGGCATCATAGGCGAACGCCGCCGCTTGGGATAGGGACATGGCCTGCACTGCTCGCACGGCCCAGCGGATGCGTTTGCCAAGAGGTGGCGTCCAGCTCCATGCCCCGTATGTCTGGCCGATGGCGGCGCCCTGGCACCCCGCTTCCACCATCGTCGCGGGCGTTGCCTCTGCTTCGAGGGCTGCCCATACGCCGAAAGCAATAGCCATGGCCCCACTGATGGCCGCCCGCGTATAGTGGGTCGGCATGCAGGCGGCGACCACCTGCTCGATCAGCCTCTCTTGCGTCCCGCACGCCAGGGCCACCGGCGCAATGCGCATGGCCGCACCAATCGTCTCGCCGCGGCCAGCAGACTCCACCGGCGCTCCGGCTTCCAGAGCAGCCAGGGCTTGGCAGGTCGCCCTGCCCATAAAGTTGTTCTCGCGCACCCGGGGCGTCTTACCCCACGCGATCAACTCCTGTGCTAAACGCGTAGGGCGAATCTCGTGATCCTCAGCCAGAAGCCGGGCAATGATGAGGGTCTGATCCGTGTCATCGCTCACCGCGCCACGAGGCAGCCGGTGGTGCGGGTGCCCTGGAGCAACGGCCGTCAGCCCGCGGATCTCACCGTACCAGGCGGAGATGGTCTCTCGCGTCAGCATCTCGGTGGGCAGGCCCAAAGCATCGCCCAAGGCCAGCCCTGCCAGACAGCCGTAGGCTTTGCGCACAAGCTCATCCATCATCACATGACAGCAACACTCTTGATGCTGCGCTCTGGGGAGGCATTCTCGAAAGCCTGTGCCAACTCCGCAAAGGGCACGGTCTTGGTCACGATGCCGTCCACGTGCACCGCCTGGCTACCCAGCATCTCCACGGCCCGACGGAAATCATCGGGGCCGAAGCCGAAGGTCCCAAATAGGCGCACCTCATCATAATGCAGACGGTAGGCCTCCACGGTGAGCTCTGTCTGCGACGGTAACCCTGCAAACAGGTTGATCACGCCACCCCGCGCCACGACAGCCATGGCATCCTGAACCAGGCGGGGCTCAGGAACTGAGACGATCACCGCGTCCACCCCATAACCGCCGGTGAGCCTCCTCACCTCATCCGCCAGATTCACCGTTGGGCCATTGAGTATGACGTCAGCGGCACGTTGTGCCCGGTCTAGACGGAAGGGCGTGGCACCGCTCACGATAATAGGACTGACACCCAGGGTACGTGCGAGTTCAGCCTGGAGCAGCCCCATAGGCCCATCACCGATAATCAGGAGAGAACAGCCAGATGCCAACGCCATGGCATCCATAGCGTGGATACAGCATGCCAGCGGTTCGGCCAGCGTTCCGACTGCATCGTCCACGGTACCAGGCAGGCGGTGCATCCCATGTTGGACGAGAAGGGCCGGCACCCGCGCGTATTCGACGAAGCCGCCAGGCTCAAGGGCGCTGTCAAAGAGGTGTTCACAAAGAGTAAAGCGCCCCCGCTGGCAGAAATAGCACGTCCCGCAGGCGACATACGGCGCCACAGCCACCCGCTCTCCGGGCTGCCAGCCCGAACCATCCGCGCCCACCTGGGCGATGGTGCCGACTACCTCATGCCCAAGAACAGCCCCCGCCGAAATGAGGGCGTGCCCACGGTTGTATGTCTTGAGGTCGGTGGCACAAATGCCGCATGCCACAACGCGAATCACCACATCGCCCGGCCCAGGTTGCGGAGCGATGTCTTCCTCCATCACCAGTCTGTGCAGGCCGTAGTAGCGCCACAGCTTCACTGCAGTATGCTCCCTTTCGGCGCAAAGTGTCACGTCAGGCGCAGGGCGACGGTGCAGCGTCGGCGCACGCTGACGACCACGACATCGTCGCCGCTCAGCAACTTCAGCGGATTGCCATCGGCGCACAGGGCAACTCCCGACCGGAAACCGCTGGCCTTGATCGTGTCGTCCTCGCCAAAGCTCACATAGTGGGAGATGAAAGGCTCGTCTCTCACTAGCTCGCCAGGCCCCACCACCATCCGCACTAGAGGCTGGCTGCCCACCAGGCAACCAGCCGGCAATCCTACATGGGACGTCAGGCACACCTGGCCGGCGATGGCTTTGCCGAAGAAACGCTGATCAGCAAAGCCACAGATCATTGTGCCCACCTGATCGCCAGCGGCCACGGTGACAGAACCCCGCGGCGATTCACGCCACACGCGTGTAGCGGAGGTCCAGACCGGCTCAGAACGGCCAGGGATGTTCTCGCCCTGTTCCTTGGGGCCCACGAGCACTTCTGTTAGCTCGCCGTCAATAGTTGCCAGCACCGTAGTGCTGATCACCACATCGTTGAAGGCGATGCCTAGGATCTCACCGTTGGCTCCAGCCAGCAAGGCGTCGAGGGCGATAGGCTGGAGATGTGCTCCTGCCAGCCGTGCTGCCTCTCGCCCCTGGACCGTTACCAGACCGCCCACATTGGCAGAGCCGACGCCGACACCCAGGATAGGCAGCGTGCTGCCAGCACGGAAGAGGGCAAAGGCTACGTCCGCCATCGTGCCATCGCCGCCGACAACGGCGATGATGTCCACTCCGTGAGCGATCATGCCCTCGACAAGAGCAGGTGTCCGCATTCGGCCCTGGGCTGGAGCGTAGTTCACGAAATGCCGCGGAGCACTCAGACCCTCCAGGGCTTTCTCGCCCATGTCACCCGGCCCGACGAGCACAACGGCTGGCTGCAACGCCTCTACCACCTGGCGGGCAACTCTCGCGTTGACAGCCCATCCGCTGCCGGCCTGGGGATTCACGATGAGACCCAGGCGACCCGGTCCTGTCATGGCTGCCCTCCAGCTATCACCCGTTGCAGGATACCTTGGGCTGCCACGGCATCAGTCACAAGCGCACGAACATATCCGCCCCGCAGAGCACCCAGGATCGCATCTACCTTATCCGCGCCGCCAGCCACAGCAATAACATGCTCGATCCTACGGAGCCGAGGCAGGTCTATGCCCAGAACGGCAGGCACGGCTGGTGGGCAGGGACGGCCGCTTTGATCGAAGAAGCGGACGCAGAGATCACCCACGGCCCCCGCCGCCCCTAGTTCCCTCTGAGCCTCTGGCGCCACGTAATCCACAAAGAGCACCCGCACCTCGCTGTGAAAGTCCGTATTGCCGATGCCAACCAAGGCGATTCTCAGGCTGTCCCAGGCTTCTACGATCTGTTTCACATCGGGCTGGGCAGTCATGACCGCCAGGGCCTCCTGGCTCTCCAGGATGGCAGGGGCATAGAGGCACTGCCACGTTCCGCCAAAGGCGGTGGCCAGTCGCCGCGCCAATTCGTTCACCTGGAAGGATGGGGACACCTGGCCAAGCCCCCCGATGAGCGGGAGAACATGCAAGCGGATGCTTCGGTGCCTGCCCTCCAGAGCCCCCACCACCTCGTGGAGCGTGCGCCCCCAGCCGATGCCGATAACATCACCATCGCGCAGCGTCTGTTCGAGATAGCGAGCAGCGGCCAGGCCCAGACGGCGCCTGAGGACAGGCTGGCTGCCCAGGCCCGCAGGCACAACCACGGCGGCCTGCAACTCAAAGGTGCGGACAAGCTCCCCTGCCAGATTATCGTCCGTGGCGAAGGGATCATGGATGCTGATCTGGACGATGCCTTCCTCCCTGGCCTGATGCAGGAGCCGGGACACCTTGGGCCGGGACAGGCTGAGGGACTGCGCGATCATCTCCTGAGTCTGGTCGTCCTCGTAGTAGAGGCGGCTGACTTCCAGGAGCAATTGCAGGTCGTCCCGTTTCACCATGGTTGCACAAATGTCATGAACATTCTTTCAAGCGGATTATACCACCATTCATGGGTTTTGTCAACAGCACGCGTTCCTTCACTCGGTTCTATCTTGTGTTGCTGACTTTCACGCCACTGGGCAAATGGGGACGGATGCCGTGAAATGGCCCCCTTGTCGGCGCAAAATGCCCGCCCGCAAGCCCCAGGATGCACCCCCAATGGGGAATGCAATCAACCTCACGCAGCCAGCAACACATTGTGCAACCGAGTCGAGGAACGCGCCGCCTTGACAGGGATGAGCCGATATGCTAGAATCACGCTGCCTCCCCAGACAGGGCCGGGGAGGCAGAGATGGCGCATTCGTCTAGCGGCCCAGGACACCTCCCTCTCAAGGAGGAGATCACCGGTTCGAATCCGGTATGCGCTACCATAACTCGCAAGAGTCGAAGAGCCACCCGTTGAGGGTGGCTCCTTTCATTCACCTTGACGTAGGGGCACGATGGCGTGCGCCCCTACGCGTGTTCCAGCCTCTCCGCCTCCAGCACGAACACGGTAGCGGCGTACATGGGGATGCCTGAGCGGGCGGGCCGCGGCTCGCCCCGCTGGCGACAAGCGGAATGGATGAGACCCAGAACATGGTCCACCCGCGCGGCCGGCACGCCGATGAGGAGGGTGGCGTTGCCCTTTCTGAGAAAGCCGCCCACCGTGTTCATGCGGGTGAGCCGATAGCCAGACTTGACCAGGACGCTGCTCACCGCCGTCGCATCCTCAGCGTGCACGACGGCCAGGACGAGCTGGGTCTGCTCGCCAGCCAGGCCCGACGGGACGAAACCCTCCGGGCTACCCAGGCGAGCGAAATGGCGCACGGGCAGCACAAAGACCGTCGCCCCGCCAACAATGACCTCGATGGGAACAGCCATGGCCGCAGGGACGCCAATCGTCTCCACTGACAAGGGAGCGGCGTTGACAAACCGCCGGCGTGCCTGGCAGTTCTCGCGGATCAGCGTCAGCACCCGCGCCACCCGCTCATCTTCCGTGACCACGAGCATCGTCACATTAGGCTCGTGAAGAAACCCGCCCACTGTGTTGATATGCGTGGCACGGAAGCCCTCCGCTACCAGAGCATCGGTCAAGCGGCCGCTGTCAACACTCTGCACGATCGCAAGCACCAGGCGCATGGCTCCCTCCTTCCCATGAAGCTATGCTCCGTCAATCGTCATTCATTCGGATGATCCTGCGCATGATCCAGTATCCACCCTCACCCCACCCCTCTCCCTGGTAGGGAGAGAGGACCGCTTCCTCCCTCGCCCCATCGGGGAGAGGGTCAGGGTGAGGGGCGATGCACCATGCACCCTGGGGCGGGGTTTCCGGCAAACTAACAGATAAAGGCTGACAGGCGACTAGGCCCTCACCACCAAGACACGGAGTCACAGAGGATTGCTTTGTGTCTTCCAGCCTTCGTGGTGTTCTGTGGTATATTATACCAGATGCAGAGGCATCTGTGATGGCATCTGTTGCCCGGTGGGGCAGAGGTCCCGTAGCGGGCAGGCGTCGCAGGAAGGCTGGCGTTTTCTGCACACCAGCTTGCCCAGACGCACCAGGAGGGCATGATACTCGTTGAACAAGGGCGCATCGGGCGGCAGATGAGCCATGAAGAACGCTTGCAGGTCCTGATAGCGGCCAACGGGTGGGCACAGGCCTAGGCGAGCGAAGATACGGCGAGTGTAGGCGTCCACTACGAACAGCGGCTTGCCGGCAGCGTAGAGGATGATCGAGTCGGCAGTCTCTGGGCCGATGCCGTGGGTAGCCAGGAGGACGCGCCGCAGTTCGGTCGTCTCCAGGGTCAGCAGCCGATCCAGGTCGCCATTGTACTCCTTGATCAGGAGATCAAGAAAGGAGCGGATCTTGCGCGCCTTCTGGTGGTAGTAGCCCGACGGGCGAATCAGCTCGGCCAGATGCTCGGCGGGCAGAGCAGCCATGCGGCGCGGGTCGAGGACAGCGGCCCGCTTGAGATTGTCCAGGGCCTTGTCCACGTTCACCCAATTGGTGGATTGGGTGAGGATGGCGCCAATGATGACCTCGAAGGCGGTGTCGCCCGGCCACCAATGCTGCGGGCCGAAGTGGGCGAGCAGCCGTTGGTAGATCATGAGTAGCCGGTCGCGCATCGCCGTGGTCGTGAGCGCGCTCTCCATCGCCGCCAGCATAGCGCACGCGGTGTTTGCTGTCAAGGGTCATGTTTGACATGCCTGGCACGCTATGCTACAATCACGTTGCTTCCAGGCTCACACACGATCCGTGCCTCCACAGTCCATGGCATGAGGGTGGTTGCTCCATGGCCCACGGCAAGCTGCTCCTGGTCATCTCAGCCGGCGATGAACGAGAGTACCTGCTGGAGAAGGGCGCGGTCACCGTCGGCAGGGCTGCTGACAATGACATCATCCTTCCCAGCCCTAAGCTCTCCCGCCACCACGCGCGCCTCACCGCTACCCCCGACGGCGTGCTCCTCGAAGACCTGGGAAGCACCTTCGGCACCACGGTCAACGGGGAACCCGTAACCACCCGTCTGCTCCAGTCCGGCGACCTCATCTGCCTGGGTGACGTGCGCTTCCGCTTCGAGGCTCCTCGCCCTGAGGAGACGGGCGAGCATACCATTGTAGACCTCACCGTGGCGGGCGATCCAGCGGTGGAGCAGGCTGCCCTCCAGGCCACCCTGACCCACACCCTGTTGGACGTCTCGCCCGAGGTGGCACGGGAAGCCAGCCGGCAAGATGCCACCTTCCAGGTCGTCCTCGCCGATCAGACAACGCCACGCCTGATCGTGCGCGAGTCTGGCGCAACCCGCGATGTCACCCTTGGCCAGGCACCCACCGTCATTGGCCGCGGAGCCGCCTGTCAGGTGGTTCTGGCATCCCAGAAAGCTTCGCGCCGCCACGCCGAGGTGCGCCAGGAGAACGGCAACTACGTCTTGGTGGACATGGGCAGCACCAACGGCACCCTGGTCAACGGCCAGCGCATCACTGCCCCCCATACCTTGAAGGACGGAGACCTGATTGCCATTGGCCAAGCACAGATCGTCTTTCGGGCTGGGGCGCCGCCTGCCCCGCCCCCTGCACGGCGTCCCCCGCGGCGTGGCGTCCGGCGCCCCGTGGTGCTCATTCCAGGCTTCATGGGTTCCGAGCTACGGCGGGGCAGCCTCGTCCTCTGGCCCAACTATCCGTACCTCATCCAAAACCCTCTCGCTATCTTACCGTCCGGCGGTGCGGTGGAGGTCACCGGCGTCATTCATGAGACCATCGTTGTGCCGCACCTGATCAAGATAGACTCGTATAGCCTGCTGACCCGCTATCTGGAAGCGGACTTGGGTTACCGCCTGGGCATAGACCTGCTGGAGTTCCCCTACGATTGGCGTCAGGACAATCGGGTCACGGCCAAGCAATTCGCGTCGGCCATCGTGGCCTGGCGCAAGAACATGGGACACGGCCCCGTCACGATTCTCGCCCACAGCATGGGCGGCCTCGTCAGCCGCTATTTCATTGACCAGTTGGGCGGCCACGAACATGTGGAACGCCTCGTCGCTATGGGCACGCCCCATGTGGGATCACCGAAAGGGCTGCCCCCTGTTCTGCCCGGGCCGGGCGTCACGCCCTTCGGCATAGCCCGCGAAAAAGTGCGCATGCTGGTTCTCAGCGCGCCGTCCACTTATCAGGTGTTCCCGCGCTATCCCTGCGTCTTCGATGTGCGGGGACAGCCCGTTGACATCCTAGCCGATGACTCGTGGCTGGCGCCCGAGCGGCGGATGTTCCTGAAAGGGGCCGTCGAGTTCTTCGCCGCCCTCAGTCCGCGTCCCACGGTGCCTACTCTGTGTATCTTTGGCTATGGGCAGCCGACCACGAGCAAGGTGATCGTGGATCATGGCGCGGCGGGCCTGCAGATGGTGCGTTTCGAGGAAGCGCCGACGGGCGACGGCACGGTGCCCGAGGAATCCGCCGTGCTGGAGGGTGCGGATATTCATCCTGTCCGCCAGCGGCACGGCGCCCTCTTCGGCGATGGGGACGTCCAGCGGCGCTTGCGCTACGAGCTGGTCGAGCGGCATGTTGCGTAGAGCGGGCATACGCTAGCAGTTAGCCGCATAACAACGGAGGGCGTTGGGCGCTAGCCTGGGCGACTGCAAGTCGCTGCAACAGGGACGCAAAGTCGCCCTTCGGCGACTGTAGGAGCCTGCGGAGGCAGGCTTTGCGAGGTTGTTGGTGCGGTTTGAATCGCCGCCCCCGCGGGTGGCGGACTGCGCAGTGGTAGGGCGGCCATGATGCCCGCCGCAAATGAGTAGAGATCCTCCACAAGGAGCTGACCATGGCTGATCTGGGGAAGCTCATCATCCGGCGCGAGGGGGAGCAACCGGCAGAGGTCGCCCTGGAGAAGGACACCATCTCCTTTGGCCGGGCGCCGGACAACGACGTAGTGGTGGCTGACCCGCGGGTGTCGCGCCACCACGCCAGGCTCTCAATCCAGGCTGGCCGCTACGTCCTCACCGACCTGAACAGCGTCAACGGCACCTGGGTGGCGGGCCAGCGCATCACCGAGCAGGAGCTTGCCCCCGGCACAGCCTTCGCCATTGGGCCGGCGACCATCACCCTGCAGGTACCTATTGCCGTTACCCAGCGTGCCGCCGTCTATGCCCCGCCGCCGGGGGCGACGGTGTCCGTCGCCTTTGCCCCGTCGGCGCCCGCCGCCCGTGTGGAGCGCGTGCGCCTGGACAAGCCGGTCCTCACCCTGGGCCGCGACCCATCCTGCGACCTGGTCCTTGACAACCTCGCCGTCTCCCGTCTCCATGCCCAGATCCGCCAGGCGGATGGCACCTACGTCCTCTTCGACCTGAAGAGCACCAACGGCACCTACGTCAACGGCCAGCGGGTCGAGGTGCAGCGGCCGCTGAATGTCGGCGACGAGATCCGCATCGCCAGCTACAAGATCGTCTTCGACGGCGCGGCCATCGCCTCGGCGGACGAAGCGGGCAACATGCGCGTGGACGCCGTCCACATCCGCAAAGTGGTGGGCAAGGGCTTCGTCCTGCTCAACGACATCAGCCTGAGCATCGCCCCCAAGGAGTTCGTGGCCATCGTCGGCGTCAGCGGCGCCGGCAAGTCTACCTTGCTGGACGCCCTCAACGGCTTTCGTCCCGCCACCGATGGCGCCGTCCTGGTCAATGGCGTGAACCTCTACCAGAACTTCGACGCCTACCGCACCCAACTGGGCTATGTTCCCCAGGAGGATATTATTCACAGGGAGCTATCCGTCTACCAGGCGCTCGACTTCGCGGCGCAACTGCGCATGCCCGCCGATACTAGCAGCAGCGAGCGGCAGAAGCGCATCATGGAGGTTCTGGGCGACCTGGACATGGTGGCGGCCAAGGACAGAGCGATCAACCGGCTGAGCGGTGGCCAGCGCAAGCGTGTCTCCATCGGCGCCGAACTGCTCACCCGGCCCAGCCTCTTCTACCTGGACGAGGCCACGTCCGGCCTGGACCCAGGCACCGAACACGCCTTGATGCAGCTCCTGGCTCGCCTGGCCGATCAGGGGCGCATCATCATGCTGGTCACCCACGCCACCAAGAACGTCATGCTCTGCGACCAGGTGGTCTTCCTGGCCAAGGGCGGCAACCTGGCCTACTACGGCCCGCCGGCCGAGGCCCTCAAGTACTTCGGCGTCCAAGACTTCGACCAGATTTACACCAAGCTGGAGCACGAGTCATCGCCCGTCGAGTGGGCCAACCGCTATCGCCAGTCGTCGCAGCATCATGCCTACGTGGATACGCGGCTGAGGGAGAGCGCAGCCGCCGCGGCACCGGCCGCTTCCTATGGCGCCGTGGCCAGGCAGGCTCCAGGGGCGGGCACCAAGCGCGTGTCATCCCTGCGTCAACTGGAGATCCTTTCCAAGCGCAGCCTGGCCATCCTGCTGCGGGATAAGGCCAGCTTGGCCCTGATGCTTGCCATCGCTCCCCTCATCGGCGTGATGGACCTGGTCATGTGGAAGGAGAGTCCCTTCAAAGTGCTAGGCGGCAACGCCACCCAGGGCATCGTCATGATGTTCCTCCTGTCCCTCATCTGTATCCTGGTGGGCGCGGTCGCCTCCATGCGCGAAATCGTCAAAGAAGCCGACATCTACCGCCGCGAGCGTATGGTCACGCTGAAGATCGTTCCCTATGTTCTCTCTAAAGTGTGGATCGGTGTCCTGCTGGCGCTCTACCAGGCCGTGGTGTTTATCATCACCAAGAGGCTGGCCATCGGCTGGCCCGACACCGCCAATACAGCCGCCAACGTCTTTGTGACCCTGTTTCTGGCCACGCTGTCGGGCATGTCCTTGGGCCTGCTCATCTCGGCGGTTGCGCCCAACCAGAACGTCGCGCCCCTGCTCCTGATCCTGGTGCTGGTGCCCCAGTTCATGTTTGCCGGGGCCATGATGCCCCTGAGCACCTTTGGCGCCGCCGGCAAGATCATGAGCTACATCACCACGACTAAGTGGGGCTTCGAATCTCTGGTCACCATCAGTAAGCTCGGCGTGGACGTGGCCAAAGACCCGTGCTGGCAGTTGACCAAAACTCAGCGGGACGCCTTGACCGAGAAGGACAAGGCTAAGTGTACCTGCATGGGCCCCAACATCTTCAAGACCTGCGCGTTCCCCGGCCTGGGTGATCTCTACAATCCGGCCGTAGACCAGCCGGAACCGCCCCAGCCCACGGCCCCCGGCGACCCGCCGCCTCAACCAGCACGGCCAACGCCTCCCGCCGTCCAGTCAGCGGAGGCCCAGCGCCTCTACCAGCAGGCCATGGATACCTACCAGAAGGCGATGGAGAAGTTCCAGGTAGACATAGACAACTACCAGAAGGCGGCGAAGACGTATCAGGACGAGATGGAGAAATGGCGCGTCCGCTACCAGGACTGGAAGGCTCAGCACGACAAGGCCATCAACGAGGCCGAAGGGCACATCAAGAAGATCTACGAAGACTTCGGCGATATGCTCAATGTGAACCTTAAGCGACACTGGAGCATCTTGGGATTCATCACAGCCGTACTCCTCGGCCTGGTATTGGTGGTGCAGCGGACGAAGGATACGACGTAGGATGTCCTCTCCATCATGAGCTGGTACAGAATAGCTCTGCAAGCGGCGGAGGCCGCATGATGGAATCACTGGCTAGCCGGAGTCTGTGACCCAAGGAAAGGTGTAACTATCATGGACAGCCTGATTGGACGCACACTTGGCAGTTATCGCATCATCGAACAATTGGGGCGCGGCGGCATGGCCACCGTGTACAAGGCCTACCATCCCGGTCTGGACCGTCACGTGGCGGTCAAGGTGCTGCCGGAATACTTCGCCCACGACCCCACCTTCTACGAGAGGTTCCACCAGGAAGCACAAGCCGTGGCCCGCCTGCGCCACCACAATATCCTCCAGGTCTTCGACTTCGGGCGCGAGGGCGAAATCACCTATCTGGTCATGGAGTACGCCTCCGGCGGCACGCTGGCCGAACGCCTGGGCAAACCGATGCCTGTGGAGGAGGCTCTGCGCATCGTGCACCAGGTGGCCGAGGCCCTGGGCTATGCCCATAACCGTGGCATCATCCACCGCGATGTCAAGCCCTCGAACATCCTCATCACCCAGGAGGGCGACGCTGTTCTCTCGGACTTCGGCATCGCCAAGATGGTCGAGCGAGCTGTCAGCTTGACCAAGACCGGCGTGGGCGTAGGCACACCGGAGTACATGCCCCCCGAGCAGGGTCAGGGCTTGCCCGTGGATGGGCGCAGCGATATCTACTCCCTGGGGGTCGTGCTCTATGAAATGGTCACCGGGCGCGTGCCTTTCAGTGCCGAGACCCCACTGGCCGTGGTGCTCAAGCACATGAACGACCCCCTGCCGCTGCCTCGGCAGATGAATCCCGATGTCCCCGAATCCGTGGAGAAGATTATCCTGACCTGCCTGGCCAAGAACCCCGCCGACCGCTATCAGTCTACCACCGATCTCATCCGGGCGATAGATAATGTCTTGATTCCGGGCACTGTGACTGACATTGGGGCGCGCACGGTGCCGGAAATGCCAGGTGTGCGGCCCCCCACCACGCCGCCACCCGGCGCGACCATTCCGGAGACGCCCCCTCCACCCTCAGTGACGCCGCCGCCCGCAGCCCATCCCGGCACGCCGCCCCCACCCTCGGCCTATCCGGGCACGCCGCCTCCGCCCTCGGTGACCTATCCCCCCACGCCGCCGGGAGGGTATGCCGTGCCGCCGCAGGTGCCCGCCCGACCCAGCATGTTTCCCGGCGTCAGCGGTGTCATCGTTGGGGCGCTGGGCGCCATAGCCCTGCTGGTGTTCTGTGGAGCGCTGGCCATGGGCATCTGGGCCTTGCGCGATCGCCTGGGCAGCAGCGCCACCGCCACACCCACGGTGGCTGCCTCGCCCACCAGGACGGGTACGGTCGGCCTGCTCACACCCACCCAAGCCGTGATCGCGCCAACCGCTACCCAGCCAGGGGCAGCGACGACAGCGCCAGCCGCCACCAAGGCGGCAGCAGCGGCCACTCCAACAACAGCAGCGCCAGCAGCAACCGTTATACCTGTCCGTCCATCGGCAACCGCAACGGCATTGCCGGTCATCGTCGCGACGCCCACCACGGCGCCAGCTACATCTGCTGTGGAGCGCCCCACCTCTGGCCGAATTGCTTTCACCGAGTACTATGGGACAGGCCCGCGCGAGGCCGGCAAATACGACATCTACTTGGCCAATGTGGATAGCTCCGACCGTCGGAGGTTGGCTCAACGAGCCTCTGAGCCCGTCTTCTCACCAGATGGACGGCGCCTGGCGTTCTACTCGTGGGACGAGGGTGGAGTATTCGTTATGAACCCAGATGGAAGCGGCCGGATGCGCGTCAGCCCGCACGGGAATGATGCATGGCCGACATGGTCGCCCGACCAGACGACGATCGCCTATGCCGCCATGCGTGGGGGATGTACCTACTTTGAGTGGATCTCCGGCAACTGCTATCCGCCCTTCGCAATCTACTCTATCCCCATTGGCGGCAGAACCGAAACCAATATCATCGACGGCGAACAGCCGAGCTGGGGCCCCGATGGCCGGATTGTCTACAAGGGATGCCTGGGCGCGAATTGTGGGCTTATGGTTGTCAATCCCGCAAACAAGGCCAAGGTTCGCATCACGACCCATGCAAACGACTCAAACCCCATCTGGTCTCACGCTACTGGAAAAATCGTATTCTCGTCAGACCGAGCAGGCAATTGGGACGTGTGGATTGTCAACGCCGACGGCACGGGATTGCGGCAGTTGACCACGTCGCCCGAGAACGATGGCACTCCTACCTGGTCCGTGGATGGAGACTGGGTTTTCTTCCGCTCAAGCCGTGGTGGCGAGTGGGCAGTCTGGGCCATGCGACCCGACGGCTCGAGCCAGGTGAAGCTCTTCCCCTCGCGGGTATCGGAGAGATGGTACTGGGAGCGTGTATCGGCGGGCCGGTGAGCCAGAGCCCGGCATTGTCCCGCGCGATGCTGCGGTAGGTCGTCCTTGTGAGACGGCTCCTGGGGTATCTACATGATGAATCACGACGGCACGAACCAGCGCAAGGTGGTGGGTGCCAATGTGTCGCCCCGCTGGTGGTGGGAGCGGGTGTCGGTCGGGTGGTAAGCAAGATCACTCTGCATCACGTCCGCCTCGCCCTGCGCCGGCCGCTGCCGGGTGCGGCGGCCCAGAAGCGCATGTCGCCGCGCCCGCGCCCTGGCGATGAACCTCTGCCGCCTGGCTACCGCCCCAAGGAAGCCGCTGTCCTCATCCTGGTCTATCCGGTTGATGGCGTCCCCCACCTGGTCCTCACCAAACGTACCGAGACCGTGGCCTACCACAAGGGGCAGATTTCCCTGCCGGGAGGAGCCAGGGAGGGCGACGAAGACCTGACGAACACGGCCCTGCGCGAGGCCCGCGAGGAGTTGGGCATAGACACGGATGGCCTCGACATCCTCGCCAGCTTGACCCCGCTCTATGTGGCCACCAGCGACTACCTGATTGCGCCCCTGGTGGCCCTGGCGCCAACGCGTCCTGTCTTTCACCCCGATCCCGTCGAGGTGGATGAGCTGATCGAAACGCCCCTGGCCCTGCTGGTGGACCCTGCCTGCCGCGCCGAGGAGGACTGGGAGGTGCGCGGCTTCCGCCTGCGCGTCCCCTTCTTCTGTATTGGCCCGCACAAGGTGTGGGGGGCCACGGCCATGATCCTCTCGGAGTTGGCGGCGGTACTGGAAGGGCAGGACCCAGCCAATGGTAGAACGGCCGCTGCGACGGGCGGTCGGCAAGCACAGTAAGGAGGCTCCCCATGACCGACGAGACAAAGAGCACAGAAGAAGAGAAGACAAGCCAGACCGCAGCCGAGGCCTGGCGCGAGGTGGGAAAGCAGTTCCAGGCCCTGGGCGAGAGCCTGGCCGCTGCCCTGCGCGTCGCCTTCGACACGCCAGAGAACCGCCAGCGCACGGAGGATCTACGCGCGACTGTGGAGGCCATGGCCAACGAGGTGGAGCGGGCCATCAGGGAGACCGCCGAGTCGCCCCAGGGGCAGAAGGTGCGGGCCGAGGCCACCAGGGTGGCGGCCTCCGTGCGCGATGCCGGCGAGCAGACCGTCCAGGAAGTGCGCCCCCATCTCGTCTCGGCCCTGCGCCAGCTCAACGACGAATTGCAGCGGATGATCAGGCAGATGGAACGCTGACCACGGATTCCAGACACGCAGCTCCCTGTCATCCGTGTCACCATCCGTGCCCAGCCTCCGCCGCCGGCCACCACTCCACGCGCCCCAGCCGATCGTCGTCTGCCCAGTCCCAGATCATGCCTTCGATCGCCTCCGTGACCGCCGTCCTCCACCAGAGGCCCGGCAGCGTCAGGGTGATGCCCTGCGCGTTCCACAGGCCCAGGGTGTTGGTCAGGATGTTGACGCCTTGCAGCGTAGGCGTGACGTTGCCGCGCACCAGAATCCCCGTGTCATTGCCGTTCACCGTTGATGAGATCAGCGTGCCTGCCGCCAGGAAGTCCACGCCGATGGTATTGCTGGCGATGAGGGCATGGGTGATGGTAACCGGCGCGGCGACCTCGATGGCTGTGCCGTAGGTCACAGTGATGTAGCCCAGGGCCGAGCCGGGCCCCAGGAGAAAGAGCGGCCCCCAGCTTCCAGCGCTGCCGGTGATGCCGGATGTCAGGGTGATGGTGTTCGTCGGCAGACCGACGGCGGAGAGGGCGCCGTGCACGTCCAGCTTGTAGGGGCCCATGAAGCGGACGGTGGTCCCCGGCTGCAGAGTGAGCGTCACGCCGGAGGTCACGCCGATGTTGCAGCCAATGGGCACGTCGCCACTCCACGCGGTATTGGCGGTGACATGGCCGCAGAGGGGCGTGTTGGTGGGCGTTGGCGTCACCGTGGGTGTGGGCGTGGGCGTCGGTGTGGGCGTGAGGGTCGGCGTCGGCGTTGGTGTGGCGTGGTTCACCTCCAGCTTGGCGGCTTTGGACGGGTCCTTGTCGTGCTGATAGGCATCCTGGTTGTTGCTGCCCGACTGATTGTCGCGCATCTGGATGCAAATGTGGTTAGTGGCGTTCCAGCCGGAACGTGTCGTAATCTCGGAGATGATGCCGGCGATGTCGGGCGAGGTCTTCCAGCCTGTGCCTGTGGCGGGCGACCAATTGGTGGAGGCCGTGGTCAGGGTGCGATCTGAGGGCGGGCCCGACGAATAATCGGCGCAGTCATCCGCGGCCTCACCGTAGATGATCCAGGCCCAGCCTGAGCCATTGGTGGCGGAAACGTTGATCTGAATGTCGGCGCTGGAGATAATGGCGTCCTTGGGGATGTTGACGGCGAAGCGCAGGCCGGTATGTGTATCGCCCGTGGCGACTTCGCCGATGCGCAGGCGAGCGTCGGTGTAGTTGTTGGCTGTGCCGCGCTCGAAGGTGTCGTCGGCAGAGGCGGCCACCTGCCAGGTATCCGCGAC
>DAOUCN010000289.1:0-4199 GCA_034431995.1 Chloroflexota bacterium | reverse complement strand
GTGCTGGACATCATGGGCCACTGCCAACGCAGCCAAGTGGAGTTTCGTATCGTTCCCGACCTGTTCCAGATGCGTCTGTCCCAGGTGGATATTGATGATCTGAACGGCATCCCCCTCATTGGCCTGCGAGAGGTCTCCATCAGCGAGACATCCCGCCTGGTGAAGCGGGTGATTGACATGATAGGAGCCGTGGGGTTGCTGGTGATCTCGTCCTGGCTCCTGCTCCTGGCGGCTCTGCTCATCCGGCTGGATTCGCCGGGACCTGTGCTCTTCCGGCAGACACGGGTGGGGCGCGGCGGCAGGCAGTTCACGTGCTACAAGTTCCGTACCATGCGCGTCGGGGCCGAAGAAGAAATGCCCGCCCTGCTCCCCCGCAACGAGGTTCCCGGCATCACGTTCAAGATGCGGGCCGATCCCCGCCACACCCGCGTGGGCCGTCACCTGCGGCGCTGGAGCATTGACGAGCTGCCGCAGGTGTTCAATGTCCTACGGGGCGAGATGAGCCTGGTGGGTCCGCGGCCGCCTCTGCCCTCTGAGGTGGCACGTTATGAGGACTGGCACATGAAGCGGCTGGAGGTGGCGCCGGGCATCACGGGCCTATGGCAGGTCATGGGGCGCAGCGACTTGCCCTTCGGCGAGATGGTCATGCTGGATATCTACTACATCGAGAACTGGTCGCTGGGCATGGACCTCAAGATACTTCTGGAGACCATACCGACGGTGCTATCAGGGCGCGGAGCCTATTGATGAAGAGATCTCTGCTTATGCAGCGCAAGCTGGAAGCTGCCCGGTCCTTTGCCGAGCGATTGCTGGCTAGCCCGGCCCGCGATCACATTGCCAAGATCATCGTCTTCGGCAGCGTGGCCAAGGGGACGGCGCGCCCTGATAGTGACGTTGATGTGATTGTGTGCCAAGGCTATGCTTCTGCTCAAGATGGACGACATTCCCGGTTCCCACGGTGGGATTGAAGGCAAGTTCAGTGAGCTATACATCAAGAATGGCCCGCTGCCGCGCGAACTTGGGCGCAGGATACACGCTGGTCTGGGGATCCGTAGTCAGGCCCGCTACGATCCATCGGCCAGCGTCACCGCCGACATGGCGCGTTCCGTCATTGCCCTAGCTTGCGACATGATAGGCTATCTTGATCAATTCCTCAAACAGGAGGCTTTTGGTGGACAAGAAGACCATTCGTGACATTGATGTCAAGGGGAAGCGCGTCCTGGTGCGCGTGGACTTCAACGTGCCCCTGGACAAGGCCACTGGTGCAATTACCGACGACACCCGCATCCGGGCCAGCCTCCCCACCATTCAGTACCTGATCGAGCACGGGGCGCGGGTCATCCTGTGCTCGCACCTGGGCCGGCCCGACGGCAAGGTGAACGAGAAGATGCGCCTGCGGCCCTGCGCCGAGCGGTTGGGCCAACTGCTGGGCAAGCCCGTCGCCTACGTCACCGACTGCATCGGGCCTGAGGTGGAGAAGGCAGCCAAAGCGCTAAAGAACGGCGATGTTCTGCTCCTGGAGAACACCCGCTTCTATCCAGAAGAGGAGGCCAACGACCCTGCTTTCGCTACGAAGCTGGCAGCGGTGGCACAGGTCTATGTGAACGACGCCTTTGGCACCGCCCACCGGGCCCACGCCTCCACCGAAGGCGTGGCGCGCCATCTGCCCGCCGTGTCCGGCTTCCTCATGGAGAAAGAGCTAGCCATGCTGGGCAAGGCCACGGGCACGCCGGAGCGGCCCTTCGCCGCGGTCATCGGCGGCGCCAAGATCGCCGACAAGATCGGTGTCTTGGAGAACTTGCTGACAAAGGTTGACGTGCTGCTGATCGGTGGTGGCATGGCGAACACCTTTCTCAAGGCCCAGGGCTACGGCGTGGGCCAGAGTCTGGTCGAGGACGACAAACTCGACGTGGCCAGGGGACTGATGGCTAGGGCCAAAGAGCGCAAGGTCAAGCTCTTGCTGCCGGTGGACGTGGTGCTGGGTGACAAGTTTGCCGCCGACGCCGCTGTGCAGACGGTGCCTGTAGGCAAGGTTCCCCCCGACTGGCGCATCCTGGACATCGGCCCGAAGACCGTGGAGCAGTACAAGAAGGAGCTGGCCACGTGCAAGACGGTGGTGTGGAACGGGCCGATGGGGGTCTTTGAGTTCCCCGCCTTTGCCGCGGGCACCATAGAGATCGCCAAGGCCTTGGCCGCCAGCAAGGCGACCACGATCATCGGCGGCGGCGATTCGGTGGCCGCCGTGGAGAAGGCGGGCGTGGCGGCCAAGATGAGCCACATCTCCACCGGCGGCGGCGCCTCGCTAGAGTTACTGGAGGGCAAGACCCTGCCCGGCGTCGCCGCGCTGATGGACAAATAATAACGCATGCGTAGGGGCGTGCCCTGCCCAGGGGCGCGGACGTAGGGGCAGGGCTTGCCCTGTCCAGGGGCGCAGATGTAGGGGCGGGGCGTGCCCTGCCCAGGGGCGCATATGTAGGGGCGGGGCGTGCCCTGCCCAGGGGCGCGGATGTAGGGGCAGGGCGTGCCCTGCCCAGGGGTGCGGACGTAGGGGCAGGGCGTGCCCTGCCCAGGGGCGCAGCAAGCAGCGCCCCTACGTATCCATCCCTCGTCGGAGGTCGCCATCCATGCCTTACGACCCCAATGTGCACCACCGACGTTCGATCCGCCTCAGCGGATACGATTACGCGCAGCATGGGGCATACTTCGTGACGGTATGCACCCACGATCGGCAATGTCTGTTGGGCGCTGTCGTAGACGGAGGCATGGAGCTAAACGATCTTGGGCGCATCGTCCGTGAGACATGGGACGCGCTGCCCTCGCGGTTTCCTTCCATAGAATTGGATGCCTTTGTTGTCATGCCCAACCATATCCACGGCATCGTCATCATCGTAGGGGCAGGGCTTGCCCTGCCCAGGGGCGCGGATGTAGGGGCAGGGCTTGCCCTGCCCAGGGGCGCAGCAAGCAGCGCCCCTACGTTGGGGGACATCATGCGCGCCTTCAAATCGCTATCTGCCATTGCCTGCAATCGTCTCTTGGAACGCGCGGGCGTCCCTTTCTGGCAACGCAACTACTATGAACACATCGCCCGCGATGAGGACGAAATGAATCGCATTCGGGAATACATCGTGGGCAATCCTGCGAACTGGAAACGCGATGCCGAGAACCCGGCGCATCTGTAGGGGCGACAGACTGCCCCGCTCTGCCGCAGATGACCGGCGGGCGATGGTGGGCAGCATCATGATTGACCGGCCCTATGACGTCAACGTGTGCGACGTTGCTCTCCCCCAGGTGCCCGAGCGAAAGAACGACCTGGTGGCGGGCCACTCCGAGTTGCCGGCGCCCTAGGAAGAGGCTACTGTCGCCGTGAAGATCACGGATATGCTGGGCGAGGAAGTGCTGGTTACGCAGAGAGCCTAGAACGCCCAAAGGAGGTTCGCTACAGACTTGACAACCACACAATCACCTGTTCCGCCAGAGGAGTGGATCTTGCCTCCCATTGTGGGCAGACACGACGCGTTCATTACGTTATCATCCCTCGCTTTTGCTATCCTCTTCACCGAACGCGGTATCTACGCCCACCTGGCCGATGGGGAGCGCGACGGCCAGACGGCGGCCCTCATCCTGGCCCTGGGAGCACTCGTCATCTTTGGCGGCTTCCTGGCCTCATTCTACGTGCCGCCCCTCCTGTGCGACGAGAGAGACCCACAGGCATGGCACCCCCACACCCTGGCCTTCCTGCTGCGGCAGTACGGCATCTCCGTCATGTGCGTCGTCTCCTCCGGCCTGGTCACCCTCGCCCTCTTCGTCTATCTGTTGTCACCGAACGTGCTGGCCATCGCCAGACTGCTGTGGGACACGTTCATGTATGTGACTCTGGGAGTGCTGGTCTACCACGGCTTCGTCACCTTCGCCCGCTATCTGGGCTTTCTCTATCAAACCGGCGGCGTGGACAAGCTGAAGGTCATCGCCTTCGAGGTCGCTTCCGGTGTCTTTCTCTGCGTTATTGGGCTCTACCAGCACACGATTGACCTGGTGCAGGTGATGCAGGCGGGGCCGGAGCAAGGGCTACTGGCCCTGCACCTAACGGTGCGCGACATCTGGTTGGCTGTCATGATCGGCTTCATCTACGTGTGGCAGATCGGGCGGGTGGGGGATCATTAGAGGTATGAGGACTGAGGGATGAGGACTGAGGACTGAGG
>DAOUCN010000288.1:0-27757 GCA_034431995.1 Chloroflexota bacterium | reverse complement strand
ACCCTGGAGACGGGTGATCGCCTCCCTGGGCGAACACGTAGGGGCGATCCTGCTGATCGCCCTCCCTGGGCGAACACAAGGTTCGCCCCTACAGGGTCAACGGACAGATGATTGCCCCTACAGCAGGCTGGCCGAATCGCGGTCCAGATAGAGCACGGCGTGGGGCTGGCGGCGCAGGATGGAGGCGGGGCAGCTCGTGCTGACAGCCCCCCGCAAGGCGGCGCGCACCGCTTTTGCCTTGCGCCTCTCGGGTGCGATGCACAGGATGTGCCGCGCGCGCAAGATGGCCGGAATCGTCACCGTCAAGGCATGGGTTGGCACGTCGGCAAGGGTTGGGAAATGTCCCTCACCCACCTGTTGGCGTCGGCTGGCCTCGTCGAGCCGCACCACCTTGACCAGGAGCGGATCATTGAAGTCGGCGAAGGGCGGGTCATTGAAGGCCAGGTGCCCGTTCTCGCCGATGCCGCAGAAGCAGACATCAATGGGATGACGCTGGAGCAGGTCTGCGTAGCGGCGGCACTCGGCCTCGGCGTCGGGCGCCTCGCCCGTCAGGTAGTGGGCGGCCTTGAGGGCGACGCGGTCGGCCAGGTGCTCCCGAATGAAGCGGCGGAAGCTGGCTGGGTGATCAGCCGTCAGGCCCAGGTACTCATCCAGGTGAAACAGGGTGATCTTTGGCCAGTCAACTGACCTATCCCTGGTCAAAGCAGCCAGGAAAGCGATCTGCGAATTGCCTGTGGCCACCAGGATGTTGGCGCCCCCGCGTTCTCTGATGACGCTTTTCAGAAGCGCGCTTGCGTCGCTGGCTGCTGCCATGCCCAGGGTCGCCTGGTCGGCATACGTGCGCACCCGCAGTTGATCAAAGAGCCTTTCTATTGGTGCTTGTGAAGCCATCGTTCGCCTCCTTAAGGAGAGAGGTTCCGGTGCAACGTTTCTATGTCTGTGGCAACCGCATGGTCGCCGCCTGCTGGCGTACGCTCTGCCATGCCTGCTCTACAAGGCGCAGCGACTGCACATCTGTTGCTAACCCATAGCGTGCCTGCACGTATGCCTCGGTGATCGTGCAAAGATCATCGCTGCACACAGGCAGCAGCGCCTGCAACTCGCTCAAGTACTCGTAGGGCGTCCGCTCTGGCAGGCGCGGTCTGCCCAAGCTAGCCGCCAGGCGCAACAGACGGACATAGATGTGCCGGATGGACAGGGCCGCCTCATCTGCTTGGGCCTGATCGCGCCCTATGGCCTTGGCACCCCGCTGTCGCCTCGGCGCTTGGGTCGCGGTCACGAGTCGCTGCCACAAGGCACGCAGGCTTGCCAGGAGCTCTGCCAGCGACCATACCGACTCGCGCACCTCTTCCGCATCGCCTTCGTCAACGGCGCGTCGGCGGCGCAGGGACCGCGCCAGCAGCCTGAAGACGACGACGAGGACGAGGGCAATCAGGATCACCTTGAGGGCATCTTCGAGATAGGGGGGTGGCGGCTGATCCTGGCGCGCCAGATCCTCCAGCAGCTTCTGGAGGGAGTCTTCCGGCTGCTGCATGGGCTGCTGGCGAGGGACGATGAAGCGTCTGAACAGGGCGACGAGAAGCTCAATGAGATATCCTAGGGGCAGGGCGATGATCAGAAAGAGAATCTCGATGAGGCGCCCCAGGGGAGCCAGCAGCATGACCAGGACGTCTGTGAGTTCCCGGCGGTAGAGGGCAGCCAGGGCGCCTCCGCCCACCAGCACCAGCATGACCACGGCAAAGACGATGAGCAGCCAGTAGCCCTCGAGCGCCGTGCGCCGGCTGCGGGCGATCTCCTCCAGCCGCGCCACAGCCAGCGCCAACAGTCCCCACAGGAAGGACCACAAGATGTAGGGCACCAACTCCGCTTCTACGCCAGTCAGACTGGCCACGATCACGCTGACGAGCACAGCCACCATGCCAATCTGGAGGTTGCGGAAGACAGAGGCCGGGCGAAGCGGCGTCGCCGCCAGGCGAGCCGTCCTCCACCACAGGTAGATGCCTGTGCCCACCGTGAGCAACAGCGGACCCTGAGCGGGACTGGCGTTGAGGGCATCGCTGGCGGCCTGGGCCAGCCAGTCCATACTGAACCAGGGTAACGCGGGATAGATCCTCAGCTTGATGAGCACCAGGACGCTGCCTGCGCTCAGGTAGACCAGGAGCAGGCGACTGCGCCCGAGGTCCAGCTGCGCCGCGGCGAGGAGGCGAGTCACCAGTCGAGCCAGGTAGAAGAGAACAAAGAGGGGTAGACCGGCTAGGGCGACACCGGGCAAGGCAAGGGCATAGCCGAGGAGCAGCAGCACCGGCGATAGCCAGGCTGCCTCCATGGCCGTGGCGAGAAGGTCAACAAGCTCGGAACGCCAGGGAATGCGGAGCATTCTGTAGTCCGTAGGTCCGTAATCCGTAGTCTGTCGTCGGTCGT
The DNA here is from genome assembly GCA_034431995.1 of Chloroflexota bacterium. Taxonomy (GTDB): domain Bacteria; phylum Chloroflexota; class DTOL01; order DTOL01; family DAOUCN01; genus DAOUCN01. The sequence goes on along the minus strand of DAOUCN010000288.1, from coordinate 25,336 downwards.
CAGATGCCGGAGAGCAAGTGCTCGCCGCGCATGTGGTATGCCACGATGCCGTGCAGGTCGTCCCCCGCCGGTAGCTCGCCGAAAGTGACGAGGACGAGGCGCCGTCCGGCCTCACGCAGGCGGCTCAGGACGGCCACCAGCTCGGGGCCCACCACCGCTGTCACCACCACCAGGGTAGCGCCCCAGGGCAGGCGGGGCACCTCTGCCTCCAGCATGTCCTCCAGAGTAAGCAAGACGAAGGGGGTGAGCTTGGCCAGGGCCTCCAGGATGGCTGTCAGTTGCTCCGGGCTGCGACTGGGACGGACGCGGATAGCTTGGTCGCCCTGGAGCATCGGGCCATTGGCGAAGACGCCCACGGCGTAGCGTTCGTCCAGGGCGTACTGGGCCAGTGAGGCGGTAACGGTAATGGCTCCTTCCAGGAGTTGCGGGTCGGTGCCCTGCCAGGCGTAGGCGAAGGTGCTGACGTTGAGGAAAATGACCAGATTCTGGGTGGCCGTCGGCTCATAGACGCGTACCTGTAGCCTCTGCCGGCGCGCCGTTGCTTTCCAATGGATGCGCTTGAGAGCGTCGCCCTGCTGATAATCGCGGATGCCCATGGTGCGGCTGGCGTCTTCGCAGATGCGGTAAGTGGAACGTATCTCGCCGAAAGGCTCCTTGGCAGGGAGCCCCAGGCGTCGCAGCGGGACGAGCCGCGGATAGACGATAAGGTGTGTCTGCTCTAGCCGGTGCTGCTCGACCTGGAACAGGCCGAACACGTCGCCCGAGCGCAGGCGCAGCGGGCCGAAGGCGTAGTAGCCGCGGCTGGCGGCCTCCAGTTGATGACGCCAACTGACGCGCTCATACCAGCGCAGCGCGGCCAGATGGCTCAAGAGCCCAGTGTGGGGAGACGAGGAAACTTCCAGCTTGCCTTTGGTCAGGGGGAGCCGCCTGGGGAACTCATCGTCCACCTGGAGCCAGGGCAGGGGGAGCAGCTTGCGGTTCGTCAGGCGCAGCGTCAGGTCAACCTTCTCGCCGGGGAAGACGCGCGTCTGGCTGAGGGTGCGCTCATACTCCACGCCGACCAGGGCATAGCGCTGCCACAGCCAGGCGACGCCCAGGGTCATGCCTGCCAGCACGCCGATGCTGATCACCGCCCCCTGCTGCAAGATCAGCCCTAGCAAGAGGACACCAACGACGAAATAGACCCAACGCTCGCTGAACATTCGGGATCAGCCCGTGCTCTCTACGGGCACCGGTACGCTGGCTACGGCCTCCGCCACGATCTCCTCCCGCGTGCGCCCGCGCAGGCGCGCCTGGGGGCTGATCAGCAGGCGGTGGGCCAGCACGTAAGGGGCCAGATACTTCACATCGTCGGGAATGACAAATGCTCGCCCGCGCAAAGCCGCAAGAGCTTGCGCCGCCCGATAGAGAAACAGACTACCGCGCGGGCTGGCTCCCAGCTCAATGGACTGATGCCCTCTAGTTGCCCGCGCTACCTGCACCACATACTGACGCACGCTCTCGTCCACATGCACGGCCCGTACCAGCTCCTGCAACGCCAGAAGCTCCGCGGCCTCCACCACCGGCTCCAGGGCAGCCAGGGGGTCCTCACGCTCGAAGCGCAGGATGATGGCTTCTTCCTGTTCCTGGGTCGGATAGCCGATCTTGATACGCAGGAGGAAGCGGTCTACCTGAGCCTCGGGCAGGGGAAAGGTCCCCTCAAGCTCGATGGGGTTCTGGGTGGCCAGGACCAGGAAAGGTCGCGGCAGAGGGAGCATCTGCCCCTCCACGCTGATCTGTCGCTCCTGCATGGCCTCCAGCAAGGCGGATTGAGTGCGGGGAGTGGCCCGGTTGATCTCGTCGGCCAGGAGAATCTGGGTGAGCACAGGCCCGGGCCGGAACTCGAACTCCTGGGTCTTCTGGTTGAAGATTGAGACACCGGTCACGTCCGAAGGCAGCAGGTCAGGCGTGAACTGGATGCGGCGGAAGGTACAACCGAGGGAGCGGGCGATGGCCTTGGCCAGGGTGGTCTTGCCGATGCCTGGCACGTCTTCGATCAGCAGGTGCCCCTCGCATAAGAGCGCTACCAGGCACAATTCGATGACATCATCCTTGCCCACGATGACCCGTGCGATATTGGCCTTGACCTTGTCGGCGGTGTCCTTGATCGTCATGTTTGCCTCGCGGATCACGTTGTCACCCGCCCGTGAGTATGTCCGCCACGACCCGATGCACCACGGCCCGAAACCGTCCCCAGTCGTGCCACGTAGTGATGTCTGTGTCGGGCAGAGCCTCCAGGTGGGCGGCCATGCGGCGCAACTCGGCAGGCTCTACCTCGCGCACATCGGTAATGCGCTCCTGGGCGTCCAACGGTCGCACTGCACCCTCGCCATCGAGCAGGAAGACATAGGACCTGAAGCGCTCTCGCTCACCAGTGGCGGTGGCGAGATGGTAGGTGATGACGGCAAGAAAGCGGCGCACGCTGGCCATCAGCCCGGTTTCCTCATAGGTCTCCCGCAGCAGGGCATCGAGGATTCTCTCGCCGTGGTGCACGCCGCCAGAGGGCAGGCGATAGGTGTCGGGCGGGTAGGATGACTTGGTGATGGTCAGGACGCGCCCGCCTGGGCGCAGAATGACGGGCACCACTTCGGCCACCCGTTGGGGCCGCTCGGCAACGGCGCTGAAGACGCGCTGCACCGGCAACGGCTCGTGGACAACGAGGGGCTGACCGTAGCGTTGAGCAAGCACAGCGGGTTCTCTGTTTGCCATCCGTGGGTCGGGCATGCTGCCCGAGGGGGTCTCCATCAATCGTAGGTCGGGCATGTTGCCCGACGTGGTCTGATCACTCACGCCATGCCGACGACCTTCTTGAGCCAGCGCAGCTTGCGATCGGCATGGGTGAAGCCCCCGCCCTCGTGACCAGCCTGGGGATAGACGACAAGCTCTTTCTCGCACGGCAAGGCGCGGTAGAGGGCATAGCCCGTTTCGGGCGGGCAGGTGATGTCCTGTAGGCCGATGCTCAGCAGGGTTGGGCAGCGCACAGCGGGGGCGAAGTTCAGAATGTCGAAGTAGTCGAGGGTCTGCAAGACGGCCTCGCGCCGCTGGGGCTGCTGCCGCACGAGATTGGCGACCTCAGCGTAGGGATAGGCGATGGTCATGTCAATGGCGTCGCGCATGGCACACAGGAACGGCACATCGGGCGCGGCGGCGATCATCTCGTGGCGCAAGCCAGCGGTGACGATGGTGAGTGCTCCACCTTGGCTGCTGCCGATGACGGCAACTCGCTGGGGATCAACGCTGGGCAAAGACAGGAGCACGTCCAGCGCCCGCCAGCAGTCCATGTAGATGCCCCGGTAGGCGTAGGTAGCCTTGTCCTCGATGCCGGCCAGCATCAGGCCCGGAAAGCCAGGGTTGAACTGGTCGCGGCTGCCCTCCTGACCCCGCGGACTGAGTGCGAGGGCAACAAACCCCTCGCGCGAGAAGAGACGCTGCGGCACGCTGGCGCCACCGTAGCCGGGTAGGATAAACACAGCCGGATGGCGCCCCGGCTTTGCTGGCTCAGAAAGCCAGCCGAAGACCCGCACGCCCCCCAGGCTATCAAAGCGAACCTGGGAGACGGTGACATCGGGCAGGGAATGGAGGGGATCAGGCTCGATGGAGAGACGAAGGGGAATGGCAGCGGTGGCAGCGATGGTCTCCGCCCAAAAGGCATCGAAGTCCGGGGGACGGGTGGTGGTCGGCTGGAACTGGGCAGGATCGGTTGGCATTGAGGTCTCCTTACATAGTGTGATGATCGGAGGGCTGGGGCGATTGTAGCACAGAACTGGACGGCGTGCAAGGTTAGCTTGACAAGCGTGCCTGTTCGTGCTATACTTCAGATGGTGCACGGGGCGACCACCTGTCAGCTCTCCACAGCAATGAGGACATGAGCGGGCATCCAGCGACACGATTGCGCGATGAGATTCTTCCCGCAGCTACGCACCCAACGCGACGGCAACCGGCAGCCGAAATCCCCTCCCTCCAGGCGTGAGCGAACCGACGCCATCACGTTTTGGGCTTTTGTGGCACCGAACCTCACCCTCTTTGCCGTCTTCACTTTTTGGCCCCTGGCCTACAGCATCTACCTCAGCTTCATGAAGTGGAACATGATTGCTCCCAAGGCCACGACGATCCTGCGCAACGCCCTGCAGGACATCCTTCTGGGCAAGAAGGACATCAAGGCTACCATGGAGAAGGCGGCGGCAGACATGAAGGCCGACTACGACGAGAACTTCAAGAAGTAGCCTGCCGTCTTTGCTCTGAAGGCTCTCGCATAGGGAGGTCAGCGTTGACCTCCCTATGTCATCACATGGGAGGGTAAAGTCTGTGCTCGTCTACAAGAACCCTTATGCAACCCGCGGCAGCAACTGGTACAAGGGCAACGTCCACACCCACACGACCGAGTCCGACGGCCACCTGTCGCCAGAAGACATGTGCGCTGTCTACCGCAAGGCCGGCTACGACTTCCTGGCCATTACCGATCATCACAAACTGACTGACACCGGCGCCTACTCCACCAGGGGCTTCCTCACCATTCCGGGTGTGGAGATCGGCCGCCCCGATCACGTCGTCCACCTGGGCGCGACATCAGTCAGCCAGACGGCGGACATGATAGAGCTCTTGCACGAACTGCGCTCACAGCCGGGCCTGGCCATCATCGCCCACCCCCACTGGTCCAACATGTCGTGGGAACGCATCGCTGCCGCCGATGGCCACATCGGCATTGAGATCTACGCGTACAGCCCCGACATCAACAGAGGCCGGGGCTACTCCGTGCAGTTGTGGGACATGTTGCTGGAGAGCGGACGTCGGACGTGGGGCTTCGCCACCGATGACTGCCACTATGCTCCAGAAAGGCCGAATTGCTGCGGCGGCTGGATTGTTGTGGCAGCCAATGCCCTGAGCCAGGGCGAGATTCTTGAGGCGATTCGCCACGGTGCCTTCTATTCCAGCCAGGGGCCGTTGTTCTATGACATCGTGACCAGCGATGACGGCATCTACGTGCGCTGCTCAGCCGTCAAGGCCATTCGCTTCATCTCCCAGGTGCCCGGCTCCGGCTTGGGCTTCTATGCCCGCACGGGCGAGCAGTTGCATGAGATGTCAGTGCCATGGGATGGCGAGCGTCCCCGCCTGAATCCGAATTACGTGCGCATCGAGATCGTGGATGCAGCCGGACGGACAGCCTGGTCGAACCCCATCTGGCTGAGCGCGCCTGGCGACGACAACCCAGGCAGCAGGAGGAAAGCGTGAGCGTTCTCTTCGCCCTGGCAACGGCGGTAGTGCACGGAGATGACAGCGCCCAGGAGATCGGCGCCCAGGCCCGCTCGGCAGGCTTGCGGCGTGCCATGATTGTGACCGATGCCGGCGTGCATCGGGCGGGGCTGGCCGATGCCGTTGCCGACTCGGTGCGCCAGGCGGACGTGACGGCAAGACTCTATGACCAGGTCAGCCCTAACCCACGGGATGAGGAGTGTTACGCTGGTGCAGCGGCATTGACTCGGGCGGGCGCCGGTCTCGTTGTCGCCGTTGGCGGCGGCAGCGTCATAGACGCGGCAAAGGTAATGGGCCTGTTGGCGGCCAGCGGTGGCAAGGTGGAGGACTATGCCGTGGGCACAGCCAGCCAGGCAGCAGCCCCGCCTATGCTGCCCGTCTACGCCGTGCCGACTACCTGCGGCTCAGGTGCGGAGGTCTCGCCCACGGCACTCATTACCGTTGCCAGTAGCCACCGCAAGGTAACCGTCAGGCCATGTCCGCCCGCCATGGCCTTCGTGGATCCGCTCCTCAACCTCGGCATGCCCCCGGCTATCACCGCCTCCACCGGCATGGATGCCCTCTCCCACGCCCTCGAGGCCTATCTGTCGCCGGGCGCCAGCCCCTACACCGACGCCTTTGCGGCGCAAGCCATCCGCATGATCGCTGCCCGCCTCGGGCCGGCCGTCGAGTCTACGGGGATCGCACGCCATCCGCACATAGCGGCCATGATGTATGCGGCTAACCTGGCTGGCTTTGCCCTGCGGGCGGGCACAGGCCAGCTTCACTCCCTGTCCCATGCCCTGGGCGCGGTTCTCGACACGCCGCACGGCGTGGCGATTGCCGTCCTCTTGCCTGCTGTGCTAGAATACCATCTAGAGCGGCTGGCGCCGCGTCTGGCCGAGGTCGCGCGCCTGATGGACGAACCGACCCACGGGCTGCACGAGCGGCAGGCCGCTCACAAGGCGATAGCTGCCATTGCTAGGCTCAGGGAGCGGCTGGGTCTGCCGACTAAGCTAGGGCAGTTGGGCGTGAGCGAAGAGCACATCCCGGCACTGGCAGACGTGGTGATGTCTCCTGACGAGGCATGGCGACGGGACAGGCCATGCGTCTGTTCGCGCCAGGACGTGCTGGCCATGTACCGTCTGGCATTGTGACGTGCAGCCACACGTGACAGGTCTGGGAGACTGCCAGGTGTGGGAGCGACCAATGCCCGGAGGGTATCGTTTTGTCCAAGACATTCTACGGCTGGGCCGAGATCGCGCCCCAGGAGCCAATGGTTGCCGGCAGTCATGGCACCTGGCGGCTGACCTACCATGTCGGGCGCTATGGCATTGATGACGGCGGCCGCATCCTGATCGCCTTCCGCTTCGCCAGCGATTGGGGTATCCCCCAAGGCGAAGACCCCCCGGCCCCCAACTATACGACGGTGACGACCTCGGGCGCAAGCCGCCTCACCTGGCGCTACGAGCCAAAGGGCTACATCCGCCCCTGGCAGCGGTGCATGATCATTGACGTGTCCGAGCGCGGCCTGAGTCAAGGCGAGACGGTAGAGGTGACACTTGGCGACCGCACGTTTGGTGCAGTGGGGCATGCAGTGCAGACGTTCTGCGAGCATAGCTTCGAGTTCCGTGTGGCGGTGGACTGCTTCGGCACCGGCAGATACGTGGAACTGGCGCAGTCTCCCAGTTTGCCGGTTGTTAGCGGCCCGCCAGCCAAGCTGGTGGTGGTAGCGCCGTCGCGGGTTGCCCCAGGCCAGCCGTTCTGGCTGGGTGTCAGAATCGAGGACAAGTGGGGAAACCCGGCGGCTGATTACCAGGGCGACGTGACCATTGATGGCCCAGCCCAAGTGCTCCGGCGGTTGCAAACCACAGCAACAGCGGCGCAAAGCCGACATCCGTCGGCTCCGGCAGCCCACGAAGGTGAGCTTCGCGCCCCTGTTGCTGCGACTTACAGTCGCCGGGCCAAGATGTGGGTAAGAGACAGGGTTCCAGACCTCCGGGAGGATGCCAGACTCGCTGCACCCCTCGTTTGCCGCCTGGCGCCAGCAGACAGAGGGGCGCGACGGCTGGAAGGTCTCACACTGGCAGCTCCTGGGATAGCGCGTCTGCGGGCCAGGGAGGGTTCGCTATCGCTCTCCGCGACGAGCAACCCCATCGTTTGCACTGCTGCCACGCGCTACGTGCCCTTGTGGGCAGACCTCCATGGGCAGAGCGAAGAAACCGTGGGCACCAACACGGTGGAAGACTACTTCAGGTATGCCAGAGACGTCTCCTGGCTCGATGCGTCGGCGCACCAGGGCAACGATTTCCAGATCACACGTGAGCTCTGGACAGAGATCAAGCGCTGCGTGCGCAAGTTCAACGCCCCCGGTCGCTTCGTCACCCTCTTGGGCTACGAATGGAGCGGCAACAGCCCCGCAGGGGGAGACCGCAATGTCTACTTCCTGTCAGACGACGCCCCCCTATACCGCTCCAGCCATGCGCAGGTGGCCGACCAGAGCGACGTAGCAGACGACCGCTATCCAGTCAGCGAGCTGTTTGCCAGGCTGCGGTTGTTGGCGGCCCTGACCATTCCCCATGTCGGCGGGCGGCCGGCTAATCTGGATTTTCACGATCCCGCTGTCGAGCCGCTGATCGAGGTCTGCTCAGCGTGGGGCCGCTTCACGTGGATGATCGAGGAAGCCTTGCGGCGGGGCTACAGGGTGGGGTTCGTTGGCGGCAGCGATGATCATTCGGGCCGGCCAGGGGGAAGCCGCCCCGGCCGACACCACTTTGGCGTTCGGGGCGGCCTGACCTGCTTCTACGTGCGCAGTTTGGATCGGACGGGATTATGGGAGGCGATGAAGGCCCGTCGCTGCTATGCCACCACCGGCCCGCGCATCGTCCTGGACGTAGATGCGGACGGTCACTGCATGGGCGAGGAGTACGACGCTGCCTCTCCCCCGCGCATCGCGGTCCAGGTGGCAGGCACTGCTGATCTGGAATGCATCGAGATCATGCGGGGCCTGGACATTGCCCATCGCTTTCCTGGGACTGATCCTGGCGTGGAGGGGAGAATCCGCGTCGCCTGGGGCGGGGCGCGCCACCGGGGACGGGGTAGAATCGCATCGTGGGATGGATGGCTGGAGGTCCTGCATGGGCGTATCGTGCAGGCCGAGGAATACGCCTTCGATTCCCCCGCCGAGGGGATAACGGCGCACACGGCGGGACGCGTGGACTGGCGATCAGCTACCTCGGGCGACGAAGACGGCGTCATCCTGACCGTAGATGGAGATGCGAACACCGTGCTAGCGTTCCACTCGCCCCTGTACAATGGGGACATCCGCCTGGGCGATCTGCCCTTCTATGCTCACCTCGGCGGCGAGGATCTCCATCTGCGCGTCGAGCGGCTGCCGAGGGGACTGGGCAGTCCAGATGCCTCCCTGACGTGGATAGAGGAGTCAAACGTGGGCGGAGTGGTGCCGTACTGGGTTCACGTTGTACAGACGGACGGGGCTGAGGCCTGGAGCAGCCCCGTGTATGTTTCTATTCATCCGTGAACATAAGGAGGATGTTCCATGAACGATGCTTTCAACGGCCTCGGCATGCATCTGGGAAACCTACCTCGACTGAGCAATGCCATCACCCGTTCCATCAGTGCCGAGAACCCCACGGGGGCCAAAGGTCAGGGCGGGATGGCCACTGAGGGCACCGGCTCCATCGCCGCACGTGAGCTGGGCCAGGGCTGGAAGATCTCACCGTGCCTTCACCTGCCGGGCAACAGCCTCACCACCCTGGCGGATATTGAGGGGCCTGGCGCCATCCAGCACATTTGGCTGACCGTCCATCCCCTCGCCTGGCGGCGGCTGGTGCTGCGCTTCTACTGGGACCACGAGGAGACGCCCTCCATTGAAGTGCCCGTGGGCGACTTCTTCTGCAACGGCTGGTGCCAGCGGTGCAATATCACATCCCTGGCCGTGGCCGTCAATCCCGCGGGTGGCTTCAACTGCTACTGGGAGATGCCCTTCCGCCAACACGCCCGCATCACCGTCGAGAACCTGTGGCCCGAGGAAGTCCGCGGCTTCTTCTACCAGATTACGTACACCCTGACTGACGTGCCCGCCGACCGCCTGTATCTCCACGCTCAGTGGCGGCGCAACAACCCGCTCCCCTATAAGTCCGTGCACACGATTGTGGACGGGGTGCGCGGTCAGGGGCACTACGTGGGCACCTACCTGGCCTGGGGCGTGCATAGCACCGGCTGGTGGGGCGAGGGCGAGGTCAAGTTCTACCTGGATGGCGACACCGACTGGCCCACCATCTGTGGCACCGGCACCGAGGACTACTTCGGCGGGGCGTGGAACTTCGAGCACCCCAAGGGCGAGTATGGCGTCTTCTCGGCGCCGTTCTCCGGCCTGCCGCAGGTGATCAAGCCCGACGGCCTGTACCAGAGCCAGCAGCGGTTCGGCATGTACCGCTGGCATATCATGGACCCCATTCGCTTCCAGCGCGACCTGCGGGTGACCATCCAGGCCCTGGGCTGGCAATCACAGATGGACGGCAAGCCCCGCTACCTGCCCTTGCAGGACGACATCAGCTCCGTGGCTTTCTGGTATCAGACCGAGCCGCACGTACCGTTCCCCAAGCTGCCAGGCGTCAATGGGCTGGAAGTTGTGTGAGTAGAGGCGAAGCATTTGGGCGGCAAGGGGAGATCAGCTACGGCAGCCAGAGTGCGTTCGCCGCCAGAATGCTTCGCCCATACTTGCGCTGGTAGCGAGAACCTGGTATACTGCCATCAGAAATTCTGAATCGGAGACACGATCATGGCAGTTCAGGAGATGGCGGTCTCGGTATTGCCGCAGGTCGTTCAGGTGCGTGAGCGTGGGCAGGTGACCATTCCTGCCGAGTTGCGCCGCGAGATGGGGATAACCGACGGGGACGTTTTCAGCATCATTCGGCTCGGCGATACCCTCATTCTTGTGCGCAAGAAGCTGGTTGTGACCGAGCTGGCGGAGAAGATGGAGAAAGCACTTGCCGAACGCGGCATAACGCTCGATGACATGCTGGCGGAGCTTGAGATCCAGCGTCAGCGATACAATCGCGAGACCTATGGCCCCACAACATAGGGTCTTCCTCGACGCCAGCGCCCTTATTGCCGGTGTCATTTCGCCTTCCGGTGGCGCTGGCACCATTGTCGCCCTCGCTGCTGCTGGCCGCGTGAGAGTGGTGATCTCTCGCCAGGTGCAGGTGGAATGTGAACGGGCTTTTCAACACAAGGCGCCCGACCTGCTGCCACTGTATTGGCAGATCATACAGGAGATCCAGCCTGAGATCATCCCTGCCCCGACCCTCGATGCGATTGGACAGGCCGAGGAGATGATCGTTGCCAGAGATGCACCTATCCTGGCGGCCGCCATAGCTTCAAGGCCAGACTACGCTGTGTCCCTCGATCGCAAGCACTTCCTGGCTCCTGGGGTGGCGGAAAGGTCAGGTCTGCGTATCGGCACCCCCGGCGACTTCCTGGTATGGTTCCGCAGCCAGATAGAGAGGCTATGACCACCGTCGGCCTTGGCTGGTTCGCACCCCTAGAAGGTGAGCACATCTGATGACCGATATCTGTCTGGGAACCCAAGGCTGGAGCTACCAGGACTGGGTGGGCAGCTTCTACCCGCCAACGAGCAAGCCGTCCGATTATCTGCGCTTCTATAGCCGCGTCTTCGATACGGTAGAGCTGGACACCACGTTCTACAGCATCCCCCGCCCCAGCCTGGTGCGCGCCTGGGCCGAGAACACGCCGGAGGATTTCCTGTTCACGGCCAAGCTGCCCCGGAGCATCACCCACGAGAAGCACCTCAAGGACGCACAGGACGAGCTAGCGGCCTTCGTGGCCGCCATGCGCCTGCTGGGAGCCAAGCTGGGCGCGCTCCTGGTGCAACTGCCGCCCGACTTCCACTATGAGGAGCTGGCCAATCTGGAGGCGTTTCTGCCCCTGCTGCCGACGGACATATCCTTCGCCGTGGAGTTCCGGCATCGCTCGTGGCTGCGGGACGACGTGGTTGACCTTTTGCGCCGCTACAACGTGGCCTGGTGTGTGATTGACCTATACTACATGCCCCAGACGCCCCATGTCACTGCCGACTTCACCTATGTGCGCTGGCTCGGCGACCGGCGCAAGATCAGCCAGTTCGACCGCATCCAGATTGACCGCACGGCGGCTACGGAGAAGTGGGCGGGCGTGCTGCGGGAGATGGCGGGGCGGGTACGCCGCATCTACGGCTTCTACAACAACCACTACGCCGGGCACTCCCCCGCCTCCGTCAACCAGATGAGGGCTCTCCTCGACTTGCCCGTCACCCAGCCCGCCGACCTGTGGACGCGCCAGGAGCGGCTGCTGTAGGCTGAAACACGCCATAGACTGGCATGTGCGCTTTGCCACGACACACGAGTGGTAGGCCTGGCTTGAGGAGCACCATGCTGAGGAGAGCGAGGTCTGGCTGGTTCTCTACAAGAAGGGTGTCAAAGAGGGCACACTCACCCATGAGGAAGCCCTGGAAGAGGCCCTGTGGTGGATGACGAGCGCGAAAGGGCCTGCCGCGCGTGCGAAGCGCGTGCAGGCCACGGTGGACATGGTTGTTGCCCGCTAGCCCCACAGGTTCGCCTGCCCTGGCGGCAGGCCAGGGAAATCCTGCGGGAGATTGCGATACTACCGTAGCGCCTCCTGAACGAAAGCCTGTAACGCCTCGAAGTTCTGGATGAACTGGCCTTGGGTCTTGACGGTGGCACCGAAGGTGGCGAACTCGGCGGGGGCCATGCCATCTGGCTCATAGGCGCGGCGGAAATCCGGCACCGCAGAAATGGCCGCGAGGAGATCTGCGGGCACCGGTTCCTCGATGGTGGTGCACACGGTGTACCCTTTCTCGATGATCGCCGCCTGCATGGCCGGGGCCACGGTCAGGATCATGCCGCCGCCAACCAGCCCGGTGACATGGTAGTGGCCCCGCATACCGCCGATAAGGAGCGTGCTCTCATAGCCGTGCTCACGGAACAGGCGGTAGGCGCGCTTGGCCACGGCTAGCCCGGCCACGATGATCGCCTCCTCGGCTGCCGTCCCCCGCCCCGCCTTTACCTCGTCGCGCAGGTGATCGTCCAGCCGCCCCGCCATGATCACGGCGAAGGAGCGCACGTTCTTCTCCACAGCCTGACCCTTGCGGCGCGCCTTGCCGCGTCGGAAGGCCTCGGCAATGTTCAGCACCTGGGGCACGGTGAAGCTGGTGGTGCCTGTGGTGGTCACGCCGCGGCTGGCCAGCTCCTCGATGGCGTCCAGACCCGCCGCCGTTACGGGAATCTTCACCGCGATATTCGGGCGCAGGGCGTGAAACTCCATCGCCTCCGCCACCATGGCCGTCGTGTCGCCGTGGCGGGTAGGGTTCACCTGGGCGCAGACGTAGCCCCGCTTTCCCCCGGTCTGTCTGTAGACGGGCAGGAGTAGGTCAGCCGCCTCGGTCACCACCTGCGCCGTGATCTCATGGGGGATGCGCTCCGCCGGCATGGTGCGCGCCAGTTCCCGTACCACCTTGTGCCAGCGTTCGGGGTGGGCCTGCACGGTGCGCGTGACCAGGATGGGGTTGGTGGTGACGCCGCTTGCGCCGTTGGCCAGGGCGGCCTGAATCTCCGCCGGCTCTGCCGAGTCGTTCCAGAATTGGGTTGGCGTCTTTTCTGCAACTAGTTGCAGGTAGTTACGCTGCATCACGACGTGCGCTCCTCACTTGTTCTTGGTCCTTCGTCCTTCCTCATCCGTCCGTCGTCTGTCGTATGTGGTCTTTCGTCCTTCGTCGTTGGTCCTCGGACGGGAGACCGGGCCTGTGCCGTCGGAGCAATCCGGTAGGGGCGAACCCTGCCTGGCCTCAACAGAGGGGTGTTCGCCCAGGTGCGCCTGTCTGCGGCTAGGGGCGATCCTTGTGATCGCCCCTACGTGGCGGGTACAGGGCTTGTGCCATCGGACCCCGGCACGATATTGCGCAGCTCGATGCAGAAGCCCATGAAATCCTCGGTATCGAGATACACCCACTTTGTCCCTGGGCGCAGGCCGGTACCGGTCTGCAAGACCTGGACGCCGTACTCAGCGAGTTGGGCCACGATGGCATCGGCATCGGGCACGTCGAAGAGAACATGGTGTAGCCCCTGGCCCTTCTCCTGAAGGAAATGGGAATAGTCGCTCTCCCCTTCCAGGGGCTGCACAAGCTCTAGCTCAAGGGGCCCCAGTTGGGCAAAGGCCAGGCGCATGCGCATCTTTCCGGGCTTGCCCCGGTAGCTGTACTGCATGTCGGGCCGGTCGGTGGGCCAGGTGACGGTACGCCAGGGGCCGATGCCGAAAACATTAGACAGCACGCCCATGGTCTGCTCGATGTCGCGCACAACTACACCTATCTGCACAGGCTTGCCAAGGTTGACCTTCTCCGTCATAGCACATCCTCCGGGATTCTCACCGCAAAGCCCGCAAAGAGCGCAGAGACCTCAAAGCTCCTTTGCGTGCTTTGCGTTCTGTGCGGTTGATTTCCTACAATGGATGCGTAGTCCGGTTTCTTAGCCGACGCTAGGACTGTATGATGCTTCGGGCGTAGGCGACGCTCTCTGCCGCCCATTCCTCTTCCTGGCGTAACGTCGTCGCCTCGTCCTGGGCAAAGTCCATCCAGAGCTCCAGCAGCACATGGGGAGCGCGGCCGGCGGCACGCACGGCCCGCAGGACGGCAGCCATGTCTATCACGCCCTTGCCCAGGGGCCGACCAGCGACATAGAAGCCGACGCCACGCCTCTCCGTTGCCAGGTCTTTCAGGTGTAGCGACACTGCATACGGAGCCAGGAGCTGCACTGCTTCGCGCCAGCCCTCCAGGCGAGCCACGGGGTTGCCTGTGTCGAGCGAAATGCCCACCATGGGGTCGTTGACGGCCCGTACGATCTCGGCCACCTCCCGTGCCCCAAACCAAAAATGGTTCTCCAGAGCGATGGTGACGTTGTGCCGGTGGCAGTCGGGCAGAACGGCCGTGAGGTGGGCGATGAGGTCGGCCACAGTCGGCTGCCAGCGCTTCTTGTCCTCGTGCACTCGGAGCAGGTGCGCTCCGCATAGGCTGCACATCTGGATCAACCGCCGCAGCCGGTCGCTCTGCAGGCCAATGCCCCCAAGTTCCAGGATCAGCCCCCGCTGCCGCGCCTCCTCGCCCAGTTGGCGTAGACCAGCCTCGTCGAGCTCCTGATAGGGGAGGTTGTCGTCAACCTGCACCACGTCTACGCCCAACGCCTTCGCCTTGTCCATCAGGCCAATAATGGTGAGTGGGCGGGTCGGTCGCCAGTCGCGTGTGCCGATGGCCCAACGGAAGGCATAGCTGCACAGACCGATCTTCATACGATCTCCATTGGGGATTATTGCGGGCAACCCCGTCCCTAAGGGGGCGGTTCGGGGGGTATTATAGACTACGGGGGGAAAGAAGGCAAGGGAGAGAGGAAGCCGTGCCCGAGACGGCGCGGAGCGCTGAATGCGAATAGCACTACGACTCTTGTGCGAGCAGCAAGACCTGGCGCGGCGCGACGACGACGCTTCCTCGCAGCCCCCGTGCGCCACTCAGGAGGTCGCTATGGCAGCACTCAAGCGTCACCTCTTGCTCACGCTCCGTGTGGTTGAGGATGAACAGCAGCCGCCGATCGCCCTGCCAGCGCTCAGTCACCTCCACGCCATCGGGCGTACTGACCATGCGCCGCACGCCTGCCAGACCCAAGAGCCAACCGGCCAGCATCTCGAAGAGCGTCCCGTCGCCAAAGGTGCCCACATACACGGTCCGGCCCTTGCCGCAATCGTTCAGGGCAATGGCTGGTTTGCCGGCATAGTAATCGCGGGTATAGCGAGCGATGACCTGGGCGCTTGTTGGGGCGAGGACATCGCACCAGATGCGCGCCGAGGGTGGATGGACGGTCGCCAGCTCGGGCACGGCGAATTCCAGCGGCTGGCTGGCATCCGGCGGCAGGGAATCATACTCGTCAATCGTCAGACCGCAGACATCAGCGACCAAGCCCGGCAGACGCATGTTCACCACCGCATTGGCCTCATCTTTCACGCCCGTACGGGGCGTCAGCACCAATACCCCGCCAGCCTGCACAAAGCGCCGGAGATTGTCGGCCACCGCCTGGGAGAGGACATGGAGGGCAGGAGCCACCACCAGCCTGTACGGAGTGAGATCGGCTAGAGGCCCTACGACATCAATGGCAGCCTGACGCCGCGAGAGAGCGCGATAAATGTGATGGAAGTGCTCGGCATACCTGAACTGCGGGTTGGTGGGCTGAATCTCAAAGGCCCAGCGCGCGTCGTAGGAATGAATCATGGCCACAGCAGCTCTGAGAGTCGAGCCACGTATCTGCTCGCCAGCCCGCTGGATCTCTGCCCCCATGCCCTTGATCTCCTGATAGCACCGCCCAGGTCGGCCGTCGTGGTCGAGCAGACCATGCCAGTACTGTTCAGTGCCAAAGCGAGCCGTCCGCCAGCGGAAGAAGAGGATGGCGTCTGCGCCATGGGCGATGGACTGATAGGCCCACAGCCGGAGCTCCCCAGGGCGTGGAGTCACGCTCAACATCTCCCATCCTCCCTGACCCGCCTGTTGCTCCATCACCCAGAAACTCTGTCCCTTCAGGCCCCGCATGGCATCGGCCGCCAGGGCAGCCCGGGTGGGATCAACGTCGCTCTCCATTGCCCACGGCGTGCGTGGATAGTTGTCCCACGACACGACATCCAAGCTGGCAGCCAGTTCGACATAATCCACGCGATCGAATCCAAAGCCCATGAAGTTGTGGGTGATCATGTGCCGAGGGCACATCTGGCGCAGAATCTCTACCTGCAGATGCTGGTAGGCCACGTAGGAGTCGGACGAGAAGCGACAGAAATCAAGGGCCAGGCCAGGATTAGGCGAGCCGCCGCTGGTGAGGGGCAGGGGGATCGCGCTCCAGTCGTTGTAGGTGTGACTCCAGAAGACCGTGCCCCAGCGCTGGTTGAGATGATCCAGCGATGCGTAGCGACGGTGCAGCCAGGCCTGGAAGGCCCGCGCGCAGACGGGGCAATAGCAGCGGTCGCCAAACTCGTTGTCAATCTGCCAGGCAATGACGGCGGGGTGCTCGGCGTAGTGCTCCGCCATGCGGGTGACGATGCGGCGGGAGTACGCATGATAGACGGGGTTGTTGGGGCAGTATTCGCGGCGGTTGCCGAAGGTCAGACGGCGGCCATCCTGGCCCACCCGAAAGATGTCGGGGTGCTTCGCCATTAACCAGGCGGGCGGGGAGGCAGTGGGCGTTCCCAGCACAACTTTCATGCCCTGGGCAGAGAGTAGGGCTATGGCCCGGTCCAGCCAGTCGAAGTCGAAGCGCCCGTCTTGCGGCTCCATCTTCGCCCAGGCGAACTCGGCCAGACGCGCCACGTTGAAGCCCGCCTCTGCCATCAGGCGGGCATCCTCCGGCCAGCGTTCCTCCGGCCACTGTTCGGGGTAGTAGTCCACGCCGAAGTAGAACATCTATCGTCTCCCCTCCTGGACCATGGCCCGTGCTGCTTCCCGGATCGTGATCAGCTTGTACTCTCGGCTCCACCGATTGACCGGAATAAGATCGAAGACGCGGGCCTGGACGTGGTTGATCCAGCGCTCCAGGCTCAACAGGCAGGTGATCATGCCGCCGCCGCTGCCTCCGGCCGCGGCTACGGCGATCACCGGCTTGCCCGCCAGGGCGCTCTCGCCCTTGCGCGGCGCTTCGCAGCGGCGAAGGCGATCCGTGAAAGCCTTGGCCGATTCGCTCATCTCGCCCCAGTACACGGGTGTGACCAGGATCAGGCCATCGGCCTGGCGCACGCGGCTGTGCAGGGCCTGGAAATCGTCCTCCACCTCACACCAGTGATCCTTCAGGCAGGTGCCCCAGCCGTTGTCGCACGCCTGGCACATGCCTACCTTCAGGTCATTCAGGCGCACATCCTCGGCATGGCCGCCCGCCAGGCGCACGCCGGCGATGGCCGCAGCAGCGCAGGCCGCGGTCAGGCCATCCTTGTTCGGGCTAGATGATATAACAATGATGTTCATATCTGCATGGCCGAACACGAGGTTCGCCCCTAGGGATTGATCAGGGTTGCGATATGGAACTTGGGCGTGCCCCAACGATCGCACAGGCCAAAGGACGTGTGAATGGGGCTTTGCTCCACGTTCCAGATCTTGTCGTGATACAGGTTGTCGCGCCACTCATAGAAGTAGAGCGTCTGGATGCGCCCGCCATATTCGGCGTTTGCGCGCCGAATCAGGCCCATGAACTCCTGCATGGCCTCGCCGTAGCGGGCGTTGTCGCTCTCCGGCACGATCAGGCGCTCGCCCTCTCTGTGATAAGCAATGGCAGAAGGGAATCCCGTCTCGGTGAAGATCATGGGCTTGCCGGCCTGCTCCAGTTGCTGCAAGACGCGGCGCAACTGGAGCTCGAACAGCGCCAGGCGGTCATGGCGCACGCGGGTGTCGCGCAAGAAACGACGGCTCTCATCGAAGGCGCCAAAGGTGAACCAGGCGGCGGCGTCCATAGGGTACAGATTCAGGCCAACCACGTCGCAGGCGTCAATCAGCGGCCACAGCCACTCGTAGAAGGAGCCGTCGCGGTCAAGGACAATCCCCTCCATGGCATAGGTGAGGGGAGTCGCGAAGCCGTGGTCGTTCAGCCATTGGCGGTAGGTGGCCAGGACATTGGCCAGGCCGAAGGAGAGACGGGCCGTGAAGCGTTTCTTGTCCGGTGCATCCCCGCCCTCGCGGAGCTCATTACCGACGCAGATGGCCTCCAGAGGCACGCCCAGCTCATGGTAACGAGTCAGCTCGTCCAGGCGCACCTGCGAGCGCCAGTCGCGCAGCAGCCCCGCGCTGTCTACGTGGATGCCGCCCAGCAGGCTCATCCGTGTCTGCTTAAGGGCAGGCGCGGCTTTCTGCGCGTAGCCGAGGGTGTAGGAGCGGATTGAATTGAGACCACAGTGCGCTGCCAGGGCGATCTGCCCGTCCAGCGGCAGGCCATCCGCATCGTGAATCCAGGCGCCTATATTCATAGTCCTACCCCTTCAGCCCGCTGGTGACAACCCCTCTCAGGATGTGCCTCTGTGCCAGGAAGAACATGATGACAAGTGGCAGGGTGTAGATAGCGGCCGCGGCCAATGTGATTGTGTACAGTGCATTGCCCTTGGGGTCGAGGTATGAGGTTGCCAGTTTGACGGCCAGGGTCGTGTTGGCGTCGCTCAGGTAGATCAGCGGGTGGAAGTAATCCCCCCACACCCAGTTGAAGTTGAAGATGAAGGAGGTCGCCAGCACGGGCTTGGCATTGGGAAGAAAGACCTGGCGGAAGATGCGAAACGGGCTGCAACCATCAACCTCTGCCGCGTCTTCCAGCTCTCTGGGGAAAGACAGGAAAAACTGACGGAACATGAAGACCTGCACTGGGCTTGTGGTCAACCCCCAGAGGATCCAGGGCCAGTAGGTATTGGTCAGCCTGAGCCGTGAGAAGACCACGAACTGGGGAATGGTGATCACGATAGCGGGCAGAATGAGCACGGCGATGACGAGGGAG
The DNA here is from genome assembly GCA_034431995.1 of Chloroflexota bacterium. Lineage (GTDB taxonomy): Bacteria > Chloroflexota > DTOL01 > DTOL01 > DAOUCN01 > DAOUCN01. Next base: position 6,479 of record DAOUCN010000288.1, on the reverse strand, counting down.
AAGAGCTTGTCGCTCCCGGGCACCCTGAAGCGAGCGAAGGCGAAGCCGGCCATGGCGCTGGTGCTCGTGCATAGAATGGAATAGGCGAGAGCCAGGAAGAGGGAGTTCCCCGCATACTTGGCGAAGGAGAATCCGCCAGTGGTGAAGACCTTGACATAATTGCTCCATTGTGGCACGGCGGGGAGCACCCGGATGGGATAGGAGAGGTATTCCAGGTTGGTCTTGATGGAGGTAAGCAAGAACCAGCCCACAGGCAGCATGAGCAGGCAGGCGATGAGGATCAGGATGCCATATGACACCAGACGCCCCATTACCCTGTGCCAGGGAAACGGCCTTCTTCTCGCCGTCATTGCTTCTCCTCCTCGGCTCCGAGGCCGGTGTGCACCCAGTAGCGCTGGGTGCGGAACAACACCAGGGTGAGGACCACGATGACGATAAACAGGATCCACAGGAGCGCGATGCCATAGCCGAACTTCTGATAGCGGAAAAGCTGCATGTACGTGTGGAGCATGTAGAGGTAGGCATCGCGCGGTGGCACGAGGGACTGGGCGGTGCCGCTGCCCAGGAGCAGCGGGAAGATGAACTGCTGGAACGAGCCGATCAGGCCCATGATCAGGACGTAGAAGATGACCGGCGTCATCAGGGGCATGATGACATGGCGGAAGGTCTGGAGGGAGTTGGCCCCATCAATACGCGCCGCCTCCACCAGTTCATCGGGGATGTCCTGTAGTCCGGCCAGAAAGACGATCATGCCCCAGCCGAGCCCACTGAAGGCGGCGATGGCGGTCAACCCGACGATGGCCCGCTCCGACAGCCAAGGGATGGCGGTGCCCGGCTTGAATGCGCTGAGGATGGCATTGAGCAGCCCGTAGTTCTTATCCAGAAAGATCTTCCAGACCCACATGGTCGCCACAACGGGAATGACATGGGGCAGATAGTACAGCGTGCGGAAGAAATCGCGACCGCGCACATCCTGATTCAAGATGAGAGCGAGGATAAATGAGAGGATCATCCAGACGGGCATGTTAAGGATGGTCCACAGGATGGTACGCCCCATGGAGTAGCGGACGTCGGGATCGTCGAAGGCATGGGTATAGTTGCCCAGGCCGACAAACTTGACGCTGGCCAGATTGAGGCCGTCGTAGTTGGTCAGAGAGGTCAGGAACCCCAGCGCCAACGGGAAGACGGACAGCAAAACGAAGCCGATGAGCCAGGGGGCGATGAAGGCATAGAAGGTCAGAGTCCTGCGTCGCATCCTGGCCGACATGCGCTGGCGGGTATGCGCCCGGTCGAGCACGGCTGCCGCCTGGTCTGCCGTTGTGCCACGTATCGTCATCATTCACCTCACGTGCGTGTCGTGCCTGCAGTTTCTAGCACGGGTGACGGGGGCGATCACCAGGATCGCCCCTACGCGCGTCGCGCGGCCGGGTTAGTAGCACCCACGCCAGGGTCTGCCGGCGCAGAAGGCCCCGCGTGGGCACTACGAATCCGCGGCACGCCGCTAGCCCGAGATGCGGCCCACGCCGTCCTTGATGGCTGCGTTGACCTCTGTCTCTACGTTCTTGACTAGCTCATCGAACTTGAGTTGGCCCTTGAGCGCCAGCTCCAGGTTCTTGGCCCAGGTATCGGCCGTTGTCGTCTCGCCCAGGAAGGCATTGAACTGGAGGGGCGGGGTATCGAGCGCCAGCTCCCCTTGCAGCACCTTCTGGCACTGCTGATTGTAGGGGGTCTGGCTGGGCATCAGCTTGTACTGGGACTTGAGAGCTGGGACGCCCCAGCCACTCTTGGCACGAGCGACAGCAGGCTCCAGCCCATTATACCACTCGAAGACCTTCCAGGCAGCATCGGGCACCTTGGTGGCAGCGGACATGACCATACCGGTGGCTGTGATGGTGCAATTGCGGCGCACGCCGGCCCAGGTGGGCCCAGGCAGCATGATCACATTGCCCTTGGTGACGTCGCTCTCAGCCATGGCGCTGAACCAGTAGCCGTACTGGATCAAGCCCAGCGTGCCTTTCGTGAAGTCCTCGCCGTTCCAGGTGGGGCTGGGGTTGATGGGGTTCGAGACCAGGTTCTCCTTGGCCAGGTCGTAGTAGTACTTGAGGATGGCCTTGGCGTTGTCATTGCCCGACAGGTTGATCTTGGTGAAGCTGTCGCTGTAGAGATCCTGCTTCTTCTCTGCCAGCATGTTCATCCAGATGCGGTCCATCCACCAATCGCCGTAGCCGTAGCCCCAGCGCACGACGCGCGCCCCCTCAAACTTGGCCAGTTTCTTGGCCATCTGGAAGACATCCGCGTAGGTCAGGGGTTTAGTATCGTCTGGAACTGCCACGCCCGCTTCCCCGAAGATCTTCTTGTTGACGAAGAGGGTGAAGTCGGGTGACCAGTCCTTGCACATGCCGTAGAGCTTGCCCTGGCCGATTTCGAGCGGCCCATTGGCCCGGTAGTAGTTGTTGGCCGGGGCAAGATCGGCGGGCTTGAGCACGGTGCTGACGTCGAAGTACGGGGTCAGGTCTTTGAGCATCTTGCGGGCGAGGAAGTTGGGGATGGCGGGAGCCTGGGTGCGCAGTAGGTCCGGCGGGGTACCCGCCGCGTACATGGCGTAGAAGCGAGTCATGTCGTCGGCCAGCAGTTCGATCTCGATGCCGGGATTAGCGGTCTCAAACTGCTTTTCTTCCTCTTCCGTCAGTTCGTGACGCTTGTGCATGATGACGACCTTGCCCTTGACGGGAGGCTTGGTCGGAGTGGGCGCCAGGGTTGGCGTGGGTGGCACAGGGGTGGGAGCGGGCGGTTTGGTTGGCTCAGGCGGCTTGGTCGCCGCTGCGGGCGCCACGGGCGTTGCTGTTGGCGGCACCTTGGTTGGTGTTGGCGTGGGTGTCGGTGTGGGACCACAGGAGGCCAGCACAGAGCCCACCGTTGCCACAGCCGCCAGCTTCAGGACCTGTCGGCGGCTCAGCCGACCAGATGTTTCCTTGGACATTGCCATTTTCGTCCTCCTTAAACTGTGTTGCTGCGTCAGGATTGACGCCGTCAGGTAGAGACGGTCCGCCGGGGCGTCTCTACGCTCATGGACATGTCTTGTCGTCCTTTCACCTCCTTCTATGTTCGCCTAGTAGAGACGGTCCGCCGGAACGTCTCTACGGATGGGTGGGCGTCACACGCACGAACCACGCCGCACTAATTGGGCCTTGAGCAGCACTTCCCCGCCCGGCACGGCGCTGGGGTTCTCGATAGCCTGGATCAAGAGGCGGGTCGCCAGGGCGCCCACCTCTTGCATAGGCTGGCGGATGGTGGTCAGGGGCGGGTCGGAATAGGCAGCAACTGGGATGTCGTCGTAACCCACCACAGCGACGTCCTGGGGCACGCGGCGACCCGCCTCACGTAGGGCGCGGATGGCGCCGATGGCCATCTGGTCGTTTTGGGCAAAGAGGCCGCTGAACGGTCGTCCGTGGGCAATGAGCGCCTGCATAGCCCGGTAGCCGCTCTGATACGACCAATCGCCCTCAACAGTGAGGGCCGGGTCAGGAGCGATGCCAGCCTCGTGCAGGGCCTGACCGTAGCCCAGGCTGCGGTCGGCCACCGATTTCCAGGAGGCGGGGCCGGTGATCATGGCGATGTGAGCGTGGCCACGCTCGAGCAGGCAGCGGGTCGCCTGGTGGCCGCCGTCCACGTTGTCAACGTCTACCACGGTGAGCGGCTCCCCTGGCAGATGGTAGGCAGTGGTGACAACGGGCACCCGATCGCGCAACAGGCTGACCAGATGGCGGCTGTCGGGTTCTGTGCTGGGGCGGGCGAAGAGGATGCCGTCCACGTAGCGTTCCGTCAGCAGGCGGATGTACTCCGGCTCATCCTGGGGATTGCGCTCGGTGCTGCCCAGCATGAAGAAATAGCCGTGCTTGCGCGCCTCCACCTCGGCGCCGGCGATGACCTGTGTGAAAAAGTAGTCGCTGAAGTCGGCGGTGATGAGGCCCAGGGTGTGCGTGCGGCGAGAGACGAGGCCGCGGGCGAGGGCATTGGGCTGATAGCCCAGGCGAGCGATGATCTCCTGCACGCGCTGGCGTGTCTCCTCGGAGACGTCGGGTCGGTTGTTGAGGACGCGGGAGATGGTCTGGGTGGAAACGCCGGCCTCCCGCGCCACCTGAGAGATCGTCACGCGTTGACGTCTGGTTGCCATCGAGGGATGCTCCTTGCGCTCCTGTCTGGTGTGCAACTCGTTATCGTTCACGTTATCGGTCACGTGAACGATAACATATTACCACAAAAGCGGCGATTTGTCAAGGGGTTTGCAGGGGAAAATCAGGGCATGTGGCAAATTGGGGATGGGGCAATGCAGACAGCCTCCCCCAGGCTGGCCGGCCCTGCCCGCACGGCGCGATGCCGCAACCTGCGGAAGAATATGAGGAGCTAGGGCGCCGAGACGCGCACCAGGGCACAGCCGCGGCACAGGGGCACGGCGATCTCCAGACAACCATCACGCGAGGCAGCATCCGCCGCTTGCCAGACCTCGTCTCCCGGGTGGATCACCCGGCAGGCGATCCGTCCATCGGTCACGCCGGGCAGGCTGCGCAGGACGACGCGGACGCCTGGCGCATCGCCGCCAAAGGTCACGGGGATCACGTATCCGCCCGCCACCTGGAAGACGTTCGCCTTCGCCGTTCCCTCCACCGAGATCACATGTGGACGCAGCACCCACTTCTTGCCCCGCAGGGCGGCGAAGAGCGGCCCATAGTCCAGGTAATACCGCTCCGCCCATGGGCTCGGCTCGATGGAGTGATCGTTACCGGGAAAGGGGGCCATGGGGTACACGCCCAGGTAGAGGTATCTCTGCAGGAAGGCATCGGCATCGGGCTGCAGGTTCTCTTCCTTCTCTACCCAGCCCAGAACCGGCTTGCGCAGGCCCAGGAATGCGCAGGTGTTCAGGCTCCCCCCGTGATACGTGAACTCGTCGAAGAAGCCGTCCACGTGGCGGTGCATCTCGATGCGCTTGAGGTGCAGGTTAGAGAAGATCACCTTGCCCGCACCGTGTAGCAGCGGCCCCAGCCTGCCCATCAGCTCACGCCACGACATCAGCAGCGAGCGCGCCGCCCTGCCCTTGAACCAGCTCACGCCGTCATCGCGCCGCGTGTTGTAGACCCTCAGCCAGTCCGTGCGGTCAATGCAGATACCTGACGACGCAGGAATGAGGTCCAGGTGCCGCTGCGCCTGCTCCACAAGGAACTGCTGGTAGATCGGCTCCCCGGGGTCCATCACCACCGCCGCGCCCCACGTCCAATACGGCCCGCCGTCGGGATGGAGCAGGACGGCGTCGCCCAGGCGGGCGTAGAGGAAGTCGTTGGGGTCTCGCCACAGGTCGGCTTCTGTCTGCGCCGTGCGCGGCGGCGGGGGAAACTCCATGCCTGCACCGAACTCGGTGGCGTTGAAGTAGGACAGGACGTGGAAGCCCATCGCCCTCATGCGGCGGCAGTAGTCGTTCAGGCGGCGCGCTGAGGTCTTCTCGTCGCTGAAGCTTGTCCAATCCTCGTTCTCGGCGACGGGCGGCAGGAACATGCCCATGTATGGAAAGTCGTAGCTGGCTTTCCAGTTGACGCGGAAGGCCATGCGCCTGAGCTTGTCTACGTCCAGGTCGCCTTCGTACAGCGAGTAGGCACCGCAGCCAGCGATCTCGTCGGCCAGGGGATTGGGCGGGTCGAAGAACTGCGGGTAGCGCGCCACCATCCAGCCGAGGCCCGCCCGCCAGTCTCCGTGGTGAGCCACAATGTCCAGGTCAAAACGCAGCGGCTCCTGGCCGATACGGTGGCGGGAACGAGAGACGACAATCCGGCCCTGCCGTTCGGTATCGAGGGCCATGTCCAGCAGGATATCCTCGGGCGAGAGGACCAGGCTCAGGCCCAGGTCATGGGCCTGCTCGATGATAGTGAAGATGGGAACACAGAAGATGTCGTAGCGGAAGGGCTGATAGGCCTCCCGCGGGCAATCGTGCGGGTAGGGGAGCGCGCCGTACCAGAGATGCATGTCGTCGAATGGGGTCGGCACTAGGGGGTCGCTCCAGCCATCGGCCCGGCGGTGGCGGCTGTCGGCCCAAGGTGTCCAGAAACGCGTATCTGGACCGGTGGGCCAGATCAGGTTCGTCTGGATGGCCGTGCTCCAGGGATCGCCGTTGCCGTGGATCTCGATCTGCCAGCGGATGCTGCTGTCGGTGGGGAAGAAGCGCTCGATGAGGGTGCAGCGATGGCCCTGGTTGCTAACAAGCTCCCTGGTGAACTCCATGCCGCCGTCGGGCCAGGGCCTGCTCTCCACGTGCGTTGTCTGGCAGTCGGCGAGTGCGGTATAGCCCTGGACGCGGCGGTGGACGCGCCGCTCTGTGCCCAGGGCGAGACCAGTGATCGCACCAGAGGCGGACACCTCAAGGCCGATGTTGTGAGCGCAGATGATGTTGGTCTCCATATCATGTGGTAGGGGCGAAGCATTGGGCGGCGAGC
>DAOUCN010000287.1:0-6025 GCA_034431995.1 Chloroflexota bacterium | reverse complement strand
CCTCACCCGCGGCCTGGGCGACGAGCCCGCTGATCTCCTGTGGGAGGCAGCCGATGGCAGCCGCGTTCTCCTGAGCTATCTGCGCGACGGCTACTGCCACGGCAACCGCCTGCCCACGAGTGCCGAGGCCTTTGTGACGCGCTTGGCCGCTATCCGTGCCTCCCTGTCTCCCCATGCCCCCACTCCCAACCTGCTGATCATGAATGGCTGCGACCACGAGGAGGCCCAGCCTGAGCTCCCAGCCATGATCGCCGCAGCCAGCAGTCGCCTGACCGACGCAACGGTCGTGCATGCCACTCTGGGCCAGTACTTCGATGCGGTCAAGGAATCTCTGCGGGGCCAAGATGACACGCTCGTGGTTGTTCGCGGCGAGCTGCGCAGCCCCAAACGGCACTGCCTTCTGCCCGGCGTCCTCTCCACCCGCATGTGGATCAAGCAGCGTAACGCCGCCTGCGAAGCCCTCCTGGAGCGTTGGGCCGAGCCGGCGGCTGCCTGGGCCTGGCTGTACGCCAGCGATGGCAGACCTGACCCAGGCCCTCAGACTGGCCCGCTCGACCACGCCAGCAGCCAGGGCCTGCTCCGCCAGGCTTGGACGTACCTGCTTCAGAACCAACCCCACGATTCCATCTGCGGCTGCAGCATTGATCAGGTGCACCGGGAGATGGCCACTCGCTTCGACTGGTGCCAGCAGATCGCCGAAGACGTGGCCGGGCGCAGTCTGCAAGCTCTGGCGGCTGCCGTAGACACATCGGACGGGCTGAAGGGCCAGCCGATCGTTGTCTTCAATCCGACAAACGGGCCTCGTACTGACGTTGTCCGTACTGCAGTGCGCCTGCTGGTTGAACCGCAGATCTCCGTGGTCAAGGACCTACAGGGGCGCGTCATCCCTCACCAGTTCGAGTTCAGGCAGGCGGACACCGTCGTATGGATGCGCTGCATGAGACGCGACCAGGCACTGTCCCTGCTCAGCACGGTGCGCGGCGGCTCGTTGGAGGGTCGCTTCGTTCACAGGGTGCGGTTCGAGCGCCGCGCGGCTGACATGTATGTGGATGTCTTCGTGAGCAACACGAGCAGCCCATCTGCGGCTGAGGACCAGTCATGGCTTGTCCAGGCTCAGGCGTACCTTAGCGATCCCACCATTGTGTCTTGGACTATACGGGTGCTCGATGTGGCCCCAACCGACCTTGTTTTCGTCGCTCAGAACGTACCTGGCTTCGGCCACAAGACGTACCTGTTGCAGGAACAGCGGCCTGCGCCCCGCGATATGGGGCGACTGACGCGACAGCATACCATCGAGAACGAGTTCTATCACATCACGGCGGAGTCTTCGGGGACCCTGACCATCACCGATAAGACTACGGGAGTTGTTTATCGTGGGCTCAATCGTTTCAGCGACGGCGGCGACCGTGGTGACGAGTACACCTACTGCCCGCCAGAGCGCGACACGATTGTAGATACACCCAGCAAGCCGGCGGAAGCTTTCGCGGTGGAGCATAGCTCGACCTGCCGCGAACTCGTGACTATCCAGGCCTACCGTCTGCCCGTATCTCTCACCAGTGATCGCCTGGCACGCCTGCGGCGAACCGTTGCCTGCTATATTTCGAGCCACGTCAGCCTGTACCCCGGCGTGCGCCGTATTGACATCCGCACCGATCTGGACAACTGGGCCGCCGACCATCGCCTGCGCGTGCTGTTCCCCGTGCCCATCACCGTTGATCGCTGCCAGTCCGAGGCTGCCTTTGACGTGGTGGAACGCAGCCTGGGCCTGCCACAGAACACCGCGGACTGGGCCGAGCAGCCTGTCCCCACCTTCCCGCAGAAGACCTGGACAGACGTGAGCGATGGGCGCATCGGCCTGCTGGTGGCTAACAAGGGCCTGCCGGAGGCTGAGCTGATTGCCGGCCAGGGCGAAACGACCCTCGCCCTGACCCTGCTGCGCTGCGTAGGATGGCTCTCCCGCGGCGATTTCCCGACCCGGCGCGGCAATGCCGGACCGAGCGTGGCCACACCAGACGCCCAGTGCCAGGGCCATCACACCTTCGAGTACGCCCTGGTTCCCCACGGCGAGAGCTTGACGGAGGCTATCGCGCAGGCCCACGCCTTCAACGCCCCTCTGCGCGCCGTTTCTGCCGGCGTTCATGGTGGCACCCTGCCGCCCGAGCACTCGCTGCTCACCGTAGAGCCTTCGGACATGGCGGTGAGCAGCATCAAGCAGTCCGAGGACGGAACCGCTCTTATCATCCGCTTGTGGAACCCCACAGACGAACGCCTGTGCAGTCGCATACGCCTGGCCCCGCCGGTGCGCCGCGTGGTGCGCGCCGACCTGAACGAGGCGCCACGGCGGGGCGGCGAGCTGGTCGTAGACGCCGACGGCGCGGTGCGCCTCTATGTCAAGCCGAAGGAGATCGTGACCCTGCGGTATGAGGTGACATGAGAGACTATCACGTGAACGTGTTCCACAGCGAAGAAGACGGCGGCCACATCGCCAATATCCCAGACTTGAAGCACTGCTCAGCATTTGGTACGACGCCGAGAGAAGCGCTGAACGAGGTACTGAAGGCGGAGGAGGCCTGGCTTGAGGCGACCCGTGCCTACGGCAAGCCGATAGCACTGCCACGCTATCGCCCGCTGATCTACCAGTTGCCTGACTGCCCATACCGGTACCTATGCCTGCCAATTGAGTCACGGGTTCCCGTCCCTGCGGGGTGGGATCCCCATTGAGGAGAACAAACCCATGCCTGACCCACGCGTCACCAAGCTCGCCCAGGTGCTCGTGCACTATTGCCTGGAGCTGAAGCCCGGCCAGCAGTTCCAGTTGATCACCAGCCCCTTGGCCGACGAGCTGTCCCTGGCCGTCTATGCCGAGGCCATCAAGGCCGGCGCCCACGTCTTTGTCCGCAATACCATTCCCGACGCCGACGAGGCGTTCTACAAGTACGCGTCCGATGAGCAGCTCGATTTCGTCTCGCCTGTGCGCAAGCTGATCGTGGAGACCTTCGATGCCTCCTTGCACATCGAAGCGCCGCACAACACGCGCAGCCTCAGCGCCATTGACCCCAGCCGCATGGCCCGCTTCTCCAAGGCAAATGCCCCCCTCTCCAAGACCTTCATGGAGCGCGCAGCCCGCAACGAGCTGCACTGGTGCCTCACCGTCTACCCCACCCATTCCTCGGCTCAGGAAGCCGACATGAGCCTGGCCGACTACCAGGACTTTGTGTATGCCGCCGATTACCTGAACGAGCCGGACCCGGTGGCAGCCTGGCAGGAAGAGGGCCGCCGCCAGCGCAAGCTCCAGGGATGGCTGGCTGGCAGAGACAGAATGGTGCTCAAGGGGACGAGCATTGACCTGACCTTATCCATCAAGGAACGCACCTTCGTCATTTGCGATGGCAAGCTGAACATGCCCGACGGTGAGATCTTCACCGGCCCGGTGGAGGACTCGGTCAACGGCTGGGTGCGTTTCCGCTACCCCGCCATCTACGGCGGGCGCGAGGTCACGGACATCGAGCTCTGGTTCGAGAATGGCAAGGTTGTCAAAGAGAAGGCCAGCAAGGGCGAAGACCTGCTGACGTCGCTGTTGAACACCGATGGCGGTTCCCGCTACCTGGGCGAGTTGGGCATCGGCACCAACTATGCCATCCAGCGTTTCACCAAGAACATGCTCTTCGACGAGAAGATCGGCGGCACGATTCACCTGGCTGTCGGCGCAGGCTACCCCGAATCCGGCAGCAAGAACGATTCCGGCCTGCACTGGGACATGCTGTGCGACATGGCCGACAGCGAGATCACCGTAGACGGCGAGGCCTTCTATCGCAACGGAAAGGCAGTCATCTGAGCAGGTATCTACGAGGAGGAAGAGATGAATCAGAACGCGCCTACCCTTGAGGAATGGCGCACGCTCCATGACGCAGCGATCCGCGTTAAGGAGCTTGCTCCCTGGCAATGGATGGAAGAGATAGACGTCTTCGGCGTGCAGAACCCCGAGACCAACGATCTAGGCTTCGTCAGCGTGATGGGTATGCTCGGAGAGCATTTCGCCATCAGCCTATATCTCGGTGCACGAGCCCTCTACCAGTTCTGGGAATTCCAGCGCGACCCCGATCCTCCTGACCGCCTGCTCGAATTCGCACAACTACAGGCATCCTTTGAGGATCGAGGGTATCTCAACGACCGCGACCGCCAGGTTATCAAGAGCCTGGGTCTCTCTTTCCGCGGCTCCAACGCCTGGCCCCTGTTCCGCAGCTATCGCCCGGGTTATATGCCCTGGTTCCTGGAAGCAGCGGAGGCCCGCTTCCTCACGTGCGCACTCACCCAAGTGCTCGATGTCGCTCCGCGCTTCAGGGGCCACAGCCTGCTGTTGGGCCCTGCCGGTGGAGCCAAGTACCTGGTACGTGTTCCTCGCAAGCAGGACGACACCATCGCATGGACAGACAGCCCCATGGACGTGCCGCCGCCTGAACCATCGTCCATTCACCTCATGATGGATTACCAGATGTTGGCACAGCTCAAGCGCCTATCGCGGAGCAACCTCACCCTTGAAGTAGACGTCTTCCTCTTCCCAGGTTCCGTCCGAGACCCGGAGAGCGACCGGCCCCTGATACCATATGTCTTGTTGGTCGTAGACTCTGAAAGCGGCTTGATCCTCGGCACCCAATTGCTTCAAGCTGTGCCCAGTCTGGAGGCCATGTGGGGGCAGGTGGATCTTGAACTCGTGCGCGTTCTCGCCAGCAACAGGATCCTTCCCGCCCGCATCAAGGTTCGTTCAGCATTCTTGCACCAACTGCTTGAGCCGCTGGCGGCCGAACTGCGGTTCAAGCTCACACGATCACGGACCTTGCCTGCCCTGGACGAGGCCCGGGATAGCCTCTTCGATCACCTCGCTAGGCGTGGGCGCAGAAGCCCACGCTGAGAGGAGGCAACAGTGACGCAGACTGCTGTCATTCCCCGCCCGACGCACATGGTCACGCGCGAAGGTACATACACCCTCACGGGCAAGACGCTTGTCTTGGCCGCAGACGAGGCACGCGGCGTGGCCCACTACCTTGCCGCGCTGCTTGCCCCTGCCACCGGCTTCGATCTGCCCGTCAGGTCATTGGCCTCTGGCGACGGGCAGCCGAATGCCATAGCGCTGCGCATCACGCCCGAAAGTGCCCAGCTTGGCCCCGAAGGATATGCCTTGCGCGTGCTGCCCGACCGCGTCCTCATCCACGCTCCAGCTCCAGCAGGCATCTTCTACGCCTGCCAGACCCTGCGCCAGCTCCTGCCCCCGGCCATCGAGAGCGGCGAGAGCACAACAAGTGCACAGTGGGCTATTCCCCTTGTCGAGATCACAGATCATCCCCGCTTCCCCTGGCGCGGCAGCCTACTGGACAGTTGCCGCCACTTCCAGGACGTGGCCTTCATCAAACGCTACATTGACCTGCTCGCCTTGCACAAGATGAACCGCTTTCACTGGCACCTCACCGAAGACCAAGGCTGGCGCATCGAGATCAAGAAGTACCCACGACTCACAGAGGTTGGCGCCTGGCGGCGCGCGCCCGATGGGAGCAGGTATGGCGGCTTCTACACCCAGGACGATGTGCGCGAGATCGTCGCCCATGCTTGGAGCAGGCATGTGATGGTCGTTCCCGAAATCGAGATGCCGGGCCATTCCCTGGCTGCGCTAGCCTGCTACCCGCAGCTCTCGTGTACCGGTGGCCCCTTTGAGGTGGGCACACAATGGGGCATCTTCGAGGATGTCTACTGCGCAGGTAACGATAGAGTATTCAGGTTCCTTCAGGATGTGCTCGCAGAGGTGCTGGCGCTGTTTCCTTCGCCGTGGATTCACGTCGGTGGCGACGAATGTCCCAAGACGCGCTGGCAGACGTGCCCCAAGTGCCAGGACAGGATCAGGAAACACAGTCTGAAGGATGAGAGCGAATTGCAAAGCTACTTCGTGCGCCGCATGGAGAGGTGGCTGCTCAGCAAAGGCCGCCACCTGATCGGCTGGGACGAAATCCTGGAAGGTGGCCTCTCGCCCCACGCT
>DAOUCN010000286.1:0-3529 GCA_034431995.1 Chloroflexota bacterium | reverse complement strand
ATCTGCAATCAAGCTCATCGGCCTCAACCTATGTCAGAGAATGGTGATCCCTCACCATCTCAGACGAAGTCGAAGCCGAGATGTCACAGTACCTTCTCTACATGTACCAGCAACACATTATGCAACCGAGTGGAGCATCAACAGCAATTCCAAATGTGGGTTGGCGCAATGCCCATTGCCAGGCGTAGGTCGGTTTCCATACCCGACACCGGCTCTGGCGTGGCCCACGGAGCGGCAGGTATGCAAACCTGCCCTACGGCAAATGACACATTCGAAATTGCTGCACCGGGGACGAATCGCTTGACATGCCTGCAGACCTGCGTTATGCTGCCAACGAGTCAGAACCGCGCTCATTTGTCCTCATGGGACTCTTGCTGGATACGCAGCTTACGATCGGAACAAGGAGCCGTTCCGCATGGCCGATTTGCTGAACCGAGTCAGAATTGACCCACTTTGATGCGCCACTGACAGACTTCAGTGAATACACATCATGAGACTCCTGCTCGATACGACAGCTTCCTCTGGTTCGTTGCCGGAAGCCCACAACTCGGCTCCCGCGCGCTGGTGTTGATTGAAGACACGACGAACGACGTCTTCCTCAGCGTTGCCAGCTTGTGGGAAATGGCGATCAAGATCAGCCTTGGGAAGCTGCGCCTGGCCGAGCCCTTCGAAGCATTCATTACCCAGCAGATGAGTCTCAACCGCATTGAGCTGCTTGGCATGACGGTCAGCCACGCCTCCAGAGTCTCAGTTCTGCCCTTTCACCATCGCGATCCCTTCGACCGCTTGTTGATCGCCCAGGCCGAGGTAGAGCAGATGCCGATCATAAGCGGCGCTTCCGGGTTTGACGCCTATGAGATCACGCGATTGTGGTAGGCCCGTCCCCCAGACTTACCGATACCCTTCCGCCTGCAGGTTGAAGAGCCGCGCATAGGTGCCGCCCAGGGCGAGCAGCTCGCCGTGGCTGCCTGTCTCGGTGATGCGGCCGCTCTCGATCACCACGATGCGGTCGGCCATGCGCACCGTTGAGAACCGATGCGAGATGAGCACGGCGATGCGGCCCGCCGTCAGCTCGCCGAAGCGCTGAAAGACCTCGTATTCTGCTTCGGCGTCCAGACTGGCCGTCGGCTCGTCCAGCACAAGCACATCGGCATCGCGCATGAAGGCCCGGCTCAGGGCAATGCGCTGCCACTGGCCGATGGACAGCTCATGGCCCTTGTCCCACTGGCGACCCAGGCGCGTCTCGTAGCCCTGGGGTAGACCGGTGATAACACCGTGAGCCCCGCCCTTCTGCGCCGAGGCCACGATGCGCTCCGTGTCGTCGAGCGCCTCCACCTGGCCGAAGCCGATGTTCTCCCGCGCCGTCAGGTGATACTGTACGAAGTCCTGGAAGATGACGCCGATACACTGGCGCAGACTGTTGAGATCGTACTCCCGCAGGTCTACCCCGTCCAAAAGAATCTGGCCTTCGTTGGGATCATAGAGCCGTGTGAGCAGCTTCACCAGCGTCGTCTTGCCTGCCCCGTTCAGCCCTACCAAAGCGACGCGTTCGCCCGGCCGGATGACCAGGTTGATGTCCTGAAGCACCCAGACCGTGCTCCCTGGATAGCGGAAGGAGACGTTGCGGAACTCGATACCCTCGCGGATGGGTGAGGTGGCCTTGCGCCCGTCGGCCGGCAGCGGCATAGCAGACTCAAGCTCCAGGTACGTGAAGAGATTATCCAGGAACAGGTTGTTCTCATAGAGTCGGCTGAGGCCATCGAAGAGGCCACGGAAGGTCGTCTGCGCCTGGCGGAAGACCGCCAGGTACATGGTCATATCGCCCAGGGTGATGGTCTGGGCCACCGTGCGCCAGATGATCCAGGCGTAACTGGCGTAGTAGCTCAGCGTCGAGAGCAGCCCCCAGCCCAGGCTGGCCGCCGTGCGGCGCACAGCCATAGCCCGATCCTCGAAGTATGCTTTCCAGAAGATCTGATGATAGCGTTCCAGCAGCTTCTCCCCCAGATTGAACAGCTTCACCTCCTTCACGCTGTCCACGCTGGTCAGCAGCCATTCCAGGTAGCTGAGCTGCCGGTACTCCGGCGCACGCCAGGTGATGATGCGAAAGGTGAGGCGGGCGAAGCGCGACTGCACGACGAACGTCGGAATCGCCGCTCCGAAGAGGATGAGAGCGAGCAGGGGACTGAAGCGCAGCAGCAAGATCCCCAGCGAGAGCAGCGTCAGCACATATTGCGCCAGTTGGAAGCCGTCGTTGACGATCCACAGGGCGCGCCGGTCCGCCTCGCGCCGGGCGTTCTGCAGCTTGTCGTAGAACTGGGCATCCTCGAAGAAGTCCAGGTCCAGGGCCAACGCCTGGCGAATGATCAGGGTATTGACGTGGTTGGTGAGCTGGGTGTGCAGCAGGTGTTCGACCAGGGAGCGCAGTTGGCCGATGATAGCCCCGGCGAAAATGAGGCCAAACTCCATCGTCAGGTAGGGGGCGACGCGCAGCAGCCCGTCGCGCGGCGCCACACCCTGGCCGATAGACTGCACAACGCCGTCCACGATCAGCTTCGCCACCCACGCCTGCGCCGCTGGCAGGGCCGAGGCCAGGATGGTCAGACCGGCCATGGCCAGGGTTGAGAGGCGGCTGCACTCCCATACCAGGCGGAAGGCGCGCGGCGTGCGGGCATAGGCGGCCCATGTCTGCTCAAGCTGCTTGCGCCATGTCGCGCTCTGCCTCTCTGCCTGCTTGCGATTGCGCTCTACAGTCACGTTATGTCTCCCGCGTCATGCTAACTGCCTCGCTCGTCCACGCGCATCATAGCTCAGTCGCCGACTGCGGACAACAGCCCGCTGAGGCACAAGACCCTCCCGCAACTTAGCAAAGCCGCGGGAGGGTCGCATGTTCGCTGACGCGCCAGCGGGTCTATCCTGGGCGCAGCGTGCCCGAGAAGATCTGCCAGGCCAGAGCCGACTTGGCCACCAGGCTGAGCAGCACATAGACCCTCTCGCCGAAGAGGTAGTCCTTCCACGGGCCGATGCGCTTGTACTGCAAGAACATATTCAGAGCGAAGATATTGAAGAATACAAAGATCGAACCCAGAATAACGTAGACAAAGGTGGGAATTGCCTGCCCTACCGACGACACGGCGCCAAAGAAGTACATGGCCAGGACGATCCAGGGCACGATCCCTGCGATGCAGCCGAAGATGAAGGCCGTCCAGTTGGTCTTGGCTGTCGTCTGGTTGTGCAGCTCCATCATCAGGCCAAACAGGTTCATCATGGCGTTCAGGGTGAAGATCAGGATCAGGCTGGGCAAGTCGTACATGCCGCACAGCATAGCGATGACCACAATCATGACCGACGAGCTGAGGGCGTACTCGTACCAGCGCAGGTAATTGATCTTCTTCTGGAGGTTGCGCACATACCACGGGAAGCCCCAACGCGACGCCAGGATGAAATGGGCGATGGCGGACAAGAGCAAGAAGACGGCAACCATTGGGCCGATGCGAAGCTGTCCCACCGTCTGCGTGAGGGTGTAGATCGG
>DAOUCN010000285.1:0-14075 GCA_034431995.1 Chloroflexota bacterium | reverse complement strand
ATTCCAAATATGGCGCTGCTCGGGGGAGGAACCTCAGTTGACAAGGCGCTCTGGGGGCCAGATCCCTCCGCTGAGGTTGGTTTTCGGCTCCAGATGGGGAGTCCTTACCCCTGCCCGTCCCATATTTGGAATTGCTGCTCGCCTTGACAGAGCTTGCCTTGCGGTGATATGATGAGGGCCAGCGGGTCCACCTCAGAGGAGACTAGCGATGACCGAGACCGAGGAACGAGAATACCATTGCTCATTCTGCGGCAGAGAGCAGAGCGAGATCAAACGGCTCATTGCCGGCCCCAACGGCGTCTACATCTGCGACAAATGTATCACCCTCTGCAAGCAGATCATTGACCAAGAGGAGGCGCCGCCGGCGCGAGCGGGCGCCTTCTCCGCCATCGCCAACGTCCCCACGCCAGCCACCATCTACGAACGCCTCAACCAGTACGTTGTCGGCCAGGAGCGAGCCAAGAAAGTCCTCTCTGTCGCCGTCTACAACCACTACAAACGCATCACCCTCGGCCCCCGGGCCGACGACGTGGAGCTCCAGAAATCCAACGTGCTTCTGGTTGGGCCAACGGGTGTTGGCAAGACCCTCCTGGCCGAGACCCTGGCTAAGATTCTCGACGTGCCCTTCGCCATTGCCGACGCCACATCACTCACCGAAGCGGGCTACGTGGGCGAGGATGTGGAAAATATCTTGCTGCGTCTGCTGCAGGCCGCCGATGGCGACGTCCAGCGCACGGAGCGCGGCATCGTCTACATAGACGAGATAGACAAGATCGCCCGCAAGAGCGACAGCCCGTCCATTACCCGCGACGTCTCCGGTGAGGGCGTCCAACAGGGTCTCCTCAAGATCATCGAGGGCACCATGGCCAACGTTCCGCCCCAGGGCGGGCGCAAGCACCCCATGCAGGAGTTCATCCGGGTCAATACCACCAACATCCTCTTCATCTGCGGGGGCACCTTCGACGGCCTGGATAAGATTATCGCCGAGCGGGTGGGGGGCAAGAAAAGCATGGGCTTCGGGACTGAAGCTAGCCTGCGTCCCGTCCTTACCCCCGCCGAACTTCTCCGCCAGCTCACAGCCGATGACCTGCTACGCTACGGCATGATTCCCGAATTCGTCGGGCGTCTGCCCATCGCCGTGAGTGTGGAGCCTTTGGACAAACAGGCCCTGATCCGCGTCCTGACCGAGCCCAAGAACGCCCTCATCAAGCAGTACCAGAAGTTCTTGGCCATGGATCAGGTCGTGCTGGAGTTCACGGACGATGCCCTGGCCCAGGCCGCGGACATGGCGATGGAGCTGCGCACCGGCGCCCGGGGCCTGCGCACCATCATCGAGAGTGTGCTCTTGGATGTCATGTATGAAGTGCCATCCCGGGGCGATGTGCGCAAGTGTGTCATCGACGCGGCCGTCGTTCGCCGCGAGAAGAAGCCCATCTTGCTGACCCGTGCCGGCGTCCCGGTGGAGTGGGGGAAGAAGACCGCATAGGGATTGCAGATTGGACATTTCAGATTGCAGATTGTGGATTGAAGAACTATGCCCGCATCGCCATCTCAAATCTGCAATCTGAGATCCGCAATCTCAAATCAACAATCATCCATCTGCGTCACGCCGTGCGACCCTGTGCGTCTGTACATGTGGCAGGGAGAGGCGTCCTCCAGCGCCCCAGCGATGGGGCACTAACGTGAATTGACGCTTGCCGCGTGCGAAGCGAAGTGGGTTCCTATGCCCATCGGCTCCTCTGTTCTTGTTCTCCCACCGCATTGGCGGCAGGCTACTACCCATTCGGAGGTATGCGCGTTTGCGAACCCTGCCTGGTGTCCTGATAGCGCTCGCCGTCTGTGCCCTCTGCGCCCTGACCATTGGCGCGTTGAGCAGCGCCTCCGCGCAGACGAGCCTTCCTTCCCATCCACCGATAGCCGCTGTCTCCTATCGCCCGGAGCCGCTCACGACGCCCACGCCCATCTGGCGCGAGTACATCGCCACCACCCCCACAGGTGCCGACCTGAATGGCGTCTTCATGCTCTCCGCCGATGAGGGCTGGGCGGTGGGCAACTTCGGCGTCATCCTCCACTACCAGAGCGGTGTGTGGACGGCATACCCGCCAGCCGGTTTGCCCCAAGAGAACCTCTACGCCGTTCATTTCGTGTCGGCCAACCTCGGCTGGGCCGTGGGCGACAACGGGACCATCCTCAAGTACACCAACGGAACCTGGGCTCCTGATCCTACAGCGGGCAGCGTCAGCGCCTCCCTCTACACCGTGCGCATGGTCTCGGCCAGCGAGGGATGGGCCGGCGGCAGCGGCGGCTTGCTCCTGCATTACATCGCCGGGGGCTGGTTCCCTGACGGCAACCCAGACATTGACAAGGCCATCAACTCCATCTCACCAGTAAATGGGAGCGATGTCTGGGCAGTGGGCGGATCGGGCACCATCGCCCACTATGATGGCACCATCTGGCTCAAGCTCACGCCCACGCCCACCTCTGGCAGCCTGGATTCTGTACACATGCTGGGGCCAGCCAGCGGCTGGGCGGCGGGATCCTTCGCCAGCACCATCCGCTACGACGGCCTGTCCTGGGCCACTGTGGCCAACCCTCTCGCAGGGCCAGCAGGCCCGGAGCTGTTCTCGATCCACCTGATCTCCGAAAGCGACGGCTGGGCCGTCGGCTCCTCGGCCACGACCATGCACTGGAACGGCGCGTCCTGGATCACCATGACCAACCCCTTCACCGGCCAGTTCTTCCCGCCCATCTTGTATTCGGTCTACATGGTCTCTTCGGATGATGTCTGGGCCGTGGGCAGCGAGGGAACGATCTTGCACTACTCCTCCACCGTACCGCCAACGGCCACACCGACGCACACGCCCGCCGGTTCGCCTACAGCATCGTCCACCCCGTCAACCACGGCCACGGCGACGGCATCGCCAACGTCCACAGCCACCGCCACTCCTCCCGCCACAGCCACATGGTCGCCCACGGTATCGGCCACGGCCACGGCGACAGCATCACCGACCGCGCCTGCCACATCCACGCCGACTACCTCGCCAACGGGAACCCAAATGCCATCGCCAACCGCAACGGTGACTGGGTCGCCGCCTGCCACAGCCACGCCCACACAGACCGCAACCCCAACTGAGACAGCCACAGTGACGCCAACGCCCACCATCACCCACACGCCGAGCCCAACCTCCACGCCACCTTCGGCCACGCCCACGCCGACCGGTCTCGTGCCTCTGCCCGACCTGATCGTCCTCGATGTGTGGACAGAGCGCACAGGCGGCAACTGTGCCGGCGCAGCCCTCAAGATTACCATAAAGAACCAGGGCACGGCCAGCGCCTCGTCGTTCTGGACAACTATTTACTTCGGAGGCTATCCCATCCCCGGCACTGACTGGTTCCTGAGCGGCCTGGAGGCTGGCGCTGAGCATACCTTCAGCCTGCATGATGATGGCATCGGGCCAGGGCAACGCGTGGGCTGGGTTGACCCGCAGGACGACGTCCTCGAGAGTGACGAAGGCAACAACACCCTCGCCCGCACCTTCGACATCGGCCCTGCCTGCACCCCTACCACGACGCCCAGCCCCAGCCCAACGCCGACATCATCGTCTACGGCTACCGCTTCGCCCACGGCTTCCGCCACCGCCACGCCCACCGGCACGGCGACGGCAACCCTTACACCCACGCCACCCGTGACCAGCACGCCCACCAGGACAGGTACCATTACCAGAACGCCGACCATCACGACCACGGGAACGAAGACCCCCTATGTGTCGCCTACCATCACTTTCACGCCAACTATTACCAGAACGCCGACACGAGTCATGTACCGCGCCTACTTCCCGGTCATCGTGCGGGACTTCCCGCCGACGCCGACAGCCACCGCCACAGGCACGCGCACGGCCACGCCAACCCACTCGCCCACGCCAAGCTGCACCCCGGCGGTGGTGACGAGCTATGGCGTAGGCCAGGAACCACACGGCATCGCCTTTGCCCCTGGACGCCTCTACGTGGCCAATCACGTGGGCCTGGGGCAGCAGGGCACCGTCAGCGTGCTCGACAGCGCCACGGGCGCGGCGCTCACTGCCCCCATTCCGGTGGGCCTAGCCCCCAACGGCGCTGCCTACAATCCTGCCAATGGCATGATCTACGTGGCAAACCGTGATAGCAACGATGTCTCCGTGATCAGCTACGCTTCACACTCCGTCGTGGCGACGATACCTGTTGGCTCTCAACCCAACGGTGTGGCTGTGAACCCGGTCACCGGTCGCGTCTACGTGGCCAACTACGCCAGTAGCAGTGTCACTGTGATTGACGGCACCACCAACACCGTCATCGCTGCCAGCGTTGGTGTCGGCAACGAGCCATCCATGATTGCCATCAACCCGGCTACCAACATCATCTTCGTGAGCAACCACCGTTCAGGCTCGGTGTCCGTGATACGGGGCAGCGACAACACCGTCATCGGCTCCATTAGCCTGCACGGCATGATGGATCCCTACGGCATTGCTATCAACCCGGTGACAAACCGGCTGTACGTCGTGAGCATCGCCGGTGGGCGCATGGCTATCGTTGACGCCGTGAACGGCAGCGTCCTGGGCACGACGGCGCCATCTGGCCCCTTCCGGCCATGGATGCTCGCCGCCAACCCCACCACCAACCACATTTTCATCACGTCGTCCTTTGGCGCAGGCGGACAGGTCTTCGTCTACGACGGGGCCGCCGACCAGTGGCTGCCGGGTGCGCTTGCCGTCGGCGAGCGGCCAGAGCAGGGTATCGCTGCCGATCCTGCCAGCGGACGCATCTACGTGGCCAATGCCGGCAGCGCTAACGTCACCGTCATTCAGGACTGCCGGTAGGGGCATTCATAGGTACGCGCTGCGCTCGAGTCTGCGCAACCTCCCGCAGGTTCTGAACCTGCGGGAGGTTCTCTTGTGCACTGAACGCCCCCGGCGGTTTCCATGATAAAAATCATAAGTATAACGCCATTGACATATATCTGTCCCGTGTGCTATCATACCCTTGTGCATACGGGGGGAACGACATGCAGGAGACACGACAACAGATACTGACGACTCTCAGGGAGCGCGGCCCTGCTACAGTGGACGAATTGGCCGGCGCTGTCGGCCTGACGCCCATCACCATCCGCCATCACATTTCCATCCTTCAGGGCGAAGGGTATATCACAAGCCAGCAGGTCCGGCGCAAGGTGGGGAGACCCCACTACGTCTACAGCCTCACCGATAAGGCCGCCGATCTCTTTCCCCAGAGCTATCATCTTCTGACCGAGCGGTTGCTGGACGAACTGAAGGCGACGGTGGGCCAAGAGGGCATGGAGAGCCTGCTGCAACGCCTGGCCGACAGACTGGCAGCCAACATTAGCCCTCAGGTCACAGCGGCCGGCCTGGAGGAGCGCCTAGAGCAGGCTGCTCGCATCCTCGTCGCCGAGGGTTTCCTGGCCAGGTGGCAGAAGACCCCCGACGGCTATGTCTTCCATGAGCTCAACTGCCCCTACCGTCGGGTCATCCAGCATCACCCCGAAGTGTGTGCCATGGATCAGCGATTCCTCTCCTCAGTGCTGGGCATCAGCGTGGAGAAGATAGACTGCATTGTGACCGGCGGCGAGCGCTGCACCTATCGGGTGCATACGGTCGCTGCGCCAGCGGCCTCCTCGGCCGGCTCGGCATGATGTTGTTCGCACTCGCTCGCCATGACCTGGACTTCGGAGGATGCCGTGTGGCTATAGAGATGCTCAAGGTGCAAAGACACCTCTTGGAGTCCGGTCACGAATGCTGTGTATCGGCCTGAGCATCCAGAGAGAGCAGAATGGGCTACCAGTTGATTTCGTCAGCCCGTCGGCGTATGATGGCAGGCACACAGACGCCGACCCTTGGAGAAACACACAGCGCCCACTGTGTTGAGAGAAGGGCGTTACCGATTCAGCTTCTTCAGCAACGAGCGGCAGCCAGGATTGATTTCCCGATCTATCTGACGTATAATGGATATTGGCCTCACCTGGGCCACGGCCAACCGTTATGCCGGCAGCAACAAGGAACCCGGCCCCTTGACCGCCGACGGGCGGCTGCTCCTGCGCGAGATGGAACGGGCCAGGATGATCCTAGACACCAGTCATCTGGCCGAGGAAGCCTTCTTCCAGGCTCTCCGTGTCTTCAGCGGCCCCGTGGTGGCCAGCCATGCTAACGCCCGCGCCCTCGTCCCCAGCCCGCGTCATCTGAGCGACCTCTTGATCCGGGCTATCACCGAGCGCGACGGCGCGATCGGCGTCATTCCGTACAATCGTTTCCTCAAGGCTGACTGGACGCCAGAGCAGGGCAAGGAGGCCGTGACGCTGGCGGACGTGGTGCAACACATAGACCACATTTGCCAGGTGGCAGGCGACGCTGAGCACGTGGGCCCGGGCAGCGACTTCGACGGCGGCATCGGCATGGAGGCCACGCCAGCGGGCATAGACACCGTTGCCGACTTGCGGCTCATTGGCCCTGCCCTGGCTGCCGCCGGCTATTCTGCCGCCGCCGTAGACAACATCCTGGGCGGCAACTGGCTGCGCTTCCTGCGGCGCAACCTGCCCCGCTTATCGTAAGCTCTCACAGGGAAGGTTCAACATGCCTCGCGGTGGATGGGTTCTCGACCCCGATTCGGGCGGGAAGAAGATTCCCGAGGCGGTGCAGCGCCGCACCGAGGAGCGCATTCGTCGCTATGCCCAGCAGCACTTGGCCGGGCGCTACACCCGCCTGGACATTCGTTTCCGGGCGCAGTTCTGCTACATAGACGCCTATGCGGAGCCCAATGTCCCGCCTGGTTGGCCACCTCCAGATTACCCGGAGACTCGCGAGCAAATGATCGAGCGGCTGCGCAACACGCCGACCCATTTGTGCCGTCTGCGCTTTTGCGGCGACGAGGACAGGTGGGGCTTCGCCTTCTATACCTACAGCAACGAGCGCTACGAGCTATCGGTCTACCGCAGCGGCGATTTGCTCGGTACGCCGGCGGAAGCTCTCGCTACGTCGGCCATGGCCTACTTGTGACTGTCCTAGGCTGCTTGGCGTCTCAATGCAGTCTTGACATGGCGCGTAAGCACCGCAGCCCCGCGCGCAGGTCCGGCGCCGGGTAGGACAGCGGCCTCCCTGTGTCTGCCCGGCACAAGACAGGCTTCCGCCATCTGGAGGCCTGAGAACGGCAAACACACAACGACGCGAAGCCCATCAGGTAGTCTTCGGTCCTCCGTCCTTGGTCCTTCGTCCTTCGTCCGGTCTCAGGAGGCCTGCCATGCACGACAGGGAGATCTACCTCAAGGATCGCTTCATACTCTACCCCGACGCCGGGCGGCTGGACGTCGTTCATCAGGCAAGAGCGGTCATCCAGGCTGCTTCGGCTCAGGTGAGCTACCGCGGCCCGGACGGAGAGCCCCGCCACCTGCGCCTGGCGGGAAGCGAGTGCGAGTACCGGGTGAGCCAGGAAGAAGCTGTCCTGAGAGCGGGCAACGATCACCTGCTCATCTCCTGGCACATCGGCCTGGGCGAAGCGGCAATCCTGTGCCTGGACGTGGAGAACCGCAGCCGGCAGCCTATGCGCCTGGAGGACGTGGCCGTGCTGCTGGTGGATGGCGATGGCCTGCGCCTGGGCGGCTCGCCCAAGAACTGGAGCTTCTACCAGAACGGCTGGCAATCCTGGTCCCCCACCTTCGCCCGCCACACGAACAACGGCCTCTACCTCGAGCCTACCAGCGAAGACTACATCACAAAACACCTGCCCCAAGGTCCCATCGGCGCTCACCTCGCCAGCGATGGCTTCACCGTCATCACCGACCGGGCAAGCGCCTTCTCGTTCCTGTGCGGCTTCGTCAGCACCGCCCAGACCCTATCCGAGGTGCGCCTGGCCCTTGGGGACGACACGGTGAAACGCTTTCAGGCCGTGTGCTTCGGCGATGGGGCGACCTTGCCGCCGGGCGGTCGCTGGGCGTCGGAGAACCTCTTGCTGGAATTCGCTCCCTCGCCCCTACCCCTGTTGGACGTGTACATGGGGCGCCTCGCCGCCAGCATGGGCGCTCGGGTGCCGCAGCACATCCCCAGCGGCTGGTGTACCTGGTACTACTTCTACGGCGAGAACAGCGAAGATGATGTAGCAGCTAACGTCGCTCGCATCAAGGAGTTGGCACTGCCGCTGGAGTACATCCTGATTGATCACGGCTACGAACGCAATATCGGCGATTGGCTCGTCCCCAGCGACAAGTTTCCTCGCGGCCTACCCTGGGTCCTGCAGCACATTCGCGAAGCGGGTCTCAAGCCCGCGTTGTGGGTTGCGCCCTTCGGCGTGGCCCAGCGGTCTGAGCTCTACGCCCAGCATCCCGATTGGGCTCTCAAGCGCGAGGATGGCAAGCCCGTGGTCGCCTGGCAAGACAACTGGATGGGGCCTATTCTCGCCTTGGACTGTACACACCCCGACGTGCATAGCTTCCTGACAGACCTCTTCCGTTTCCTGGCCGAGGAGTGGGACATCGAGCTCTTCAAGCTCGACTTCTGCTACGCTGCTGCTCTGCCTGGTCGCCGCCACGATCCGTCATCCACCCGGGCCACCGCTCTGCGGCGGGGTCTGGAGATCATCCGGGAAGCTGTCGGCGACCGCTTTCTACTGGGCTGCGGGCTGCCCCTGGGGCTGGCAGTGGGAGTGGTTGACGCCATGCGCGTCGGCACCGACGTGGCCATGAGCTGGCGCCCCTTCTGGCCGGACCTCGCTTCGCCCGCGACGGCGAACGCCCTGCACAACGTGATTGCCCGCTACGCCAGCCACGGCCGCCTGTGGCTTAACGACCCGGATTGCGTCATGGTGCGCCGCCGCGACGACGAAAACGACCTCAAGTTCAACGAGATGCGCACCATGGTTGCCCTCATGGGTCTGTCTGGCGGACTTGTCCTGGACGGTGACAACTTTGTCACCCTTGCTCCGGGCCGCCTGAAGTACCTCCAGAAGCTGCTGCCGCCCTCGGGCAGGGCTGCCGTGCCCCTCGACCTCTTCCAGAACGAGACGCCGCATCTTCTCGCCTTACCTTGCGACGGCCCGCCAGGACGCTATGTCGTGCTGGCTGCCGTCAACTGGAACGACCACACTGTCTCCACAACCCTTGACCTTGCGGGCCTCTTGGGGGACGAGGCGAAGGGCGGCCTCCATGCCTACGACCTGCTGGGCGAGCACTATCTGGGTGTGGTCACCGACCGCCTTGTCTTTGACAACCACCTGCCCCACGCGACTGCCCTCACGCTGCTGAGGCCTCTGTCCACGCGGCCCGATCTGCTGGCCAGCACGTTCCACATCCTGGGTGGGCTGATGGAGGTGAAAAGCGTAACCTGGGCAGGAAACACCCTGCGGGTTGAGCTGGAGAAGGCGGGAAGCCAGTTCGGCTGTCTTTTATTCACGGTGCCTGAGCCATATCACCTGGATACGGTGCGGGTAGATGGCGAAAAGCGGAGGTGGGCTGTGCTGGCAGAAGGTATCGTGGAAATCGGTCTGACCCTGGACGGGCGGGCGACTGTGGACCTGGAGTTCGCGTGAGATGCAGCCTTCCTTCGACTCCTACTCCTCCATCGAACGACGATTCCTGGCGCCCGGCCGCCGCCTGACCCTGGCGATCATGCGGCCGTTCGTTCTCATCCTAGCCCGCCTGGGCGTTGCCCCCAATGTCGTCTCTCTCTCCCAGATAGCCATCGGTGTGGCTATCTTCTTCCTCATCACGCCCGCTCCCCGCCTGGCCTTGATCCTCATGGTGTTGGCTCTGGGCGTGGATGGTCTCGATGGCGCCCTGGCCCGACACACCGGCCGCGCCACTCGCTTCGGTGCGCTGGTGGATCAGTATGCGGACCACGCGCGGGAGATCCTGGTGGTGGCTGGGCTGGCATACGCCAGAGCCCTCAACGGGGCCTGGGCCGCTCTCTATGCCCTTGCCTACCCGGGTCTCAACATCACGCTCCTCCTGTGCAACACTCACAGGGTGCCGGTCCCCATCGCCATCAAGACCTATCTGATATTCTACCCTGCCCTCTTCCTCCATCTATGGTTCGGCATCAACTACCTTGACCCTGCCATCGCCCTCATCGTGATGCTCATGGTAGCAGTGATCGTCCAGGGCCTTTGGCGGCTGCGGGGAGTGGTGGACGGATAAGAACGACCCTCCCGCAGGTTCGAGACCCGGGGGGAGGGCCTCTCCTTCGGGGCCAGTGCTGCTCTCCCTCTCTTGCTTTCGATCACGGGCTCTGGGGCAGCGTCTGCTTCGCCCCAAGGCGGCGCGCCAGCAGAACGAGGACGGCAAGGACGCCCATCGCCGCCATCCCGTCAGCAACACAGATCACCATCATGCTGCGGGGCCCCACCCGCACAAAGAGCTGGCCGATCACCCAGGGCACGGACATGCCTGCCAGAGCCGCTCCTGCGAAGAACCAGCCCGTCAGCCTACCGGTGATGGTTAGGCAGCGCTCGCCCAGGCAGATGGCAGTGGGGAACAGCGAGGCGATGAACAACCCCATGCCCCATGTCCCCACCCAGATGGCGGCTTGAGACTCAGGCCAGAGCAGGATCAGCCCCAGGCTGAGCAGGCATCCGACGAGATCGGCAAACAGAATCGTGCGCGGCTCAGCGCGCGCCGCGATCGGTATCCCCACCAGACGCCCCAGGGTGAAGGACCCCCAGAAGACCGAGGTCAGGTAGGCGGCGGTGGTCCGGTCGGCCAGATGAAGGGTCACCGCGTAGGAATAGACCCAGCCGCCAAAAGCCGCCTCGGGAGCGACAACCAGAAACAGGAAGACAGCGAGAAGCAAGGCCAACCAGCTAGCATCCCCGCTATTCCCGTCTGCGGCTGCCCTTGCTGGGGCAGGGCTAGGCAGGCGCAGCAAGGCGATGGCCGGGGGCAGCATCAGTACGGCTAGTCCCCAATAGGCCAGCGTGATATCGCCGCTAACCAGGACCGCCTGGGCGACCAGAAGGGGAGACAGGAAAGCGCCTAAACCCCAGAACAGATGCAAGGCATTCATGAAGGGCCCGACCTTGCGACCGTGCGTCCAGACCAGGAGCGTGTTGCCGCCAACGTCCAGTGCGCCTTCTGCCACACCCAGGAGCAGCACGACAGCAGTCAGCACCCAGAGTACAGGAATGAGGGGCATGGCAAACAGCGTCAGCCCCATGAGAAGCACGGCGGCAGCCATCACCGGATGGCCCGGCGAACGGTCGTACAGACGACCCCCTCGGAGCGAGCCCAGCATGTAGCCCAGAGCGCGAGTCGTGAAGAGAAGGCTGATCTGGCCCAGCCCCACATGGGTGCGTTCTGCTAGAGCAGGCAGGGTTGGCCCAATGACGGCGGCGGCCATGCCGAGAACGACAAAAGCCGCGAAGTAGACGACGCTCTTCGCCGTGCGGCCTTCTTTATGGGTCAGCATACCATGCAGCGTTGATGCGGTGGTGCGGCTCATGCGCGTTCCTTTAGGCCATCGTTGCAGGCAGGGGGCCTACTTCCCCGCTCCCAAGCTCAGCAGATTATAGCCGAAGCAAGCAAGACTGGCAAGGCAGGTTCTCGTTGCAGCAAGTTGGGGCGTGTGGTATACTGCGGCGAGGGGGCGAACAGCGGATGGGGCACAGATTAGCGTGCCCTCTTGGCGAACACTCACATGATCATGCGACAGCGCCATTCAAGGATGACAGGGAGCGGCCTGCATGCCATTGAACAGCAACGAGATCGCACGAGCGATACGAGAGGCGACCAGGGGGAACCTCTCGGAAGAAACGGTCAGAGTCAGGGTGGAACGCATCCTCGCTGAGTACTTGCACACCGTTGGCCTGGCATACGAAGCTGTCCATGAGCACCGGACCGTGACCACGGGCAGGCGGACCGATGCCCTCTTCGGCAGGGTCGTCATTGAGTACAAGAGGCCGCATCGCCTTGAGAGACCGTCAGAGTGGACGCGCGCTACGCAACAGCTCGAAGGCTATCTCTCGGACGAGGCACTCAGAACGGGACTGGATCTCGAAACGTATGTGGGAGTCCTGATTGACGGCCAGAACATCGGCTTCGTCCGTCGTATCGGCTCGGACTGGTCCGTGGTCGGGCCACAGCGGATCAACGGCAATAACGTTCGGCTGGCAATGGAATACCTTCGTGGTCTCCAGCGCAAGCCCCTGGATCCAAACCTCCTCAGACACGACCTGGGACCGGAGTCCGACGTTGCCCGCGCGTGTGTCACCGCCTTCTGGAACGCATTGTCTACCCTGTCCGGGAAAACCCAAATGCTCTATGAAGAGTGGAAACGGCTATTTGGGCAGGTCGCGGGCTATGGACCGCAACAGGTCCCGGAACTGGTCGAGATGGAGCGCGGGTATGGCCTTGCTGTCAACAATGATCTGGGCCGTTTCTTGTTCGCGGTACACACATACTATGCCTTGATCATCAAGCTGCTAGCGGCAGAGATACTGCTTCTAGTCCGGCGTGGCATGGAGTACTCCTTCGTAGAACGGGCATCCGCCGTTGCCACCACAGAACTGAAGGCCGACCTGGCGCAGCTAGAGGATGGAGGTATCTTCCGCAACCTGCAGATAGAGAATCTGCTGGAGGGAGACTTCTTCAGCTGGTACCTGGATAGTTGGAACCCAGACATGGGGGCAGCACTACAACGCATACTCATAGCGTTGCGGGAATACGAACCGAGCACGACTGTCCTTGCACCGACAAGGGTCAAGGATCTGCTGAAACGCTTGTACCAGCACTTGGTACCCGCAACGTTACGGCACGACCTGGGGGAGTTCTATACGCCTGACTGGCTCGCCGGGTGGGTGCTCGATACAGCGGGATATGATGGCAGCATCGAGACCCGCCTCCTTGATCCTGCGTGTGGAACTGGGACGTTCCTCATCCTGGCGATCACACGGGTACGGGACAAGGCAAGAGCAGAAGGAGTCCCGGACGAACTCGTCTTACGCGCGCTGCTGCGCAACGTCGCGGGCTTTGATCTGAACCCTTTGGCGGTGGTCGCCGCGAGAACAAACTACATTCTCGCTCTTGGCGACCTTCTCGAAGCACAGACCGGGCCGCTTGTGATACCTGTGTTCCTGTCTGATAGCATCTTCTCGCCATCCCGGCAAGCTACTCTGAGCGGGCAAGTTTGCTCATACACAATCAGCACCCAGCGCGGAGCGATCACGCTCGACATCCCTGTCGCGCTCCTCGAAGGCGACAGATTGGCTGGCGTACTGGCAGAGGTGGAAGCGACGGTGGCCCAGCCCGACGCAGATGAGGATGAGTGCCTGCACCGGGTAGGCGCGCGACTGCACTTGGGACCGGAAGAAGTGGCCGAATTCGGCGACAGCATCAAGACCATATACAGGCAGATTGCGAGGCTGGAAGCGCAACATTGGAATAGGATCTGGACGCGCGTCATTAGGAACTACTACGCTTCTGCCTCTATCGGGCAATTCGATATTGTTGCTGGCAATCCACCATGGCTCCGCTGGACCAGACTTCCGTCCGGCTATCGCCAAACGATTGCTGGAATCTGTCTGGACTATGATCTGTTCTCGAGAGACGCCTATGTGGGCGGCATCGAAACGGACATCTCCACCATTGTCACCTACTGCGCTGCAGACAAATGGCTGAAGCGCGGTGGTACGCTTGGGTTCCTCATCACCCAATCAGTGTTCAAGAATGAATCCTCGCAGGGGTTTCGCAGGTTTCGCCTGCCCGACGGCACACCGCTGCAAGTGATCCAGGTCCACGACCTGGTTGAGGTGAGACCCTTTGAGGGTGTTGACAACCGCACGGCAGCGCTGTTCTTGCGCAAGGGCATACCAACAACATTTCCCATCCCTTACATCAAATGGGAAAAGGCCGCACCGACAGCTCTGCGCCAAGATATGAACCTCGGGCAAATCCAGTCTGTCACTCTGCAGCGGAATCTGCTGGCTTCTCCCATCTATCCAGATGGCGGCCCATGGCTGACCGTAGATCCAGCAATGCTACCTGCCATTCAGCGCATGCTCGGAAGCTCAGCCTACCGCGCACGGAAGGGCGTTACGGCAGACCTGAACGG
>DAOUCN010000284.1:0-14087 GCA_034431995.1 Chloroflexota bacterium | reverse complement strand
CACCAGTACCGTCACGTTCTGTATCTCATTCAGGAAGGCCTCGATGCGCTTCTCGGACAGGAAATACACCTGCTCGACCCGGATGACCCGCCGGTTGGTGATGAAGAAAGAATCATTGCCCCAGTCGTAGACGTTGAGTCCCGCCCAGACCAGCAATGGGAGAATCAAGACCGCTGCGATCCTGAGAGACGTATCAATGACCGCCGTGTAGAAGACAGGATCGCTCGTCCTGTTGAGAACAGACCAGAGAATCAGGATCAGGGGCGCCAGCAGAACGATGAGAGGCGGGATGATGCGCCCCACGAGAATAGCAACATGCCGCCGCAAGCTCAGGACGACCTGTTCATCCTGAGCCAGGTTGCGCAGTTGGGGTGGCGGAAGACGCATGGCCGTGCCTCCATACGCCTCTATTCTACCACAATTGGGTCAGCAAAGGAAGATACATCTCGTCTGCGGGGCATGCGCGCAGTTGGCGTCAACCTGCCGCAGGTTCGGAACCTGCGGCAGGTTCCTCTGGCTGGCTGCCCTTGCTGGCCTGGTACTCTACCTAGCCATCACCCTCCATCTGTGCGCGTTGGCCCTCGCCTATCCCTATCAACTGGACTATGGTGAGGGGCTGGTGCTCTATCAGGCGCGCCTGCTGGCTCAGGGCCACAGCATCTACAAGGGCGTGGCCGGCTATCCCTACGTCTTTTCCAACTACGCGCCCTTGCTCCAGGCCGTCACCAGCCCCCTGGTGGCCGTCCTGGGGCCGTCCTTCCTTCCTGGCCGCCTCCTTGCGCTGGCTGCCACCCTCGCCCTGGGTGCCCTGCTTTTCTATCTTGTGCGCAGCGCGGGCGGCGGGCGGCTGAGCGCGCTGGTCGCCAGTCTGCTCTTCCTGGGCTCGCCCTACATTTACCACTGGGCGCCCCTGTTCCGCATTGACCTGCCCGCCCTCTTTCTCAGCGTGCTGGGCCTGGCAGTCATCGCCCGCGGTGCGGGCATGGTACCCAGCGCAGAAGCCTCAACGTTGTCGGCATCAAACGCTCGAACGAATGCGGCTCCTAATCCTACCGCTTCGCTTAGCGGATTGGTCATTCTGAGCCAGCGTTCTGTGCGAGAGAAGAATCTCCACTTCGGGGTGGTAACACGTTGCAGCGCGAGATTCTTCGTCGCTCCGCTCCTCAGAATGACAAAGCGAAGTAGTAGCATTGGAAGCGGAATTGATTCCCGCGCCTGTGACAGCAGAGATGTGGACAGGAGTCACGCCCCCGAGAAACGGGGGGCGGGCCATGACCGCCCTACGGCTCTACCGACGACGAAGGACGGAATGTACCTCGCCGGCCTGCTGTTCGCTCTGGGTTTCTATACGAAGCAATCGTATGCGGCGGCACCTGCGGCGGCCCTGGCGTATCTGGCAATCCATGACCGGCCAGCCGCCCGCCGCCTGGTCTGTGCCCTGCTGCTGTTCGGCCTGCTGCCGTTTCTGGGTCTCGAACTGCTCACCCGCGGCGCCTTCTCCTTCGGCCTCTTCACCGCCAACGTCAACCCCTTCAGCCTCTCCCTTCTGGCCAGCCAGGTACGCGACTTCGTCGCCACGTTCGCTGTCATCATTCTCCTGGCAGTCGTGGGAGCAGCGAGCAAGCAGCAGCGAGTAGCGAGCAGTGAGCAGGCAGCGAGCAGCAAGCAACAGGCAGACGGGCGAAGGGAACACGCATCACACATCACGCACCAGACACCGCTTTTCGCGCCCTACAATCGACGTCTCACCCGCGCCCCGTATCCGAGCTCCGGCATCCGGCATCTGGCATCCCGCATTCTGCATCTCGTATCTCGCTTCTCCCTCCTCGACCTCTACCTCCTCGTCTCCCTCGCCACTATCCTCCTGGCGGGCAAGGTGGGTGCATGGGAGAACTACTTCTTCGAGGCTCTATTCATGCTCTCCCTCTACGCTGGCCTCGGTGTGGATCGCATGGTAGGTCGGGTTTCCATACCCGACGCCACACCTCCAGCGGCGGCCATCGAAGGCCGCCTTGCACACAGAACCGGCGGTCGGGTTTCGATAGCCGACACTGTACTGCCCCTCCTCCTCCTCGGCCAGCTCGCCCTCATGTGGCACGACCCCAGCATCGGCATACGCATGATCGCCGAGGACGGCGCGGCCAACCGTACCCTCGCCCCCTTGATTGCTCGCCAGACGGGCATGATTCTCTCTGAGGACGTGGGGCTGCTGGTGCTCAACGGCCAGGACGTGCCCTATTTCTCCTTCCAGTATACCCAGCTTGCCAGGGTGGGCCGCTGGGATCAGACGTGGGAAACCGAGAGCCTGCGCGCTGCGCTCTTTGCCCTCGTCGTGCTGGAAAAGGGGACGCGGGAAGACCCCGATCACTACCAGCGCTTCAGCCGCCGGGTGCTGTCCGAGGTTGACCGCAGCTATGGGCTGCTGGCCGAGGTGGGCAAGTACCGCGTCTACGTCCCCGCGCCGATGCAGCGCAGCCTGGACGTGGAGTTCGGTGGGGAGATAGCCCTCGTAGGCGTGCGCATCGAGCCTGAAAGGGAGAGCCTCGACAGCCTGGATGTGCCGCCGCCCAACGCCAAGCCGGTGAGCTTCAACCCCTATCCCGCCGGCCTGCGCCTGAGCCTGCTGTGGCAGGCCCGCCAGAAGATAACGCGCGACTACAAGGTCTTCGTCCACCTGGAGGATGCCGCGGGCGTTCGCCATGCCCAGCGCGACGCCATGCCCATGGATGATCTCTACCCGACGAGTCATTGGGAGCGGGACGAGCTTGTACGCGATGCCTTTGAGCTCGCCCTGCCGCCCGGCCTGCCGCCTGGCCGCTATACCCTGCGCGTGGGCCTCTACGAGCCGGCGTCGGGGCAGCGACTGGCGCGAGGGGATGGCAGCACCAGCTTCGTTCTGGCATCCCTGCCTCTGTCCATGCCAGAGGCAGGGATGCCACAGCATCCACAGGCAGTCCACTTCGAGAACGGGATTACTCTCCTGGGGTATGACCTGGATGGCGCGCGGCCGGGCACGCCGCCGGCTATCACCCCTGGCGCACCTCTGACCGTGACCTTGCACTGGCAGACAGACCGCTACCTGGACCTGGATTATACCGTCTTCCTGCACCTGGCAAGCGGCGATGACCCGGTGGCCCAGGCCGACAGCCAGCCCCAGGGCGGGACATACCCAACCTCCGCCTGGAACCCACGCGAGCACGTCACCGATTCCCGTGTGCTCACCATTCCCAAGGATCTCGCGCCCGGCAGCTTTTCTCTGCTCACGGGGCTCTACTACCTGCCGACCGGCAGGCGCGTCCTGGTCACGCCAGACGAAGGCTGCCCCACGTGTGCCCGGCCGCGTATTGACAACGTCTTGCTGACAGAGGTGCGGCTGGAGAGGCCCTGAAACGTCACGCGCAAAACGGAAAGGAGGAAAAGAACGGTGGCACAACAGGCTCACACGTTGCAGAAGCAGATCACCAAGACGCTCCGGCTGGGATACCTTCTCTTTCTGCCACGGGGCTATGGGGTGAAGGCCAAACAGAAATGGCCCCTCATCCTCTTCCTGCACGGCGCGGGAGAGCGGGGCGACGATCTGGAGTTGGTCAAGAAGCACGGCATCCCCAGGCTCGTGGAGCAACGGGACGATTTCCCCTTCATCGCCGTCTCTCCCCAATGCCCGCAGAACACGTGGTGGGCGGACCATTTCGACGCCTTGGACACCTTGCTGGAGGACATAATCTCGGCCTATGCCGTGGACACGAGGCGTATGTACCTGACCGGGCTGAGCATGGGAGGCTATGGCACCTGGCACTACGCCTGCCTGCATCCCGACCGCTTCGCCGCCATCGTCCCCATCTGCGGCGGCGGTCCTACCATCTTCGGCTTCCCCGAGCGGGTGCGCGTCTTGAAAGATGTCCCGATCTGGGCTTTCCATGGGGCCAAGGATCCCCTGGTGTCCGTCAAGGAATCTGAGACACTGGTGAACATACTGCAAGAGATCGGTGGTAATGTGCGCTTCACCGTCTATCCGGATGCCGAGCATGACTCATGGACGGAAACGTACAACAATCCGGCCTTGTACGAGTGGCTGCTTGGGCAGAGGCGGGGAGCGGTAGAGCGAGCGCCAAGCCAAGCAGAACCCTGACCCGCCTACTGACCCCAGGGTCAGCGCTGACAGCCGCAGTGAAGATGCCTTTCCTCTTCGAGGGTCTGCGTCGTGTCTGCCTATTCTGCGTTCTGTTCCGCACGAGCGCTGCCAGACTGAGGAAACGGGTTTGCGCTTTCATCTGGCATTGGGTATAATGGACGTGTAGTCATGGTTGGCTGGACGCAGGGAGGGAAACACGAGCGGGCTCAGGGGAGCGACGGCAAGAGAACCAGGAGTAGGCATTGAGCAGGAGATACATCAGGTCAGGGATTTCCTCATGGGCGAGCTCTCCTCTCGGCTGGACAAGCTCTCAGGCCGGCGGCCGCTACTCCTCTACAGCTTGCGCCATCCCATTCTCCGTCTAGACAACCCCATTGCGGTATCTCTTGAAGACGACGGTACGCAGGTCCTCGCTGCTGCCCACGATCTGGACGTGTTTGGCTACGGTGCGACGGAAGGTGAAGCTCTGGATGACTTGCGCCGCGCAGTGTGCGACCTCTACTTCGTTCTGAAGGAGAACACACATGCTCTCGGTCCCATGCCTACGAGGGTCTGGGAATACCTGTCCGATGTCGTTGTCGAGACCAACCTAGCATGACTGCGGCCGAATTGCTTCGGGCTCTGCGCAAGGCCGAGCGTCACGCCCCGCCTCTACCAGCCGCAGCGACCGCCTGTACCGTCCACAGGCGCGGCTTGCCGCCGGCGCAGCCCTGGGCCAGCGCACATCCGGCGCACACCTCTCCACATGTGCCCACCTGGGCGACATAGCCTCGCCGCTCCAGGTCGGCCAGCATCATCTCCACGAGAGCCAAGCTCACCCCCAGCTCGCGCGCCAGGCTGCCCGGCGTCTGCACCCCGCCCCATTGCAGCACCTGTAGTAAGTGCTCCAGCAATTCTCACTCCTTGACCACGCACCACGCTCTAGGGAAAGAGCAGGGGAATCGCCACCACCAGAAACACCGTCCACACCGCGTAGCCCACCATGCCCAACCGGAAGGCCCAGTGGCACGACTCGACCCACGCCCCCCGGCTATTCCGCCACTGCCGGTACAGCAGCAGGCACAGAATCCCAATGTTGATCACGTTCCAGCCGATGATGGTCAGCCGGTTGATGGTGATGCCACCCTGGTACGTGCGGTAGACGGTAGCCGACAGTGCATATAGGCTGACCAGCACGGTCAGGATAGCCACCACGACAATGCCCGTGCGCAGATAGGTCTGCGTCTTCTCGGCCACGTCGTCGGCATTGAGGGGCGTGGCGAAGATCAGTTGCGCCATCACTGCGAAAAGCATCAGGTTGTAGACGATGAGTACTTCCCGCTGCTCGAAGGGCTTCATGAAATTCGCAGGAATGTAGGCGATGTAGATGACCCCGACGATGAGGGTCAGGGGCAAGAAGATGCGCCCGGCGGTAAAAATGAGCCGGGCCAGCCCCTGGTCGAAGCGTTGTTGGCTTGGCGTCAGATCGGGGTCGTAGACACTGGCCACCGCCAGCACCGGGATCATCCCCGCCACGCCTGCCCCCAGCCAGCGCATGACATGATCAGAGAACTGGACGCCAATCGCCTGGAACAGGCCAATCGTCACGGCGCCGAAGACCGCCGCCGCTCCCCCGTAGATCGCCCCCGTCAACATCGCTTCTGCCGACTTGATCAGGAAGGCGAAGCGATTGCGGTCATCGGCGCTGCCACCGACCACATGCCAGCCGACTGCAACCCAGGCTAGCAGGGGCAGATGGATGATCATGAGGCCACGGTACGTGCTATGAGGGGCGCGTGCCATCCATGCGGCGTAGGCGGTCAGAACGATGGTGATGCCAATGAGAGCCGCAGGCAGTGCTATCCCTTTCTTCGCCCGCGCAGCAGCCGTCAGGAACACAAGGATCAGGCAGGCTGCCACGGGTGCCCACACCAGCATTAGGTAGGGGATTCTTGTCTCGTCAACGACAAGGCACTCATCGAAGAGCACCCGATAGATAAGGGCGAGGACAAGGCTCAGGCCAACGGCCAGGGGCCAGTTGACCCGGCGGCCACGCTCCTCCTCCCGTGCAGCCACCGCCGGCGAGAGCGCTTGCAGCCGATAATGCCAGGCCGCAAGCAAGACATTGTCGGGCGATGCCCTGTAGCGCCGGGCGATCTCGCTCACGAATTCCTGAGCGCTGCCCAGCCGGACAGCCTTCTGGTACAGATCCTCCAGCAGCCTGGGGTCGTGGAGCGCCGTCTCCATGTCTGTTGCCATGCTCATGCTGTGACCTCCGCAGCCATAGTGTGGAATGTCTACCACTCGTGCATTTTACCACGACCCGGCGGCCAATGACTGCCGAAAGCTGCCTGAAGCTATCAGCATGCTGTCAAGAGCTATCGCGCACGTAGACGGACGACGAAGGACCAGGGACCAATGCGGTCAACACAGCAATCTCAGGGCAAGAGCCGCAGCGCCTGATAAACGCCGAGGCCAACAGCAAAAGAGATGACCAGCAGGAGGCCCACGCCGAACAGCGTCCAGCGCCACGAGTTGGTCTCCTGGCGCATGGTCGCCACAGTAGCAGCGCATGGGATGAAGAGCATCTGCACCACCAGGAAGGCCAGCGCCGCGCTAGGAGTCAGGACGCTCTGGAGCGCAGTGGTCAGCCCGATCTGATCGTCCGCGGTGCCGAAGAGGACGCCTAGCGTGGCGATGGAGTTCTCCTTGGCCACAAACGACGTGAACAAAGCGACGAGCAGCTTCCAATCAAGACCCATGGCAGCCCCCAGGGGAGCCAGCCAGCGACCGATAGAGGCCAGTAAACTCCCCTCGATCTCCCCGCTGGGCAGCCAGGCCAATGCCCAGACGACGATGGAGACGGCCAGAATCAGGGTACCCGCCCGCTTCACAAAGGCCAGGCAATGCTGCCACACAACCAGGGCGATGCTCTTGAGGTGGGGCTTGTGGTAGAGCGGCAGCTCCATGATGAAGGCGACAGGCTCGCCTCGGAAGACCGTCTTGTTGAGTAGTACGCCTGTGAGGGCCAGGATCGTAAGGCTGAGGATGACGAGCCCCCACGAGACGAGGGTGGCCGCTGCGCCGAAGAAGGCCGGCGCGATGAAGGCTACCACAGCCATGCGGGCAGCACACGGCATCAGGGGCGAAAGGAGAACGGTCATCAGCCAGGCCCGCCGTTCCTCAATCACGCGCGCTCCCAGGACGGCGGGTACATTGCAGCCAAAGCCCAGAAAGAGGGGCAAGAATGACTTGCCGTGCAGCCCCATGGGGTGCATGAAGCGATCCATGACATAGGCAGCACGGGCCATATAGCCCACGTCTTCTAGAGCCGCCATAGCCGCGAAGAAGATAGCCAGAATGGGCAGGAAGGTCAACATGGTCCCTGCCCCACCGATGACGCCGTCCACGATGAGGCCCGCCAGCCACTTGGGCGCAGCGGCCAGCGCCGTGCTTGCCAGGGCTACCAAGCCGCCGATGACTGTCACATTCAGCCATTGCTGGATGGGCGCGCCAACGGCGTAGGTGAGCCAGAACATCACGGCCAGAATCATCCCCAGCACGCCCAGACCCCACAGGGGATGGGTAGCCACGCGATCGAGACGCTCGGTCACCGTGACCTGACCAGGCCGGGGGTGCGAGACGGCGGCACGGGTCATACGCCCGATCCATTCATAGCGACCGCCGGCAATGGCCAGGACAGCATCTTCGTGCTGCCGTAACACGGTATGGACGGCCTGCCACGTGGTTGGCTCCAGCCTGGCCTGCAGGACCTCTGTCACAGCAGGGTCGCCTTCCAGGAGCTTGAGGGCCATCCAGGAAGGCGGATATGGTTCGGGCACGGCGCTTGCGATCAGTCTCTGTACATCATCCAGCACGGCCCGGTGATCGGGACGGATCTCGGGTCTCTTGGGCGTCCAGACGAGCCGCCCGGAGGCAATGCCCTCGATGGCGTCCACAAGCTCCCGCACGCCCTGGTTCTTGGCCGCGACCATGGGCACCACGGGCACACCCAGAGCCGCCTGGAGGATGTGGGGCTCAATGTGCATCCCGTGTTCCTCAGCCACATCCATCATGTTGAGGCCAACGACCAGCGGCACATCGAGGGCCATCAGCTCGGCCACCAGGTACAAACTGCGCTCCAAGATGGCCGCGTTGACGACGGCGACGACCACATTGGGGCGCTGCCTAATGATAAACTCGCGGGCGATGAGTTCCTCTTGGGAGTTGGCCGTCAGGCTGTAGGTGCCGGGCAGGTCTACAATGTGCAGGGCCATGCCGTTGCGGCGGTATGTCCCTACCCGCTGTTCCACGGTCTTGCCCGGCCAGTTGCCCACGTGCTGGTTCAGGCCCGTCAGGATGTTGAAGACGGTGGATTTGCCCACATTCGGCTGGCCGGCCAAGGCCACGGTAACACCGGTAGCCAGCTCAGCCACGGACGGGGTGATCGCTGCGGCAGTGTGGCAGGAGCTCACACGGATTCCTCCCTGTGGACCAGGATTCTGGCAGCCTGCCCCCGGCCCAAAGCGATTTTCGTATCACGCACAGAGACGATCAGTGGCCCCCCGCCATAGTTCTGCACCATGGTGACCGAGGCGCCAGGCACAAAGCCGAGAGTAGCCAGGCGGCTGACAAAGCCGCGCCCGCCGGTCACGCCCATGATGACGCCCCTCTGTCTGGCAGCAAGATTGTCCAGCGAACAGAGAAACGCGCCGGGGGCCGTGTCTGTGTCGTCGGTGGTGGTCATAGCGATCTCCCCGCATGAGAGTGTCAGCGCAAGGCCGTGTGCACAGTCAGCACCGACCGCCCGCAGGTTCAGTCAGCGCTGGCCTGGGAGCTATCCATGCAGATTGCTTTTTGCGCCAGGATGTGCTAGAATTGTAGCCGGCAACACCTGGAGTGAGCAGAGGCCATCTGCTGATATTAGTATATACTAACTGCCGGCCTCTGTCAAGGGCAGTGTGAACATGCGTCAGGGTCTCTTCATTCTCGCTGTCATCCCGCCTGGCCTGGCCTGCGTCGAGGGCAGGCAGGATGACGCGAGTTTTCGGTTCCGCACATACCGCAAGACGGTATGGGGTTCTCAGAATGACAGCACAATGAAAAGGCCCTGGGACATGCGTCATGGGGCGTGTGCAAAGTCGCGAGGGCGACCGGAAGCCTCGGTCGGCGCTGCCCTGGAGCTGTTCGCGGCCGTCTGGGGAGCAGCAGGGAATACCCTGCGGGTCGTTCTCCGGTGGCGCTGCAACTTTGCTCTGGCCCTGGGATGGTAGGGAGCTAAGATGAAGGATAACATACCGACGCCAGCGGTCGAAGACTATCTGATGGTCATGCGCATCATGGAGAGGGACGGCAAGCCCATCGTTGGTGCCCGCCTGGCCGAGTGGATGGATGTCTCTCCGCCCACAGTGAGCGTCACCCTCAAGCGGATGGTGCGCGACGGTTGGATTCGGATGGACGAGCAGCAAGGTATCGTCCTCACGGAGAGGGGGCAAGACGCCGCCGCCGCCGTTATTCGCCGCCACATGCTCACCGAGCATCTGCTGGCGCGCGTGCTTGGTGTCCCCTGGTCCCTCATCCACAAAGAGGCCGGTCGCCTAGAGCATACCCTGTCCGAGCAGACCACGCAACGTATGGCCGCAGTCCTGGACGATCCGGCCACGTGTCCCCATGGTAATCCGATGCCTGGGCAAGAGGCCCTCCTGCATGACTTGAGCACCATAGCGAGTGCTGGTGCAGGCACGCGCTGGCAGATCATGCGCATTGACGAAGAGGCCGAGGAGAATCCCCAGCTTCTCGCCTATCTAGAGCGTCATCGTCTCCTGCCGGGTGCCCTGGTCACCGTCGTGGAGACAATGCCCTTCAACGAGACCATCACGCTGCAGAGCGAGAACGCGACGGTGGTGCTGGGCCTGGCGACCGCCCGCCATGTCTATGTGCGCCCCGCCCCATAGGAGGCGCGCCCTCGTGCCTGCGCATTCTGCGTTCGATTCCGAGAAGCCTCCCGCAGGTTGCTTGCCGCTGCTCCCGGCCAGCCGGGACCAACTTGCGAGCGGTTCGCCGTGATACCCGCCCGCGGCCATGTCCCAAACGTGGCAGCGCTCGCCAGGCGGCGGGCAAAATGCCCTGCCCTACGAGACAATGCGGCCATGTGAGCCCGTAGGGCGGCTATGGTAGCCGCCGGCTGCGTCGAGCCGCCGACAGCTCTGGGACATACCTGCCCTCGCTGGCGTTGACAAGCCCGTCAGATCGCTGTATAATCCGTTTGTCTCCTCTGGGCTGCCTCGGGCCGCACACTCGCCAATATGATTAGGAGGGTTCACCATGGCGCCACGGTACATTCGCAGATCCCTACTCCTGGTATCCCTGCTTGCGTTTCTCGTCGTTCTAGGCACGTCGCTGGCCTGGGCAGACGTGTGGGTGTGGACATGGGTGAACCCTGACGGATTTGGCTCATGCAGCCCCGAGGAAGGTTGTGAGAATATGCGGGTGCGCTCCCTGGCCGCCTTTGCTGGCAACCTGTATGCCGGCACAGCCAACCCCTTCGGCGCGGAGATCTGGCAGTATGATGGGGCAACCTGGATCCGCCAGGTGCAGGGAGGCCTGGGCGACTGGCAGAATTCGCAGATCGCTGCCATGGCCACCTATGACGGTAAGCTCTATGCAGGAACCCAGCAGAGCGAAGTGGCGGGTGCTGAGCTCTGGGCCTACGATGGCAGCGCCTGGACACGCGTCCTCACCGGCGGCATGGGTGACTCGTTCAACAGCGTGGCCAGTGCCCTGGCCACCTTCGACGACTCCCTCTACATCGGAACACAGAACTTCTACTTCGGCGCACAGATCTGGGCTTACAACGGCATCACGGCCACCCAGGTAGTGAGCAATGGCTTGGCCGATGTGCGCAATGTCTTCGTCCTCGCTCTTGCCCCAATGGGCAGCTATCTCTATGCCGGGACCTTCAACTATGACGGCGCCGAGATATGGCGTACTGCCAATGGCGTGGACTGGACGCGCGTGGTCACCGGAGGCTTCGGCGATGAGGCCAACATCTCTGTCTCGGCCCTGGCCGTCATGAGCGACACCCTCTACGCCGGCACCCAGAACCAGGCCACCGGTACCCAGATCTGGCGCACCGACGATGGCGTCACCTGGCAACGCATCCTCAGCGGCGGCTTTGGCAATAGTGATTTCTACGAGGTGAATGCTCTCCTCGCCTACAAGGGGCTGCTCTACGCCGGGGTCAGTGACTTCCGCTACCCCTTCGCCGAGGTCTGGGCCTACGATGGGCAGTCCTGGACACGGGCTGTCACCGGCGGCATCATGTACAACGGCCTGACCCACACTTTCTACGAGGCCAAGGCCCTGGCCATATTCAACGACGGCCTCTATCTGGGTACGGACGCGGCTGCTGTGGGTACAACCCTCATCGGGCCTGAAATATGGAGCAGCATTGGCCCTGTCCCGCCCACCCCAACCCCCACCGTGACCGCGACCCCTTCTGTTACGCCATCGGCCACGCCCACCGCGACGCCCACCGACACGCCAACGCCGACCGCAACCGCCACCCTGCAGCCGACCGCAACGCCGACCGCGACGGCAACAGAAACATTTGTGCCCACGGTTACCGCCACGGCGACAGAAACGCCCCACCCCACGGCCACTGTCACAGCGACAGAAACGCCTGTCGCCACGGGCACCGCCACAGCAACACAGACGGCTCCGCCAACCGCGACGGCGACAACAACATCCACGCCCGTCGCTACGGCGACAGAGACGGTTGCGCCTTCGCCGACGGCAACACCTTCAGCCGTTGCCACGGCCACGCAAACAACCGTTCCGCCACCGACAGCGACGCCCACCATGACCAGTACACCTACCTGGGCGTATATCTGGCTGCCCATCATCGAGAAGAGCCACATGCCGTAGCACCGGGGCGCAGCGAGCAGGTCAGGAGCGAAGCGAGGAAGAATCGCCATCGGCAGCGAGGGTGCAGCACCTGCCGGGACGGTTCTTCCCTTTTGCCGAGGAGACAGCAATGAACCGAAAGACAAAGGCGACACACACGGCGCGCTCAACGGCGATCGCCTCGCTCATCGTCGCTGTCGCCTTTGCCCTGCTCTTCCTCATCCTGCTGGCCGTGACGAGCGGCGCGAGTTTCGGAGCGGAGGCTCGCCCACTCGCCGCCGCAGCCGCCGTCCTCGATCGCTCTGCCCTCGCCCAAACGTGGGTCTGCGAGGTCGGGGGCAGGAAGGCCGAGTATTCTCAGTATTGGCAAGGCATCACCATTCGTCCCTGGGAACAGCACGACGAGAATGGCTTCTACCGCTGGGTCAAGACCTGGCGGGTCTGGGCGCAACCAGGCTGGACCGTCGAGGTGCAGGTCATGAGCTATCGCTGCGTTGGTGCACAGCGCGACCCCGTGACCGGCTACGACCAATGCCACCCCGACCGGGCAACTGTCACCACCGCCCATACCATCAGCTTCACGGTGCCTGTTTCAGGCGTGGTGGACTTCTCCATCACGGACGATGTGGATTGCTGCGAGATAGATCAGGCTGATCTGCGCTTTGTGCAGGGCGAGCCGTGGGGGTCGTCCTTCTTCATCCGCTGGGCCGAGGCAGCGATCTGTCCCTTCCCACCCACCCCCACACTGACGGCAACACCCGAGGCGACGGCATCAGCAACGGCCTCGCCCACGGCAACCGCCACCCCGATCCCCGTGGCAGACACGCCAACTGCAACGCCAACGGGGACGGCAGCGCCCACAGAGACCGAGACAGCCACCGCCACGGCGACGGTAACAGCCACTCATCCTCCCGATACAGCCACCGCGACGGCCACGCCGACGGAAGCACCGACGGCGACAGCCACGATGACGCCTGGCGCTGCCACGCCAACCGCAACTCCCGTCACCCCAACGGAGGTAGCAACAGCCACGGCCAGCGCAACACCGACGATGACGCCTGGCGCTGACACGCCAACCGCAACTCCTGTTACCCCAACGGAGCTAGCGACACCCACTGCCAGCGCGACAGCCACGGCGACGCCCTCATCAACACCCGCACCGCCAACACAGACTGCGACGGCAACAGCCTCGCCGACGGCAACCTCCTCGGCGACGGCAACAGCCTCGCCGACGGCAACGGCCACGCCCATGGATACCATGACCGCGACGGCAACGGCCACCGTCGGCGCCACCACCGCTGTCTGCGGTGGCACATATACGTCTTCCACCATGGGCGCGCCCAACAACTTCAATGCCTACACGTGCTACATAGGAGACGAGAGTGGGCCAGACCACCTATATGCACTGACCACGTTTGCCGCAGGGGGCATTGTGGCTGCCCTCAGCAAGCTGGACGCAGACCTGGATGTCTTTATCCTGTCCGCGCCTCAGGCCGCAGCCTGTCTGGCCTATGGCGATGCGGCTGCCGTTGTACACGATGTCCCTGCAGGCGTCTACTATATCGCGGTGGACGGCTTTCAGGGTGCAGCGGGAACATACACATTGGATGTTACGTGCCCTGGGCCTACAGCAACGCCGACGTCCACGGCGACTGTCACCGCAACGCCGACAGCATCAGGCACGCCAACTGCAACCGGCACGCCCACCCGCCCTCGCCTCTACTTCCC
The DNA here is from genome assembly GCA_034431995.1 of Chloroflexota bacterium. Taxonomy (GTDB): domain Bacteria; phylum Chloroflexota; class DTOL01; order DTOL01; family DAOUCN01; genus DAOUCN01. The sequence goes on along the minus strand of DAOUCN010000284.1, from coordinate 343 downwards.
GATCATGGTCAAGGACTACAGCCCGGTCTTCTAGCACTGCACCCGCGCTTACCTTTGTCGGATAGTGGATGAACCGCAAAAGCCGCAAAGACCGGCAAGAAGGGGTGCTTCTTTTGCGGTCTTTCCCCCTTGCAGTGACAAAGCGCACGGTTCATAGCAAATACGGTTGTAGTGGCAAGGACGAGGCATTTGACGCCTACATGGCCAAACGCCTTGTCCACGATACCCAGGAGGAGACAGATGCCAGAGCTGATTGCCTTTACCCGTAACCACGAAGACCTGTCCAACGAGAGCGGATTCCAGTTCGAGTTTCAGTGCGACCGCTGTGGCGACGGCTATCGCT
>DAOUCN010000283.1:0-9951 GCA_034431995.1 Chloroflexota bacterium | reverse complement strand
ATCTTGGGCCGCACCTTGGGTGGCTGCACCTCACGGTGCTTGGTCACGAGGCCCCGCCGGAAGAGCTGATCAACAAGGGATGCAACGTGGGGGGTGTGCGACCTGCGCTGGATCTCATCCAGAGACATGGGGCCTCGCTGCGACAGGAGCTGCCACACCTGACGCTGCACAGGGTTGAGGGCCGCGATCTGGTCGGCGGGCGCCTCTGGGCTAGGGGTAACGATGGTGAGAGACCGCTGTTCGATCCCAGGCGGCAGGAGGGAGAAGACGGCTTCCGACACCGAGCACAGGTAGTACTCGGCCAGCCAACGGGCAAGCTCAAGGTGGGTCGAGGAGAGGCAGGGCTGTGCATCAGAGATCGCCAGCACCGGCTTGGTCTCGTCCACGGGAGATGTGTCCGAGAGGGAGAGGACAATGCCCTGGACGTGTTGCGCACCAAACGACACCCAGACGAGCTGGCCAGGCTGCACGTCCAGCGTCGGCGGGATGTGATAGTGGAACGTCAGGCCATCGCGGGCGCCCAAGGCGGGCCCCTGCGGTCCCCGCCGCAGGGGCACATTGACGGCGATCTCTGCATATCTCATACCATGATTATAGCACAATGCGGCGACGTTTCGTGCGGCAGCGCTCGGCGCGGATGATGGAGACGATATCCTCTACGGCGTCATCCAGATGGCCGTCGCTGTTCAGCACCACGTAGTCAAAGGCGGGCATCTGCGCCATCTCGATCTCAGCATCGGCCAGACGCCTGGCCAGGGCCTCGGGGCTCTCGGTGTGTCGCTTGCGGAGGCGTCGCTCCAGTTCTTTCATGGAGGCGGGACGTAAGAAGATGAAAACGGTCTCCGGCGCAAGTGAGCGGATGGTGGCTGCTCCCTGCACGTCTATGCGCATGATGGCATCGCGGCCTTCGCCCAGGACACGGCGCACCTGCTCTTTCGGCACGCCATAGAAATGCGTGCCGTGGACGAGGGCATGCTCCAGCAATTCGCCCCGCCGGAGCATGTCCTGGAACTGGGCCTCGGTAACGAAGTGATAGTCTCGTCCGTCAACCTCGTTGCGCCGCTTTGGCCGCGTCGTCGCCGTGACCACGAAGTGAAGATCAAGCCCCATGCGCCTAAGGCGGCGCAGGCAGACGTCTTTGCCTGCCCCGGCTGGGCCAGACAGCACGAACAGCAGACCCTGGGGTTTCTCTGCGACGTCGGTCATACGCTTGGTTCTCCTGCTGTGATGGAGACAAGTCTTCTTTGCAGACCAGTCCGTCTTGCCGACTCGTCCCCTCTAGTGGGTGGGCCTTTCGCGCCATTTCTCGCTGCGCAGCCAAGCGCGGGCGTTGATTCTGCGACCAATCGTGGTGGGATCGTGGGCCGCCAGGGCCACATGGCCGGTGTCCATCACGATCACCGCCTTGGTCTTGCGCCCGCTGGTCATGTCTATCAACATGCCACGCTCCGCGGCCTCGCGCACCATACGCTTGACCGGGGCCGAGGACGCCACAGTGATGGCAACCACGCGGTTGGCCACAATAACGTTGTCAAAGCCGACATGGAGGAATTCGATGCGCATCTGCTTCTCCCCTATCCTCAGCACTGTGCAGCGCCACACTCCCTGGGCCCTCCCCGCCGGCAAAGAGGGCTTGCCTCATACGCCCGCCACCTGCTCCATCTGGATGCCATGAGCCAGCATGTCCGTCAGTTCTTGGCGGGGACCGCCCCAGAGGGCCGCCGAGCCATGACCGGGCAGAACGGCGATCACCATCTTCCTGAGGAGCCCCTTCTCCCTGAAAGCCCTAGCTTGGAAGATAGCAGAGAGCAGGTGCAGCTCGGCGTCGCGAACGCCGCACGGGAAGTCGATCTCTGGGAAACGAGCCTTGTCCGGGTAGACGACCTCCACTTTCGTCGTGTCCAGCCTGGCTTGGCTGGGATGGCGATGGAAGTGGTCAATGGCCAGCACCTTGGCCTGCAGGCCGCTGGGCAGGATGTCTATCCGGTCATGGCGAGCGAAGTGATCCTTGAGGAAGCCAAGGAAGCTGTCGAAGCCATCCACAAGACCGGCATTGACCAAGGCCCCTGCCAGGTAGATCATCCCATTCTCATGTGTCTCCACCGACGGAGCTGCGTAGGCGACGGGGCAGTCCGGGGGGAGCGCTCGCACATAGCCGTTCCAGGTTAACTGGCTCACAGGAACCACGTGTCCCGCCATAGGATCGGGGCTGACATTGATCTTGCCGCCGCCCGATGCGGTGACGCCCATGACACGCAGGTCTGGATCGAGCTGGCTACGCATGCCTTCGCCCAGCGCGGCTCGCTCCAGGAAGCGCAAGACGACGCTCACCTGTCGAGCAGACCCGAACTGCTCCAGGGGTACCTTGTCTTCGATAATACCCGCCTGCCCCAGGGCGTGAGCGGCCCGGGCGATGTCACCGTGCAGCGGTGAACGGCGCCACTGCTCCCAGGACAGCCGCGTTGGGTCGTCCCCATCATGCCCGGTGACGCGTTCGGCCCCGGCATGGGCCTGGGCGCGCAGGGCGAGGCTGTCCAGGAGTGCTGTCTCGTCTCCTTGCAGAACGTGATAGTTGCCTGCCATCGCCGCCCACAGTGCCCGCCCTATGCGGGGCCGCTGAAGATCGCCCTCAATAGTGATGCCGATGTGCGCCCCCTTCCTAAGAAGCTGGCCCCGCGCGAAGGCGAAGAGATCACCCTCGGGAATGTGCCGCGTGGCCGTGATCATGAGGACGGTGCCACGGGGCTTGGGCAGCCGACCGTAGATGTGTCGGGGATTGGCTTCCTCCTCGAGGGTCTTGCCAAACCCGATGGCAAGGTGCGCCACAGGGCCGTGGGCTGTCGCCTGGTCCGGCGAGCTAACGAAGACGCAGCCGCGGGCCTCGAGTCTCTGGCGCAGTTGCGCCAGTGCATGCTCCTGGAGCTTGTTGAAGGGCTCGCCAGCCACCCAGACGTTGACGGGCCGTGGTCGCCAGACGTATTGGCTCTTGCCGCCCGAGGCCTCTTTCGCCTCCCAGCGAGATGGGGCGCCCGCCACCCCTGTGTCCAGATGAACCATCTGTCCTCCTCCTGTCCTATTCCGGCACGCCGCTGCAGGTACACTGCGACGCTACGGCGTCGCCTGGAACCACTCCTGCACCCACCAACAGATGTGCCTCGTCCTCCCATCGTCAGACGCTGCCACGGTCAGGTGACGATGGGTTCAGCACATCACTCATGGTCTGCTGGATCGAGTTCTGCCGTCGCCCCGCGCGCGTGTCCTGAAGATCATCTTGATCGGCGTACCGGTGAAGCCGAAGGCTTGCCTGATCTGATTCTCCAGATACCGTTGGTACGAGAAATGGACTAGGCGGGCATCGTTGACAAAGAAGACGAAGGTCGGCGGCTCAGTGGCGGCCTGGGTGCCGTAGTACAGGCGCAATGAGCGCCCAGCCTCCGATGGCCCGCTATGACGAGTGACGGCCTGCTGCAGAACGTCGTTGAGCACCCCAGTGGGAATCCTGCGCATGCGTTCCGCCTTGATCCGGAGGGCCAGATCAAGTAGACGGCTTACTCTCTGGCCTGTCTTCGCCGAGATGAAGACGATGGGCACGTAGTCCAGGAACTTGAGTTCTTGGCGAACCACCCGGCTGTACTCATCGCTCGTGCGCGGACCTTTGGGCACCAGGTCCCACTTGTTGACGGCGACAATGACGCCCTTGTACGCCTCAAGGATGTAGCCGGCTATATGGGCGTCCTGGGCGGCGACGCCCTCCACAGCGTCCAGTACCAGAATGGTGACGTCGGAGCGATCTATGGCGCGCAGCGCCCGCAGCACGCTGTAGTGTTCGATGCCGGCCTCAACGCGGCCCCGTCGCCTGATGCCAGCGGTGTCAATCAGGACGATGCGTCCGCGCTCATCGGTCAGGACAGTGTCTATGGCGTCCCGGGTCGTTCCTGGCTGCTCGCTGACGATGGCGCGTTCCTCGCCGACCAGGGCATTGAGCAGGGATGACTTGCCCACATTGGGGCGACCAACGATAGCTATCTTTGCTGCGGCTGGTTCTTCCCCGATGTCTACCGCTGGAAAGCGCCGGACGACGTCGTCTAGCAAGCCATCAACATCCGTGCCATGCAGGGCCGAGACAGCCACGGGGTCGCCCAGGCCGAGCTGGTAGAACTCAACACTATCCTGGCGCCGGGTCTGGTTGTCAGCCTTGTTCGCCACCAGAATCACGGATCGCGCCCGGGGTCTCAGGATGTCAGCGATATCCATGTCGGTGGCGGTGAGGCCATCGCGGGCATCTACCAGGAACAGCACCACATCGGCCAGGCCGATGGCTGTCTCGGCCTGCTGCCGCACTCGTTCGGCCAGATCAGACGAGGGAGTCGGCTCCAGGCCGCCAGTATCAACCAGGGTGAAGGTCCGTCCCTCCCACTCCGCATCGGCGTAGATGCGATCGCGCGTGGTGCCAGGCACGTCGGCGACGATGGCCAGGGGTACGCCGGCAATGCGATTGAAGAGGGTGGACTTGCCCACGTTAGGGCGTCCAACGATGGCAACGAGCGGTTTGGACATGGCAGAGAGGCGGCACAGGGCCGGACAACGGTGTCAGGCGAGCGGACCGGCCAGCAGGGGTCTGCGCATGCGGGCGCCGGTCGCACCTCAGGTGACAACGGGCATCTCCAGGCGCCGCGGCGGTGCAAGAGCCTGCGGAGTCTTCTCGGGAACCTTCTCGGGAACCTTCTCGATAATAATACCGAACCTCTGTGGCGTGATCTTCACGATACGCAGAGATCTGGGCACACCGGAGACGACGGGTGTCCTCTCTATGACGCCAGCCACCTCGCCGGTCAGGTCAATGGTGACCGTGATGTTGGATGGAACGAGCTTGATGAGATCCGGCAGAAGCCCCTCCAGTTCGATCTGGACGCTTGGAGTAAGAGGAGCAGCAATCATCAGCCCCTTGCCGAGGTTCTTCATCGTCACCGGCAGCGGAATGATGTGCGTGCCGCGCATCGGCTCAACGGTCACCTTGACAAAGACCTCCGCCCGCCTGTCGGGCACCGTATCGGCGGGAAAGGTGAAGCGTGCTGGCTTCGTCGTCTCAGAGACGATGCCGGTGAAGTCCACTGGACTCGTGTCCAGGTGGGTGACGTTCTCAAGCACGCGGGGATCGCCGCCCAGGGTGACGGTTTGGGGCTCCACCACGATGTTGGTAATCTGGTAGCCCGCGGCAACGGTGCCGGTGATAACGGCGCGTATCGGCACAGTCTTGTAGGCTTGGAGCTGGAAGATGCGCACCCCAACCAGCACGTTGTCGGGAGAGATGCCCAGCTTGTCTCTGACTTCTTGGCCCAGGCCATCGCGCAGCACCGGACGCACCACGCGCTGAACATCAGCGCGAGCGCCTTCCAGTCGCACCGTAGCCCATGCCTCAGCGACTTGCTCAACCACGCTCTGACGTCCCACGGCGATCACCTGCGTCGGTGTCACAACCACTGTCCCCATGCTGTAGCCCGAAGGAGGGTTGTCCGTGATGCTGACCACGATGGGCACGACCTTCCGCTGGATGCGCTCCAGTTGCACGCTGATGCGCAGGGGCGTGATGCGCATGATGCGGGTGTATCTCTCCAGGGGCGTCACATGGACATCCAGGTCGTGCGAGCCAGCATCTTTGCCGGTCAGATCCACCCAGGCGTGGAAGCTACGGGTGTCGAGACGACCCCAAACGTCTTGCGGGGCGCTGACCAGCAGGCTCACCATCGTCTGGTCCACGCCGGAGACTTCCAGCTCGGCAGGGACGTTGACCAGTTCGACGGGCACGCCCGAGATGACATCGCGCGCCTCCGGGTTCTGCTCCACCTGTGCCACAACCCACACCAGGGTGGACAGCGCCAGCGCCAGGAGGAAGAGCAAGATGTTCTTCAGGGCAGAGACAATCATCTCGTCTGTTCCTCGGTTTGTGTCTGTCTACGGCGCAGAGCCTCCGCATGTGGAGCCGAAGCCTCCGTGACCCCAGCGGCGGACGCGGCCTGCCCGCGGGCCCACCAGAGACGTGTCCGCCGGCGCCGTGGCCGGTAGCTGGTCAGCAGTGCGTTCTTGAGGCGGACTTCGTCCAGAGGCCGAAACAGATGGCCGTTCTGCGCCAGTGAAATCGTCCCCGTCTGCTCCGAGACGATAATAGCGAGCGCGTCGGTCTCCTCGGTTATGCCCACGGCCGCCCGGTGGCGCGTACCCAGTTCTGGGTGCCCCGGAATGCTGTCGGACAGAGGCAGAATACAGCCAGCGGCGGCGATACGGTCGCCGCGTATGATGACCGCGCCATCGTGGAGAGGTGTATTGGGGAAGAAGAGGGTGACCAGCGTCTCCGCTGTCGCCACAGCGTCCAGACTGATCCCCGTATCTATGAAGTCCTGCAGGCCAGTGCCCCGTTCCAGAATGATCAGGCCGCCGTAGTGCAGTTCTGACAGGCGGCCGCAGGCGCGGGCCACCTCGTCAATGACAGTGATGTCGTCCTCACCGGCGTCCAAGCCAAGAGGGCGGTTGACGAGACCTACCCCTCGGCCGACCCGTTCCAGGATGCGCCGCAGCTCTGGTTGGAAGATAACCGGGATGGCCACGAGCAGGGCCGGGATGGAGTTCTTGATCAGCCAACTGAGGGTTGTCAGTTGGAAAAACGCCGAGATGACAACGGCAATGAAGATGAGCATGCCGATGCCCCAGAGGAGCTGGACAGCCCGCGTCCCCTGGATAGAGAGGAAAGCCAGGTAGAAGATCAGGGCAACAATGATAATGTCAATCGCCTGCAGTGGGTCGAGGCGAGTAAGCAACCACGACAGATCCGGCACTGGATACTCCACTCCGTGTGTGGCTAAAGGCCTTCTGGCTTCAGGCCTGTCACTCTGGCAATGCGGCGCAGCATCTTTGGGCTATCTCTTCGCTGTCGTGGAACGCGAACACGACATCTGCCCAGTCCGGACGTGACAGAATCCGGTGTGAGCCCGTTGAGCGTTTGACGTGCCAGCCGATGCGAAGCAAAGCGGCCAGCACCTGCCTCGCCTTTGTGGTAGGCCATTCGCTCATGGTGTGGCAAACGAGACACTGAGGAGATGGGGAACTGCCTCCGCGTGTTCGAGCCGGTCAGCGACCACGCGCAGAGCCAGGGCTTGTACCCTGGCGAGAGCTTCTTCCAGGGTACGCCCATATGCAAGAGCACCAGGAAGCTCCATCACCTCGCCTATCCAGCGTCCGTCCTCCTCTTGCTCATACTCAACCGTGAACTTCATCGTGCGTCTCCCTGCGTAGACTCCGGCGCGATGCTGCATTTATCGATAAAACTACCGGCGAGCTTCAGGGCTCTACAAGCCGTTGTCGGTTTTTCCGTCGCTTCGCCCCCAACGCGGCGATGGATATGCTGCACCCAATGGACATGTTTCATCCTTGCTGCTTCCCCACCCATTTCCACGAATCGTATGCCCCTGGCCTATCCCGCCATGAGCAGCGCGAGCACCGCTTTCTGGGCGTGCAGGCGGTTCTCGGCCTGGTCGAAGACGACGGAGTGCGGTCCGTCTATCACATCATCCGTGATCTCCGCCCCCCGGTGAGCGGGCAGGCAGTGCATGACCAGGACATCCGGACTTGCTGAGGCCACCAGGTGAGCATTGACCTGATAGGGAGCGAACACCTTTGCCCGCTCCGCGCCTTCAGCCTCCTGGCCCATGCTGGTCCAGACATCCGTATAGATAACGTCCGCCCGGCGTACAGCGGTGTGGGGATCGTGCTCCACTTCGATTGCCGCACCTGTGTTGGCGGCAAGGGCAAGACCCTTCTCAACAGCTGCCTTCTTTGGCTCATAGCCAGGCGGTGTGGCAGCAACCACGTGCATGCCCGCCAGGGCGCCGCCAAAGAGCAAGGAATGGCAGACGTTGTTGCCATCACCTACGTAGACGAGCTTAAGGCCCTTGAGCTTTCCCCGCTTCTCATAGACGGTGAGCAGGTCGGCCAGACCCTGACACGGGTGACTGTAGTCCGACAGCCCGTTGATGACGGGCACGCTTGCGAAGCCAGCCAAAGTCTCCACATCGCTGTGGGCGAAGACGCGGGCCATGATCCCGTCCACATAGCGGGAGAGGACACGAGCCACGTCGGGAACGCTCTCGCGTGCGCCGAGTTGGATCTCATGGGGAGACAGATAGAGGGCGTGGCCGCCCAGGTGGAGCATACCGATCTCGAAAGAGACTCGGGTACGCAGCGACGGCTTCTGGAAGATCATGCCCAGGGTCTTGCCGGCCAGGATGGGCTTGTTGCCACCTTTCTGCCACTCGTCTTTCAGGGAGACCGCGCGCTTAATGATGCGCCAGAAATCGTCGGGGCTGAGATCGGCCAGACTGATGAGGTCCTTGTTCATTCTACCCTCCCGCCCCTAGATTACCACAAAAGATAGGCGAATGCAACCCAAGACTGCCGGGCTACAGCCAGCAACCCGGGCGAAGCAGGCTCGGGTGCACTGCCGCCGTCTTGTCCCCCCGAGCTACTCTACGCGATTCTCCAGCGTCAGCGCCCCAATCGTGATACGTACCACATCGCCTATTTCCAGGGATAGACCATCGGGCGGCACAATGCCCGTGCCGGTCATCAGGAAGACGCCGTGGGGGAAGTCCAGTTCTCTGCCCAGGTAGCAGACCAGGCTGTCGAGGGATCGCTTCATCCGGGAGGTGCGCGTCTCGCCATGAAAGAGGGGGGCGTTTTCGCGTACGATGTCCAGTTCGATAGGCAGGTCCCCGAGTTGGTCAGGTGGCGTAAGGAGGAGCCCCGGCCCCACGGCGCACGAGCCGTCGTAGATCTTCGCCTGGGGCAGATAAAGCGGGTTCTCTCCCTCGATGTCCCGCGACGACACATCGTTGCCCACGCAATAGCCAAGGATCTCCTCATGGCGGTTGATCACGAGGGTCAACTCCGGCTCCGGCACGTTCCAATTGCTGTCTCTGCGGATGCGGATAGGCGCTTTGTGCCCCACCGCGCGCCAGCCAATGGCCTTGAAGAAGATTTCAGGGCGGACAGCATCGTAGACGCTCCGGTAGACGTCGCCGCTCTTGGATTCAGCCTGGCGAGCGTCGCGGCTGCGCAGATAGGTCACGCCAGCCCCCCAGACCTCGTGCATCGGTTCCAGGGGAGGCAGGAGTGCTCCCTCTGCTGGCTCACTGGTGGTGACGCTGGCCAGCAGCCCAGACGTGGCGCTTGCGGGCAGTTCCAACAGGAGGCTCAGGGTGAAGCTCCGCGCAAGGTAATAGCCGTCAACAGCCCAGCGCGGGCCGTGTAGTGTTCGGTGTCTGGTCAGATACATAGTTGTCTCCGCATGTGTGAGAGCGTTCATATCTGCTGAGCGTTTGCCCAACGATAGATGAATTGATTGTACATGAGGGGCAGACGGACTGCAAGAGGGAAATGGGGGAGCATCCCTGAGAAGTTGCACCCCCTGTCATCCTGAGTGAGCGTGGTGTGCGAACGAAGGATCTCTGTCATGGAAAAGCGAGATTCTTCGGTCGCAAAGGGCGCTCCCTCCCTGGCCTGCGCCCTGGGCAGGCAGAATGATAGCGGTCGGACACCCTTTTTGCAGTAGAGTCATGACACTCGTGTGCAAGAAAGACTGCAATCTAGAGTTGCACCCACGGCAGGGTCGAACCATGAGGGATGAGCAGGCAGCAGGAAGCGGCAAACCGAGAGGCCCTTCCTCTTTGCTGGTGGACGTGATATAATGCCGCAGGCGTTTCAGACGGGATGGAGGTTGGCGCATGGCTCTCAAGGTCTACAACTGGCTCACGCGACGCAAAGAGGATTTCGTGCCTCTCATTCCGAGGCGGGTGAACATGTACGTCTGTGGGCCCACGGTTCAGGACTACGCCCACATAGGCCACGCCAAGACCTACGTCGCCATGGACGTTGTGGTCCGCTATCTGCGCTTCTCAGGCT
>DAOUCN010000282.1:0-18726 GCA_034431995.1 Chloroflexota bacterium | reverse complement strand
TAGGATTGAGTAGAGATGGGTGAGATTGCGATCGGTGACGTAGGCCAGGCAGGCCACCTGGTAGTTGGGGATGAAGAACCAGTTCACGACGCGGGAGATCAAGAAGCCTCGTCCCCGCATGCCGCCGGTGAGCACCAGCTTGAACGGTACCTCGCTGATCACATAGTGCCAGAAGGACTCGCTGAAATCAGCGACCCACCGTCCACCGCCCACCATCAGGTCCATTTCCAGCTTCAGCAGGTAATCCCTGACGCCGAGCATCTCCTCTCCCCAATCGTACAACCGTCGTTCTGCCGAGTCACCTTTGATCGAACCACAAAGGTCACAAAGAGCACAAAGGGAGGACAATGGGCCTTTGTGTCCTTTGTGATCTTTGTCGTTGCCGAACACCCTCTGCACGCAGTACGGTAGTAGTCTAATAGTGCGCAAACAATTCTAGCATGTCAGAAGCCAAAAGGCAAGAGAAAGGCCCTTCCCCGGCTGGCACATGTCTGCCTGGGAAGGGCCTCGGGACCTACGGAAAACGCGTCTACTCGGGCGGGATTTCGGCAAAGATGGTGGACAGGTCGGCGCCGCCCTTCTTGGCCCGGGCCTTGCCCCAGTAGTACAGCAGAATGGAGATGATGATAAGGTAGACGGTGAACATGGGACCGCAGAGCAGGATGTCCTTCACCGAGCCTGACTGCAAGGTGCCGATGAAGTTGTAGGCCTCAGGCCGGAAGATCAGGACGTAGGCGATTAGCAGGTTGCCGATCAGGGCCAGCAAGCCCACGACCTTGACCGTGGTCGCGCTCTGCTTCCACGCCGACCTCTCGAAGATGTCTTTTTTCCTGGTCGGGAAGTAGAAGCAGGCCAAACCCATGCCGGCAAAAAACAGGATGTCCCACAGGTCGGTGGCGGTGATGGCTCCACCAGAACTGATGATAGGCGTGAGGGCCGGGATGTTCAGCCCGCTGGGGCCGAAGAGCTCCGCCTCAGCAATGACCCCGAACAGCGCCGCTACCGAGCAGACGACGATGGAGTTCACCGGGGAATGCCAGCGCTCGTCCACGTCGGCTAGCTTCTCGGGCAAGACACGGTCGAAGCCCATGGCGAACAGGATGCGGGAGCTGGTCAGGATGAAGGGCGGGATGTCGTTGGCCACCCAGCACACGCCGAAGATGAGCAAGAGCCAGCCGACCAGCTTGCCTGCGGTCGCTCCGAGCAGGCCGAGGGCATTGATGCCAGCAAAGACGGGCATCCATGCCCCGATACCGGGCAACCCTGCCTTGTCGAAGCTGCCACCGCCGAAGCGCAGGAAGCCGACGGCATCCAACAGGCTAAACCCACCAGCCTGGCCCACCATGTTGCCAGCCCGTGCCAGCAGGAAGGCAATGGTCATGTAGATGCCAACGATGAGCAGGCCCGAGGTGAACATGGCGCGGGGCATGGTGCGATGGGCTTCCTTGACCTCACCGGCCACGAAGGTCGCCGCCGCGTAGCCAATGTAGGCCCAGTAGGCGAAGGCGAAGGCGGCGAAGACTGCACCCCAGTAGCCAGTGGGGGCTGCCTTCAGACCCTGCTTGAGGGCAGCCTGGGTGTACTCGACGGCCTTGTGCCCGGTCATGGTCTCCACACCAGCATTCATCGAGTCGGGGCTGGCGGTGAGGAACAGGATGTACACGATGACCAGAATGGCCGCCGGGATCCAGAACAGCCACTGCAGCAACTGGCCGGTCATGCGCGTGCCCCGGATGGCCACGCCGCTGAAGATGGCGATGATCACGATACCGAAGACAGTCATGAACCAGGGGTTGGCCAGGCCTGAGGTGTCAATCCCTGCCAGTCCGCCAAAGATCAGAGTGGCCTCGAAGACGGCCACGGCGATCAGGCCATAGGAGACGGCGATGGACAGGAACTCCATGATGCTGGCCACGAAGGAGAAGCCCGGGCTAACGAGGCGAGACATGAAGACATAACCACCCCCTGAGCGGGGCATGGCAGCAGATAGGATGGCATAGGCGTAGACCGAGATGAGGATGACCACGCCGACGATGGCGAAGGTCACGATGATGGGATGCAAGCCGAGGAAATAGTCGCTGCTAGGGACCGCAGCGGCCCCACCAGCCTGGAAGACACGCTTCTGCCATCCGAGGCCGATGGTGTTGGCCATGGCCAGGATCACCGCGGTGCCGAAACCGAGCTCGCGAACCAGGCCAGTAGCCTTGCGCGCAAACAACGTACGCTCTTCCACGGAGGTCCTCCTCTGTCACGTTGTGTGCCAGTATGCAGTGCTGCCACTGCATGCCTGGCATGGGAAAGTGCAGCCATAACCAGCGCTTCTCATCGCACCGCAGGTTCTAGTCTGGCTCTACCACCTCCTTCCATAGGCCCCACTGCCTCACACCATGCCCCACGCCCTCGCCTTTGTTGCACTCTTCAGATGGACAAACACCAGGGACAGATGAACGATACGGCAGCGCCCACAATCAGGGGTGATGGACGACGCATCGCTGGCAGAGTGGGCTCGCGTAAGCAAAAACGCTCTTGCAGCGTACAAGCCAGCCACAAAAGCGTCGTTGCATTCGGTGTGTATAATAGTATAACATAAAAGGAGCGATTTGTCAAGAGGGCACGGAGATGATCTGGCCCCGCTCCGCTGCTTCGTAGGCAGCGAACATGATGGCTAGGGTCCTGAGGTTGTCGCGCCCCTCGTTCTCGGCGGGCTCGCCGGTACGCAGACAGTGAATAAAATGACTGTGAGTGTTGATGTAGCTCTCCTGGTAGGCCGTGGGCCGATCAATGCCGGCGCGAGCCGGCCGCCGTTCCGTGCCTGCGGCTGTGGTGATGAGCATAGCGTCGTCCTGGTATGGGTCGAACTCGATGGTGCCCTTGTCTCCTTCCACAACGAAGAAGTCAACGTGTGCCCGCGGCAGCCGCCTGCCCTCCGGCGTAAACGTACCGTAGCTGATGTCTATCAGCCCCGTGAGGCCGGAGCGGAACTCCAGGACGACGACGGCCAAATCCTCGCCCGCGACGATAGGGCTGACCCGGTCCATGCGGGCATAGACGCGCCCCACATCGCCGAAGAGGAAGCGGAGCACGTCGAGCAGGTGGACGCCCCATTCAAAGAGAATGAGCCTGGGCATGGTCGCCATATAGCTCTGCTTGATGAGCACGCCGGGCTGGCTCCCGTCTGATCGAGGCAGGACCGAGGCGCTATGCGACAGGAAACGGGCATAACGGGGTTTACCCACAACACCCTCGTCAAGCATACGCTTCAGTTCCCGATACCAGCGCCGCCAGCGCCAGTTCTCGTTCACGATGCAGCGCACTCCGGCCTTCTCACAGGCGGCGATCATCTCCTCTGCTTCGGCCATTGAGGTGGCAAAGGGCTTCTGGCAGAAGACATTGACACCGTGCTCGGCTGCTGCCAGCACCTGCTGCCGGTGGATGTCGGGGGCGGTAGCTACGTCCACGAAGTCCAGCGCTTCCTTGTCCAGAAGCTCGTGATAGTCGGCGTAGATGTGCGCCTCCTCGACGCCGAACTGGCGGCCCAGGTCTAGTGCTTTTGATCTGGTGCGATTAGCCAAGGCCACGATCTGCACGCCCGGTATGGCCTGCCAGGCGCGCATGTGATAGATCGAGATGCTGCCGGTGCCGAGCATAGCACCGCGCAGCATCCTATCCCCCAATCCTTTGTATGGTGGCATATCTCCTTGTGTCCTTCGCCCTTAGTCTGCGTCAGTGGAGCACGATCTCCACGGGCTTCCCCTGCTGTGCTGATTGTGATGCCGCCAGGGCAAGCTCCAGTGAGCGCACTCCCTCCTCGATGGGAACAGCCGTAGCTCGATTATCGCGAATCGCGGCCAAGAGGTCAAGGGTCTCTGCCAGGTACATGTCCTTCTCGGAGGCGATGGTCATGGTCGAGGGCCATGCCTGATCGGTCTGGTGGAAGACAGCGGTATTCGGATTCTGGAAATCGGCGGTGAGGCCGCGCATGACTAACCGCCAGTCGCAGTCCCAGCGCTTCGGGATGGCGCCATTGGTGGCAGCAATGGTGGCGATGCTGCCCGAGGCAAAGCGGATAACGGTGGCACTGACATCCTCGATGGTGTAATCGGGAACGTCGCGGTGAAACAGGTTATCCTGTACAGAATACACCTGCACCGGATCGCCCAGGAAGTAGCGGGTGAGGTCAACCACGTGGATAACCTGCTCCACCAATTGGCCGCCACTCTTCGTCCGGTCGCGCCACCACCAGCTATGGAGGGAATTGCAGGCGTAGCGGGCCAGCATGAAGGCCCGAGCCTCCGGGCCGACGGCAACCATGTGCCGCTTGAGCCACTGAGACGCCTCGCCGAAACGATACATGAAGCCCACCTGGCTCTTGACGCCCCTCGCTTTCACCTGAGCCTCCATCGTGCGGGCGAGCTCCATGGTCAGGGCGATGGGTTTCTCGATCAGGAAATGAACGCCGTGCTTGCAAGCTAGCTCGACCTCGTTGCTGTGGCCGTAGGGCGGCAGGCAGATGTACACCAGGTCGAGATCGAGGTCGTCGAACATCTGGCGGATGTCGGTGTATACCTGGGCCTGCCCGCGAGCGAACTCCTGGTTGTAGGCGACAGCGTTTTCGTGCACTTGGTCGCAGAAGCCCACAAGTTGCACATCCTCCAGTCCCGTGAGAATGGTTGCGTGACGCTTGGCAAAACGCCCGCAGCCGATGATTGCTGTTCGCAGAGGTTTCATGGGTGTATCTCCTCCGGCCTAGCTGTAGGTCAGCACGACTTTGACCGCGGCGGCAGGCGACTGGTCAATCAGGGCGTAGGCTTCCGCCGCTCGCTCGAAGGGGAAGCGCGCCCCGATCATAGGCTTGACCTTGATCCGCTGCTGCTCTAGCAGAGCGATGGCCGTGCGCTCCAGGCGGCCCAGGTTCCACATGGGCTGGCAGCGATGGGTGCAGCCCCAGACGGGCATGCTGGAGCGCAGAGTCACCCGATTGTGGTGCCACTCCCGCGACAAGTCTACCCGTCCCTTTGTGTCGCCGTAGAAGCTGGCCGTGACCACCAAGCCCTCTCTATGGACGCAGCGGATGGCATGCTGCAAAGCTGAATATGCCCCCGATAGCTCGATGGCCACATCCACGCCAGCGCCGCCCGTGACTTCCTTGATGGCGATGCCAGCATCACACTCAACAGGGTTGATGACGGCGTCGGCCCCAAGCTCCCTGGCCAGGCTCAGCCTTCCAGGAATCACATCCGCGGCGATGACCTGTGCCGCGCCGTCCAGGCGGGCCATTTGCAGAGCGATCATGCCGATGGCGCCCAGGCCGAAGACGGCCACCTTGTCGCCCAGCTTGATCTCGGCGTCATGGACGGCGGCCAGGGCGAAGCGGGCCGGGTCGGAGAAGACCATCGTTTCGCCGTCCACCTGAGGCGGGATGGCGTATACGGTGTCCTCGGCGCGGATCACCGTCTGGCGATGCCGCCACTCGCCATGGACGAGGTCGCCTGGCTTGAAGCGGCGCACCTCAGGCCCGACCTGGCGCACCACGCCCGCTGCCCAAGATCCCATGGTATGAGGAAAGAAGGGCGTGATCTGCTCGCCCTCCCGGGGCGGGCGGAAGAGGCGCAGGTTGGGGTCCCAGAGCTCGGTGGCGAAAGGAAGCGTGCCGCGATACACGTTGAGCTCGGTCCCATGCTTGATGCCGCTGACGGTGGTCTGGATCAGGATTTCGTTGCCTGTTGGCTCCCTGTCTTGGTATTCGCCATAGCCGACCTGGCGAGGCGCTTGTACTACCAGCTCAAAAGGCATGATATACACCTCCGCATTGTTGAACAACTTTCATCTGTGGGACTCCACTCTCGAGTGCGAGCGTCGTTGCAGCCGGAAGTAGGGTGCTGCTCATCGGTCAGAATCCAGAGCACGTGTGGTCTTGCGTTCCCCATAGGTTCACGCGAGACCGGCCGGTGGTCAGCGCACTGGGAACCACACGGACATCTGGGTGTTGACGCGGTTGTTCCACGCATAGTAGGGGATCAGGCGAAGCGCCACTCTCTCTGTTGGCCCACTAGCGAATGTGCGATAGAGCTTGCCACTCCATATTCCTGCGGGCAGGCGATAGGCTTCGCCTTCGAGGACCGTGACCCCTCCCAGGAGATGGGCGTCATGCCGGGGCGTCAATTGTAGGTCCCGCGGTATCAGCACCTCGGCAAGGGGCACCCCCTTTGGGAGATCAATCGCTTCCATGCAGTAGACAACCGGCCCGCGCATGATGGCGACCTGATTGCGTGCCTCTTCGACCTTGGGATGGGCTTCGATCAGGCGCGCGGGCATGGGCATTGTCAGTTCGATAACATCGCCGGGTGACCAGATTCTCTTCACCACCGCATAGCTACCAGGCATTGTGCTCACATTCGTGCAAACCCCTCGTCCACGTCACTGCCTGGGGAGCCACGTTCCGAAGTCGGGCATATGGGCTCTTGTGCGTGCCAGCCCCCGCGGGTATCGCCAAGGGCCTTTCTCTCTGAGATTCGCGGCATCCTTTGTCGGTACCATGTCCGATCATGTGCGCACCACATGCAGTCCCAGGTCTTCGGAGAAGGCCGGGGCGTAGATAGCCGCCGGCCCGCCTGGGTGCTCAATGAAACTCTCGTCCGTCCACTCGCCGCTTGCGGGCCTGTACCCGCGCACCTGATAGCGTCCGCCGTTCAGACGCAGCCAGAGCACTCCCGCGGACGCACTCTCCCCCGTGTCTACGTACATGTACACCACACTCTCATCGGGTGACCACAGGCAATAGGCGTGCTTGACGCCTGGGGGTGCAGCGATGACGCGCTCGTCGGACGGTGTCATCGCCCACCAGCGGGTCTTTTCCCAGAATGCCACGTAGTGTGGCCAGTACTCCTCCGCTGGCTCCAGCGTCAGGTCAGTGTAGCAGCCACCCTCTGAATGGTAGTTGCAGTAGTCGCCAGCCATGACCCAGATCCAGTATTGCTTGCGCCGGTGCTCGCCGTCTGTGTTGTTCTGGCTGGCGATGGCCCTGCCCGTCTCGTCAATATAGACCGGCTTGCCGTAGCAGTGCAGGCGGGCTGCCCAATCGTGGTAGAAGTTGTGCAGGTCGTTCCAACTGCCCGTGCAGAAATGGGGGACCACCAGGTCGTTCCAGTCGGCCTCGGGGAAGGGAATCTCGCAGACCTGACGGCCCGATGTGGTGACCATGCGGCCGTAAGGGTCATGGGCATGGAGATACCGCGCCATGTAGGCCTGGAAACTGGAGTGGCCGACGAACTCGTTGAAGAGTTCCCACAGCAGGACATTGGGATAGGCAGCGAGGCGGGCGATGGTGTAGTCCCAATAGCGCTCCATGTCGGGATTCGGAATGGCCGGCGCTGCCCCTCCCCGCCACAGGCTGGCAAAGAGGACAGGCTCGACGTAGATGTCCAAGGCAGCAGCATGGACGATGACTTCATCCCAGCGCCGCCAACGCTCCAGATCGAAACGCGTGAAGTCCGGCTCCTCGCGGCTGCCGGCCCAGGGCCAGATGTCGCCTCCCGGCAGATGGGGGAACAGCCTGCCCTCGATGGCGCAGCGCACCACATTCTGGCGAAAGCGGGCGCATTGGTCGAGGAACTCTCGCCAGTAGGGGCTGACGTTGAGTCGCCAGGCGGTCTTGCCCGCCAGGAAGAGGTGCTCGCTGTTGTCGCAAATGAAGTGGTAGGAATGTTGCGGGTCCACGCGGACGAAACCGCGCTTACCGCTCACGTGGCAGGTGAAGCTGCCCGTCAGTTCTTGGCTGCCCGCCCTGTCTTGGTAGCGCAGGGCGAAGCGATAGTCTCCGACCTCACGCGGGCAGAAGCGAACCCGCCACAGGCTGCCGTCATGGGCGTCGCAGAAGCCGCGAACGGTCACCGTTCGCCCACTCTCGCCCACGAAACTGCCACTGACCGAGGCGTCAGTGAAGGGATTGCCAACATGGGGATCCACGACGCGGATTACTAGGTCGAGGACCTCATAGCGCCCAACCGCGTCAGGGTGGCGCTCGAGCTCAATGCGCATGGCAGACCTCACTCAGCAGGCTGATCAGCCCTTGACGGCACCGGCGGTCAGTCCTTCGATGAACCGCTCGGACAGCAGCAGGTACAGAATCAGGATGGGCAACATGGCCACCACAACGCTGGCCGCAGCCATGGCGTAGTCGGTGCCGAGGTCGCCCATGAAATGCATCATGGCGGCGGGCAGCGTGCGCAACGACGGTCGGGTGACCATCGTGATAGCAAGCAGCAACTCGTTCCAATAGCCCAGGAAGTTGAAGAGGATGATTGTCGCCAGGGCAGGTCGGGCGATCGGGAGCATAACCCGCCAGAAGGTGCCCAGGTCATCGGCACCGTCAATCCGGGCCGCATCTTCTAGCTCGCTAGGGAGCTGCGAGAAGTAGGTGCTCATGAGGTAGATGCTTACCGGTAGGCCCGTGGCGCCGTAGACCAAGATCAGCGCCCAGCGTGTGTTGATGAGCTTGTACTGCGCCATCATGATGTACTGGGGAATATACAGGATCTGGTGTGGCAACATGAGGGAGAACAACAGAAGCGCAAAGAGGGCACCCCGCCAAGGAAACTCATAGCGCTTGCGACCAAAGCCATAACCGGCCAGAGTCGAGAGCAGAACGGTGATGACCAGGGCAACAGAGGTGACAATGAGGCTGTTCACAAAATAGCGGTAGAATCTGATGGCCGGGTCAACCATCAGCGTCCAGTAGTTCTCCCAGCGCGGATTTGTGGGCAGGCCATAGGGGTTCACCAGGATGTCGCCGCTGGTGCGCAAGGATAACGCCACCATCCAGGCGAATGGGATGATGAAGATCAGCGTGAAGAGCATCAGGATGATTGTCACCGGAAGCGAGCGAAGAGAGGCTAGCAGGCGGCCTCTGGCTGTGCGGTTGGGCGTCATTGCTCGTCAGTCTCCCTGATGGTCGTAGTAGGCATCTCACTCTGTCTTGGGCTGCAGCCAGCGCCTGAGGACGAAGACACCGAGCATGACAGCGCAGAACCAGACGACGGATAGCGCCGCCGGATATCCGAGATCCAGACTGTCCCAGCCAAAGGCGCGCTTCTGGATATAGGTAGCTACGGTCTCCGAGGCGTGCATGGGGCCGCCCATTGTCAGCGCCCAGACAACGTTGAAGGCATTCATCTTGCCCATGAAAGAGAGGATCAGGACGGTCACCCACGTGGGGCGCAGGAGTGGCAGCAGAACGTGCCACACCGCCGTCAGGCGAGACGCGCCGTCAATGTATGACGCTTCCATCAGCTCCACGGGCACGGCGCTCAGGCCTGCCAGCAAGAGGACAAAGGAGTAGCCCACCGTGGCCCAGAAATGGACGGAGATGACGACCCAGATTGGTGTGTCAAGCCGTCCCAGCCAGTTGAGTGCCAGCGCACCCAATCCCACGCGGTTCAGCACAGCGTTCAGCAGTCCCCAGTCGTAGTCAAAGACCCAGCGGAAGATGATGCCTACGATAACGCCGGAAATCAGAATCGGCGTGAACCAGGCCACGCGATAGAATCGGAAAAAGGGAACCCTGAAGTAGATCACGATGGCGAGGATGGTGGCCGCCGTCATCTCCAGGATGGGCCCCACGACCGACCACGTTAGTGAGTTCCGCACCGATGTGCGGAAGACCTCATCCTTGGTGAGAATATCAATGTAGTTTTGCAGCCCGACGAAGGCCATGCTCAGCTTGCCGCCAACAGGTGTGAGCGACGTGACCGAGTAGTAGAGGCTGGCGAAGAAGGGATAGACAGTGAAGATGAGGTAATAGATCATGGCAGGCCCGAGGAAGAGGAAGATGGCGGGCCACGGACGACGCGGGGGCTTTCCCCGCCCTGACTGTGCGCTCTGTACGTGAATGGTCATAGAGGAATCCCTTTGCAGCCTTGTGGGCGAGACTGTCTGGCACGCAAGCTAGGTTCTGGGTCCCCGTGTCCCCCTTCCCCACTGCTTGGGGAAGGGGGACAGACGTGCATGGGGAATTCAGACCGCAGATTCAGACGTGCATAGACCGCCAGCTTCTGTCATAGCCGCAAGCCAGAATGCCCAGCGTCCGACAGAGAGGCGATCTGTGCAACGAGCTTACTTCTTGCAGAGAGCGGCATCCAACTTCTTGATGGCCTCGTCAATGGTGACCAGGCCCTGTGGCAGACCCTGGTTCAGCATGCTGGTGCGCACATCCACGTAGCCGGCGCAGGGAACATCCGAGCCCATCGGCGTCTGCATGTTGCCATAGGCCTTGGTGATCACGTCCCAGTACCACTGCCAAGTGGTGTCCGTGACCGTCTTCGGCCAGTCCTTGGTGGCGTCGAACAGCAGGGTGCTCGGTTGTGTCGTCAGTGCGCTCCACAGGGCGCCATACTTGGGCTGAGACATATGGATGAAGAAGTCTCTCACCACGTCGGGGTACTTGGTGCCCTTAGTGGCCATGAAGCCCGAGTCAAACGACGTCCACATGTGATCCGGGTACTTGGCACCGTTCATGAGCGGATACTTCAGGGCGCCGAAGCGGAAGTCTGGCGACTGACCGCCGGCAGACACGGGCTTGAAGGCACGGGCGGGATAGAAGCTGCCGATGTAGATCATGGCCGCTTTTTGCTGCGTGTGGAAGTAGGTATGGAAGGCATCAATGCCCATGGTGGCGAAGCTCTTGGGCCAAAGGCCGGCGTCGCGCAGTTGGACCATCCACTGCAGCGTTTGGCGTACTTCTGGTCTATCCCAACTAGCCTGGCCGTTGTTGATCCTGCTCTCCTCCTGAATCCCCACCAACTGGGTCAGGGCAGCCCAGATAGGATAGATGGCCGGGTAGTTCCGGTCGCCAACGGCATTAGCCAAGCCGGAATAGCCGGCCGCCGCGACCTTCTTCACGACCTCGACGAACTCGTCCTGGGTGAATTGCAGGCTGGCCGGCACCTTGACGCCGGCCTCGTCAAAGATCCTGGGGTTGTAGAACAGGTACAGGATCTGAATGCCGATGGGGTACGAGTAGAGCCCCTTGGGCTCAAACATGGCTGCTGCCGCCTCAAGCAGGCCGGGACGGAACTTGTCCTTGGGCATCGCATTGCTCAACTCCAGCAGCCAGCCGGCCTGGGCAAAGAGCGCGGAGCCTACGTCGCCCGCAATGTCCGCCGCGCCTTCGCCTGCCGCCAGGGCGGCTTTCATGGCCGACTCTAGGGCGGCCTTCTCCCAGAACATGAGGTTGAGTTGCACATCTGGACGTGCAGCGTTGAAGTCATTGACCACGGTGCTGACAAACTGCTGGTTGAGCGGCTGCGTAGACCACATGCTCCAGAAGTTAAGGATCTTCTTAGCACCGGCAGGCCTGGGCACTGGCGTGGCAGTGACGACCTTCTCAACGACTTTGGTAACCTCTTTCTGAACCACCTGAGTGACGGGCTTCTCGACGACCTGGGTGACCGGCTTCTCAACAACCTTGGTCACCTCAACGACCCGCGCTGTTGGCGTAGGCACAGCACCGCAGGCAGCCAGTGCGGCACCGACCGCCGCACCGGCACTGAGCTTCAGCAGGTCTCGCCTGCTCAAACGCTTTGTCTTGGTAGCCATGATGCATCCTCCTTTTTGCTGACTAGAGAACCGCCTTGGGCAAGACTAGCCTTGTATCCGAGAGCGCAGCCGCCTTGGGCTGCAGGCACTCCCATCATAGGCTTTCCCCTTATCTACCACGTATGAACTAGTCGTCCACCACACGGAAGATACTATGTCATGCTGAACGAAGTGAAGCATCTCCACACTGAGATTGTTCGCCCCGCTACTACTGAGAAACTCCGAACAGTCCGCCTGGCGATGAATCACCAGGCTACGCGAACGAAAGCCGCTCATGAGCCTTCACTATTAATCCTACTGCTTCGCTTAGCGGATTGGTCATTCTGAGCGAGCGTTCTGTGCGGGCGAAGAATCTCCACTTCGGGGTGGTAACATGTCGCAGCGCGAGATTCTTCGGCGCTCCGCTCCTCAGAATGACAAAGCGAAGTAGTAGTAACCTCCGTAACCGGCGATTGGCCTGTCCCCCTGGGCGCAGACCCGGGGGGCACGCTGGCCCGAACAGGCACAGGGAAACCGCAGCAACAAGCACGCGGAATCGGCCTCCGCCGACTGGACGCTTACGGAACCAATGAGTCACAGCTCATGATCGTCGGGCACTGGGCCGCAGAGCAATCGGCGAACGCTCTTGTTCTCAGAATAGCGGATCGGCTAAGCGAAGCAGTAGTGTTACGCCGAGGCGCGTATCACGAGCTGATGCGGGAGAACGACCCGCTGGCGCTTGCGCGGCCCCTCGCGGCGCAGACGCCGAAACAGGATCTGCGCTGCCCGTCGGCCAATCTCGTATTTGGGCTGGTTCACGGTTGTGAGAGCAGGCGCGACGCAGCCTGCTTCGTCTATGTCGTCAAAGCCAGCCACGGCTACATCGTCGGGGATCTTCAGTCCAGCCTGCTGCACTGCTATCATGGCGCCGATGGCCATCAGGTCGTTGGCGGCAAACACAGCCGTTGGCAGGGGGCGCAGCGTCAGCAGACGACGCATGGCCTCGCTCCCCCCGCTCTTGGTCCAGGGACCCTCTGTCACGAGGTCGTTAGCCACAGGCAGGCCGTGCGCCTCAAGGGCGTGCCTGTAGCCCTGCAAACGATGGCGCCCAGAGGTGATCGTTTGCCAGCCGCCGATGTGGGCGATGCGGCGGTGACCCTGCTTGATGAGATATGACACCATGTCGAAAGCCGCCTGCACATTGTCAATCATCACGGCATCAAAGTTGGGGTGGTTGATCTGTTCACCGAGCAAGACGATGGCAATGCCGCTGGCCTGGATAGGCAGGAGTTCGTCGGCCGCAGCGCCTGCAGGGTTGAGGATAATCCCCTCCACACGCTGGCGGCGTAGCATACGCAAGAACTCCCGCTCGCGCTCAGGATTACGATCGGTGTTGCAGACAATGGCGGCGTAGCCGTGCTCGGCGGCCACGTCTTGTGCACCCCGAGCGAAGGCGGGGAAGTATGGATTGGTGATGTCTGGGATGACCAGAGCGACGAGATTTGTGGAGCGGTTGCGCAGGCCACGGGCTACTGGGTCTGGCTGGTAATCCAGCTCTTTCGCGGCAGCCAAGACGCGCTCGGTCAGTTCGGGGCTGACGAAACGGGTCCGGTTGAGGACGTGAGAGACGGTGGCGATGCTGACCTTGGCTTGGGCCGCCACGTCTTCGATCGTTGCCGCCATGGGCAGGCGTCTCCCGTGTGGTGATCAGCTAAACCATTACGTAAACGTTTTTACGAAACGTATTCTACATCATCCGTCGGCCGTTGTCAAGACCCACACTGCCATAACCAGGGCTTTTTCATTGTGTTGTCATTCTGAGCGAGTGCTCCCCAACGAGCGAAGAATCTCAGTCGTGCCGAGCGAGATCCTTCGTCGCTGAAGGGCGCTCCTCAGGATGACAGCGAGAACGAAAAGACCCTGACGCTCACCGCTATACTCTTGTCTTGACGGCCAAATCCTGCTATAATCCCCTGCGGCGGCGGAGAGCCGTAGATCCCTATCATAGCTGAACAAAGGAGACATGCCATGCCTTTTGGTCTGGGCCCAATGGAACTGATCGTCATCCTGGTGATCCTGCTGGTCATCTTCGGAGCGAGCAAGCTGGGCGAGATCGGTGGCGCCATTGGCAAGAGCGTACGCGAATTTCGCAAGGAGCTTAAGGCAGACGACACAGCCGCGGCTGGAAAAGCACAGGAGAAGCCGGAGGACAAGTCGTCATGACCCCTGACCTGAGTGCGGTCATTCTGGCTGGCGGTAAGAGCCGCCGGCTGGGAATAGACAAGACTGCGCTCAGGATCGGCGGCAAGAGCCTTCTGGCTCGTCTCGTAGAGCTTCTGGCCCCTCACTACCACGAGGTCATCGTGGTGACCAATACGCCAGAGGCACACCGTCATCCTCTGGCTCGCCTGGTGACCGACGTGTATCCCGGCAAGGGGGCACTGGGCGGCGTCTATTCGGGGCTGGCCGCTGCAGCGCGGCCCTACTCCGCGGTCTTGGCAGCGGATATGCCGTTCATCAACCCTGCTCTCCTGGCATACCTGGCTTCCCTTGCCGATGCGTATGACGTGGTGGTACCTGTGGTGGGGGGACAGGTTGAACCCCTGCACGCCGTCTACAGCACAGCCTGCCTCGCCCCCATGCAGGGGCTTCTGCTGGCTGAGGGCACAGCCAGGATCTACGCCTTATTCGACCAGGTACGGGTACGCAGGGTGGAGCGGCAGGAAATGGCGCCCTTCGATCCCCAGTTGCTCTCCCTGTTCAACATCAACACACTGCCGGACCTCGAACGAGCACGGCATATCCTCCGCCAGCGCGGGCTGGACTTCGATGATCTCGGATAGGACGAGTATGTATCTGTCCGTCGTTGTACCCTGCTTCAACGAACAGGAAAACCTTGAGCGCGGTGTGCTGGCCGAGATGGCTACTTTCCTGGCCCGCCAACCCTATGCCAGCGAGGTTGTCGTCAGCGACGATGGCTCGACGGACGACAGCCTCCGTCTGGCCCAGGAATTCGCGCGTGACCACCCGAGCTTTCGCGTCCTGTCCAACGAGCACGGCGGCAAGCCTCTGGCCATCCGCGCGGCCCTGCCCGTGCTGACGGGCGAGATCGTTCTGCTTACCGACATGGACCAGTCTACGCCCCTGCGCGAGATCAACAACCTCCTGCCCTACTTCGAGCAAGGCTATGCCGTGGTGATTGGGTCGCGCGGCGTGGAACGGCGCAACTCCCCCTGGCACCGCAAGCTGGCCTCGCGCGTCTTTCGTGCCTTCCGCAAGGGGCTCCTGCTGCCTGACATTGACGATACCCAATGCGGGTTCAAGGCCATCCGTCGAGACATTGTCGCCCCCCTCTTTGAGCGACTGCAGATCTTCCGGGCGATGGGCGGACGGGCCAAGGGCTGGCGTGTCACTGCCTACGATGTTGAGCTGCTGTTCGTGGCCGAGAAGATGGGCTATCGCGTCAAGGAAGTGCCCGTGGAGTGGCGGAACGAAGACGTTACGCGGGGGAAGAAGAAGAGCTTCCTGCGCGAGTCGTGGGAGATGCTCGGTGAGGTCCTGCGCGTGAAGTGGAACGACCTGCGGGGCCTCTATCACGCATGACGAGACACGCGCTGGCGCAGTACTTCGGCCACGCCCGCCTGTTTAGCCGCAATGCCCGCCTCTTTCTTCTGGCCAACGGCCTGGCCGGTTTGGGGGTGGGCATTTCTATGGTCCTGCTGAACCTCTACCTGCTGCGCCTCGGCTTCCGAGAGGACTTCATCGGTCAGGTTGCCGGCCTGACCACCCTTGCCACAGGCGTCATCTCCATTCCAGCCGGCATTCTCGCCGACCGTTTCGGTCGCCGTCGCACCATCCTCCTAGGCACAGCCCTCTGCGTCGTTGCCTCTGCCGGGCAGGTCACACTCCCCTATGGGCAGGCCATCCTGGCGCTGAGCGCAGGCGTGGGTGTCGGCTATGGTCTCGTCTATACGTGCACAAGCCCCCTTCTTACAGAGAACAGCACGCCCAGGGAGCGCACCCATCTCTTCTCATGGAATTTCGCGTTGACAACGATCGCCGCCGTAATGGGGAATCTGCTAGGGGGTGCGCTGCCTGTTGCGTTTGCCCACGTCCTGGTGCAGTCCGTGGAAAGGGATGCCACGCCCTACCGCCTGGCCTTGCTGGCGGGCGTGGCTACGTATCTGTGCGCCATCGTTCCCGTCTATCTGATGGGGGATGCGCCTATCACAGGGCAGGGAGCGCAGGTGCAGGCCGATGAGGGCCGTGCGCCTGAACGACTCGTGCGCACGGTGTTGGCTTTGTCTCTGGTCAGTGTCACCGTAGGGATGGGTGCCGGATTGATTATCCCTTTCTTCAACGTGTACTTTCGGACGGAGTTTGGCCTGCCAACCCAATCGGTGGGGCTGATCTTTGCGGTGTCCCAGGGGTTGATTGCGGGAGGCAGTCTGCTGGGCCCAGCCCTGGCTGCACGCATGGGCAAGGTCGTCAGCACCGGCATCGGTCAAGTGTCCGGCGTGCCTTTCCTGCTTCTCTTGGCCGTGACGACAGACGTGCGGGTGGCCACGCTTGCCTTCTGGGGCAGGGCTGTTGGAATCAACGTGACCCAGCCGATCTATTCTGCCTTTGTGATGGAGATGGTGCCTGCCCGTTGGCGGGCGACGGTGTGGGGCGTCACAGGGACGGTCTGGGATGGCGCCTGGGCAGTGAGCTCAACGCTCGGCGGTATACTCATCGTATCCCTCGGCTACCAGAGCGTCTTCTCTATTGCCGCCTGGCTCTATCTCGCGTCTGGTTTGGCTTTCCTGTTCTTCTTCTGGCGCTACCGCCGGATGTAGGTCGGCCCTTCGTCCCGCTTCTTCCGTCACTCGTCCTCGTCCGTGGTCATGTCTCCCTCGTCGGTACTCGTCGGTGCTTCTGCTCTCTGGGAGAGGATGGCCCGCGCCGTAGCGGCCAGCGGCTCGGGCACCTGCACGCGCACCTCACCTAGCCCGTCAACGGTCATGCCGTATACGATGGTGGCGCTGTCGTACTGGAGGATAGCGGGGATGCCTTCGCTCTCCAGTTTGCTCTTGACCACATTGGCCTCAAGCTGCCCCTGGGCGACGTACACAGTAACCGGGATGACCTCGCGGCCGCGCCCGGTATCACGAACCAGCATAGTCAACCCGTCTTCCGCTGCGTGATGGTCGAGCAAGGTGCAAGATCAGCGAATGTCCGGCCCCCAAGATAGTCTGGGAACGTGTGCACAGCCGTCAGTTGTAGCTAGCAGCGATCGGGATACTTCTCCCAACCGCGCGCCAGACCAACGCGTAGATAGACATCACCTGACGACAGCACCGACGTCAGATGCGACGCGATCTCCTGGATCGGCAATCCCTGCCGGCGTTGAGTGTCGCAGTAGTACCGCCAGGCCAGATCCGTGACCGTCAGCCAATACGTTGTGCCGCTGCCGTCCGTAAAGCCAACCCGGTATTTCCAAGAGCCGCCTGGCGATTGCTCATATATGACCTTTACCAGCCGCTGTGGCCGAATCGTGCCCAGCGAACGCGTTCCCTGCCCGGCCAGAACATACTGACCTGGCCCAGCAAGCACTGGCGCGCCGAATATGGCGTTGACATGCTCAAAGAGTGTCCCGTCGAGCACTTGCCGCTTGCCCTTCTCATCCAATCGTTCGATGAAGCGGACAGATGCTGGGGCGTAGACGTAGTCTTCCGTGTGTGGCGGGTAGGGATCTGGCTCCAACAGATCGTATTCTACCACTGCGAAGGGGAAAACGATTGGATGATCTTGTGCATACAGACTGCTTTCGTAGATACCCGGCGGTGGCAACACCGGGCGTATGCATGTGCCGTCCTTATCGTAACCGGCAACACAGACACGCCCGCCCTGCATCCTGGTCACATCGGTGATAACCAGCTGTTTCCTCACAGGTGAGTCACCTCAACGTACGGCCAATATGTGGCTAGTCGTTCGGCAACTAAGCGCCGATGACAATGTTCAGGTGTGGGCTCGCTGCAGAGCAGGCAGGATGTCACCGTTTCGAACCCTGTGCGATCCAACATGCCAGGGATGCCCCGCTCGTCCATAAGAGCTTCGAAGCGTCTCGCAAACCTGGACCAGTCGGAATCCGAATGATACTCAGTCAGCATTTCCCTGGTTGGCGCGAGTTCTGGTAGGTGAACGTACTGGCAGCCCTCCGCCAGCTTTGAGAGGAAATAGGGCAAATCGCCCCGTTTGGCAAAACCTGCCAGTTGACCGTCTGGCCTAAGGCGAATGTCAACCACCCGCTGCACGCCGTGTTGACGCAGGAGCTCGAAGAATAGCTCGGCGCTCTTCTCAGCAAAACCGATTGTGTATAGCTTCATGAAAGCTCACAATAGGGACAATTGCTCAAGTAGTGGCTGATCGACGGATGTCCGAAGTGTAGAGGCGCGAAGAAGTGTACCATCACCGCGAATGTGCCAAACATCAACCTGAGGATGCTCCTCCATGAGGTAGCGAGCAATCAGGTGATGACGATGACACTCGGCTGGGTTCTCTTCGCTACACATGATGGCAGTGGTGTCCTCGGCCGCGAGGTCAAGTAGCCGGCCAATCGCTCGCACGAACCAGGATCGTCTCATGACCCCAGGATAGTCTACCTCATGCAGGTAATCCGCGCCTTGGAGAGGCCGTACCCGTTTCTTGTAGCATGTGGCATCGGATGGCCGCCCGCCCAGGTACGTGCCAGCGTATCTGTATCGGATGTTGCGCTGAGACAGTGCACCCTCAAGGTTCTCTCTGTTGAATTGGGGGTTGTGGCGACTGTATGGCGCTGTCCGCACATCAACCAGAGTCATGATGCCGTTGTCTTGCAACAGACGCACAAAGCTGTCCAGGCTGTGGTTACTGTGACCAATTGTGAAGAGTTTCATACCCAACTTTGCCTCGCCCCGCCTGACCCAGCACGGACAGAACAAGAAACTCTGCTCCAGTGAGATTATACATCAGACTGCCGAACTGATCAAGAAACGATGCCATCACACTCGGTTCTATCTTGTGTTGCCGACTTTTTGTTACAGCATGAGATGGGAGAAAAGGCCCGAACAGGGCCCAGTTTGGGGGCAAAACGCACCGAGATGGCCCTAGTATGGGTCCCATTGTGGGGAACGG
>DAOUCN010000281.1:0-2858 GCA_034431995.1 Chloroflexota bacterium | reverse complement strand
GCCCTGGCCTGCGGGCTATCCCGAGGTGACGACATGGTGTCCGCCGTGCGCTACGCCAATGCCGTAGGAGCGCTCACCGTGACCAAGATGGGAGCGCAGCCGTCCCTGCCAACGGCAGCAGAGGTCGAGCGTTTTCTGAGTGCACGTGGAGCGCTAGACTGACACCCATGCATGAATCGGTAGGGCGGCTTTCCATAGCCGCCTCAGCGTCGGGTAAGAAACCAGACCTACATATGCCGCATTACTCATGCCTCGATGTCAGGCTAGATTGTTGACATTCGTTGGGGCGCGGACTATACTTGTCAGCGCAGAATTGTCTACCCAGCGGGGGGAGGCTTGAGAGCTTCCCCCCGTCGTGCGCCTGTGACATGGAGGTAGTATGGCTATCAAGGATTTCTATATCATTGAGTCCACCCTGCGGGAGGGAGAGCAGTTCGCCGCCGCCAACTTCACCACTGCCCAGAAGCTGGAGATCGCCCAGGCCCTCGATGAGTTCGGCATTGATTTCGTCGAGGTTACGTCCCCCGTGGCCTCGCCGCGTAGCTTCAAGGACTGTCAGGCGATTGCCGCGATGAAGCGTCGCTTCAAGCTCCTTACGCACGTGCGCTGCGACCTGGAAGATGCCAAGAAAGCCATTGATACCGGCGTGGATGGTCTGGACATTCTTTTTGGCACCTCGTCGTTCCTGCGTACCTTCAGCCACGGCAAGGATATTGATGCCATTATTGATACCGCCCTCGTGGTCATTGATTACATCAAGTCGCAAGGCGTGCAGGTGCGCTTCTCCAGCGAAGACTCCTTTCGCAGCGAATTGGGAGACATCATTCGCGTCTACGCAGCGGTGGACAAACTGAATCCTGAGCGGGTGGGATTGGCCGACACCGTGGGCGTGGCCACGCCGCTGCAAGTGTACGACATGGTGCGCATGGTGCGGGCGGTGGTGAAGTGCGGCATCGAGTTCCACGGCCACAACGACTCCGGTTGCGCCATTGCCAACTGCTTCATGGCGCTAGAAGCGGGGGCAACCCACATTGATACGAGCATCCTGGGCATCGGCGAGCGCAACGGCATTGCTCCCCTGGGCGGCTTCATCGCCCGCATGTATGCCTACGACCGAAACCTGGTCAAGAAATACAAGCTGGACATGATCGCCAAGCTGGACCACATGGTGGCCGACATGGTCGGCGTGGACATACCATTCAACAACTACATCACCGGCATGACGGCCTTTACCCACAAGGCGGGCATTCATGCCAAGGCTCTGCTGAATAACCCGGAGACGTATGAGATCCTCAAGCCAGAAGACTTCGGCATGACACGGTATATCAAGATCGCCCACAAGCTGACTGGGCGTAACGCCATTGGCTACCGCGCCCGCCAACTGGGCCTCGAGCTCAGCGATGTGCATATCCGGGAAGCCACTGAGCGCATCAAGCTCCTGGCCGACGAGCAAGACCTCACCCTTGACGAGGTGGACCGTATTCTCTACCACCTGGCAGCAGAGAGCGGCGGGCAGACACAGCGCCGGCGCAAGAAGAGGGTCAAATGCGATGCCTACAACCTGGTGTGAGGTCTTCTGACCACGAAGAGGCACAAAGGCACGAAGATTCGCAAGATGACCCAGTGTCTTTGTGTGGCGGTTGAGAACGTCATCATGTCATCGCAACGCGGCGAACCGCGTTCCCTGCTCGTTGCTCGCCAAGTCGGGTTCGGACTCCACACCGCTGCCGCGTCTTCATCGCTGGTTGAGCCCCATTTGGGCATGGACAACTTGATGGTTGATTCCCTGGATGTGAGCAATGCCCCTTTTCTATCCTGAAATGGCCCACAATGTAGTAGTCGGCTCGTCGGTGACGGTGGCCTCGCCTGTGCCCTACCTGGAGCGGCTGCTGGAGAGCGAGGCCGATAGCGGGATCGCCCTTGAGCAGCCGGTCACGCTCTTCGTCAACGGACGGGAGGCGGCGACGTTCCTCTGCACGCCGCGCAATCTGGTGGAGATGACCGTTGGCTGGCTCTTCTCGGAGGGGCTGATCGAGGCGGCCAGTGAAGTGGAGGGCATCGGCGCGGCGTGCCCGGAGCTGTACCGCATCTACGTGCGCACCGATCCCGACCGCTGGGACGAGCGGCGGGGACTGCGGGGGCTGCTCACCACGGGCTGCGGCGCCGGCGGGGCGTGGGAGGTGGAGCTGACAGCGGCCGTGCCCAAGGTCACGAGCGAGCTAACAGTGAGCCTGGCCCAGCTAGGCCAGTTGCTGCGGGAGATGCTGCACAGCGCCGAGGTGTACAAGAGCGTGGGCGGTGTGCACTCGGCGGCCCTGGCGACGCCGGAAGGCATCGTGGTGCACTACGAGGACGTGGGCCGCCACAACGCCGTGGACAAGTGCGTGGGGCGGGGGCTGATAGAGGGGCTGGACTTCTCGCGCCTGATTCTGCTCTCGACGGGGCGCATCTCGTCGGACATGGCGCACAAGGCGGCCCGCGCCGGCATCCCCATCGCCGCCTCGGTGAATAGCGGCACTAGCCTGGCCCTGCAACTGGCCGAGCCTGTAGGCGTCACCATCGTGGGCAAGGCCGCCAGCCATAAGGCGATGGTGTACTGCCATCAATGGCGGATTCGAGACGCAGAGACGCGGGGATAGGGAGACGCGGGGACGCGGAGACGGGCCTACTCGCCGCTAAAGCGCGGCGGGCGCTTCTCGAAGTAGCTGGCCATGGCTTCCCGCAGGTCGGGGCTGTCGAGTAGCTCGGCCTGGGCGGCGATCTCCAGGCTCTGGCTCTGGCGCAGGGAGAGATCGCGGCCAGCGTGGATGATGCGCTTGGCGATGCCTACGGTGCGGGGCGGCAGGTGGCAGAACTTG
>DAOUCN010000280.1:0-16297 GCA_034431995.1 Chloroflexota bacterium | reverse complement strand
AACGACAGCAGGTCCACGCAGTACCGCCCCGCCATGTGCTTCAGGAGATTGAGCATCCGCACTGCCCCGCCGTGGGCGGGCGGATAGGGCAGGTAGGGCGTCACAACGAGGACCTTGGGTTGGGCATTGGCGGCCAGGCGCGGAGCAGGCTCAAACCGTTCCTTGTAGTGGTATCGGCTGCATGCAACGTCAAAGACAGCCCGATCCACCAGGAGAGCGCGCTCGGCGTCCCTCCACCTGCGATGCAGGGCACTCGGAAGCTGGCGTACGGCCCACGCAAGTGCTCGTAGCTCTTGTAGACGCCCCGCCTCCACTGCCGCCGCGACGTGACCCGCAAGGCCGATGATGCTCTGTGCTGTCCACCCTGGGTCCGTCACGTTGCGCCAGACAAACAGGTGGCGATTCTTGCGCGTCGCTCTTTCCACGTACTCCAGGCCAAAGCGGGAGCTGGACGACCGGTGCCGATGGTGCACGATGCTTCGTGGCGCGAACAGCACCGTCCACCCACGTTTCCAGGCGCGATAGGAGAGATCAACGTCCTCGACATAGAAGGGAGCGTACAACTCGTCAAAACCGCCTAGCTCCAGGAAACGCCTGCGGTCGAAGGCGCTAGAGCCACCCCCTGCCCACAGACAGGGGCCAGTCGTCTCGTCATCCTTGACATCGCCATGCCACAGCTCCAGCCGCCCAGAAGTCAGGCGACCGCGCGTCTTGCCTGTCTCCTCCCGTCTCTGGCCTTGGTTCGACAGGAAGACCTGTGCGCTGACAGCAAAGACACGCTCATCGGCAAACGGCTCAAGCAGCGGCGGCAGGAAGCCAGGGTCAACCACCATGTCGTTGTTGAGCAAGACAACGATATCGTGGCGGGCCGCACGAACGCCAGCATTGTTGCCCGCACCGAAGCCGAGGTTGCGCTCATGGGCCAGCACCCGCACGCTGGGAAAGCGGTCTCGCACGAGGTCTACGCTGCTATCTGTGGAGCCATTGTCCACCACGATGACCTCGTGTTCGCCCCCCGCGTCCTCGACGGCGGCCAGCACAGAGGGCAGCCCCTCCGCCAACAGATCGCGCCCGTTCCAGTTGACGATGATGATGCTGGCGTGGGTGATGTCCCTCGCTTCACCCGTAGGTCGGGCATCGTGCCCGACGCCCTCCCCCTCCCAGCGAGCGGCAGGCATCATGCCTGCCCTACCCCCTCCCGCCGTAGGTCGGGCACCTTGCCCGACGTTGCCTTCCTTCTTCCTGCGCAGCCCGCGCACGAGGGCCGCTGCGCGGTCGCCCAACAGAACAATCAGTGCCAGCACAGCGGCCAGAGGGGAGCACACAACAAAGAGGACAAGGGCAATCAGTGCACGCATGAGCTACCGCGCCCTATCGTAGCCGGCGCCCAAAGACCCGAAAGTACCAATGTCGCTTTATGTCAAGCACTTGCCGTTCCAAGTCGGCTGCCCACTGCCCCTGCCGCCGCAGCTCTCCCTCGAGCTGCCCGATCTGCCGGTTCTTCTCATCCAGCATGCCCTGCAGGGTCACGGCATCGCCGATGCGCTCGCCCAGGCGGTCGGCCGGCAGCTCGTACATCACCCCACGCGCCAGCTCGATCGTCTCGTCCAACACCTGTTGCCTCTTCGTGCACACCGCCAGGTAGTAGTCTGCCTGGCGCGAGGCTTTCTCGCGCGCCGCTATCAGCGTCCAGCCTGATGGTTGAGCTCCACCGGCAGGCCGCACGCTGATTGCCGTCTCGTAGTCTTCCTCGAAAATCGCCAACGCTGGGAAGAACTGGCCCAGCAGCGCCCCGAAGTCCGAAAGACACAGCTCGCGCCGGTGAAACGGATTGCCCGGCGGGTAGGTGGCCGTGTTGGGCGTAGACACGACGAAAACGCCATTGTCATTGAGAACGCGACGCACCTCGCTGACGAACGCCTCTTGCTCAGCCAGGTGCTCAATGACCTCCAACGCTGCCACCAGATCGAAGCTACCGTCTTTCAGGGGCATGGCTCGCACGTCCATCACCTCGAAGGTAACGTTCTGATGATGGTAGTGCTGCCGTGCATAGGCAATGGCTTCGGGGGCGATGTCCACCCCCAGGACATGGCGCGCCCCTGACGCCGCGAGAATGGCCGCCCCATAGCCCGCCCCACAGCCAGCATCCAGAACTGCCCGCCCGCCCGCGAACTGGGCCGCGAATAGGTAGCGCACCACGTGTTCGTGATACAGGTCGTCATCCCGCGCTTGATCCGGGATCAAGCGCTCGCCCGTGAACTCCATGGCTTTGCTTCCTTGTGCGTCGCAGCACACAGACTGCGTCGTGACGCCTCCACCAGGCTCCGCCTCACGTACATCAGGCGCGCTTACCCCGCCACCGCTGCCAGCGCTGGTAGGCGCGAAAGAAGATGCTCTGCTGATAGCGGCTGAGGGTCTCCTCGCGCTGCCGAATCACGTTCTTGAGCTCGCCAATGTGCTGGTTCTTGTCGGCGATGACAGCGTGGAGCTGCCTGGCCGTGGCCTTGGCCTCGTCCCTCTCCGTCTCCAGCCTGGCGGCGCGCGTCTCCAGGTCGCTCACCTGCTGCTTCAAGCGAAGCAGCCGCTCTTCCCACGCGTTGCTCTGCGGCGCTGGCGGTGGCGACACTATCCGGCGCGGCGGATGCTGGCGGAGGTGCTCCTCGGTGAATGCCTGGCGCACGACACGTCCGTCCATAATGCCAGGCGCCGGAACGCCCAGGACATGCAGCACCGTAGGCGCAATGTCCATGATGCTCGCCCTCTCCACCTCACCGCCGCGTCGTACCCCAGGCCCCGCCATGATCAGGATGCCATCGGGCCTGTGGTTGCCTGTGTGCAGGAGACGCTGTTTGCTCAAGCTCATGGGCGGGCCAACCAGGGCGTGGCGCACTCCCTCATATCCGTCGCGTGTCATGTAGGCATAGTTGCGCATCACGATCAGCAGGTCAGGAGCTTCTTCCACGTGCGGGCCCCAATACAGCTCTTCCCGACGGTACACCGCATCCACGATCGGCTCGCCGGATTCGGGGTCCTTCAGATTGCGCAGCTCCTGGATCAGCAGCGCCTTCAGTTCCTCAGCCTCGCGGCCCTGCTCCACAATGCCCTGAGGTTCTCGCCCACGCAGATTCAGATTGATATTGCCGAAGAAGCCAAAAGAATAGGCGCGTGTACGCGACCAGTCTACCATGTCAGGGAAGGGGCCGTCCTCCCGCACCGCTTTCCTGAACGTCAACAGACCGGCGTCCAGCAGGAAGCGGTTCATGTACACATCCTTCTCTAGTGGCCCAAAGCCGTGATCCGACATGACGATGATGGTTGCCTTGTCTCCCGCCCACGCCACTAGCTCGCCCACGCTGTCGTCGAGCCCGCGCATCAAACGCTCGTGCGCCTGCCGCACCGCGCGTGCCCGCTTCTCCCGATGGGCAGGATGCGCCGGATCGAGCTCACGCCAGAAGGCGTGATACAGACGGTCTGGCGTCACGAAGACGGCCATCAGGAAATCCAGATCGCGATGCTCCTCGATCAGGAAGCTGAGAGCGCGCTGATGGCTGGCGTTCAGTTCTTCCACATGGGCGAGAAACTGGCTCTCATCATCGGGCGCCGTGTCCAGGTCTATGCGGAAGTCCGGCACTGCCTCCAGTAGAGAGTCCCGCAAGGCTGGAGGCCAAACGAAGTTGCTGTGGATGCCTGGCGTGTCCATTCCTCCCACCACGAAGCCGTTGACGCGATCTGGCGGGTAGGTCATGGGGACGTTGAACACCCCTGCACGCAGCCCTCGCTCACTCAGAATGTTCCAGACAGGCACACCATCCCGCCGGCGGGCGTTGACCAGATCCATGTCATAGGAGCCGTAGCGGCGGCGACGGAAGTCGTAGATGCCATGTTTGCCGGGATTGAGGCCTGTGACGCACGAAGTCCAGGCAGCCGGAGTCAGGGGATGGATCGTTGACAGGAGAGAACCGCGCACACCTTCTGTCATCAGGCGCCCTAAGTTGGGAAGCCGGCCAGACTCGACCAGTGGATCGAGCTGAGAGAAGGTGGCACCGTCAAGCCCAAGCAGAACCGCCTTTGCCATGCTCAGAAGGACTACTCGCTCAGAATGATAGGGAGGGAGATCTGCGAGGCAACGATGGTCGTGGTAGCCTCCACGGTTACTGTGTTGCCAGCCCCATCACCGATCACCGCGCGGTTGCGGATGGTGGCGCCCACAGGCACTGCCTCACCAACATCTGCAAGAAAGGAGACCCGCGCCTCGCCACCAGTGGGCACGACGCCCTGCCACACGATCTGGTCCCCAAGCACGGACACGCTGCCCGCACTGGCCCTGGCAGTCCCCGCCACATAGGTGACCTCCGCTGGCACGGTGTCTGTCATCGTCAGGCTAAGCGGGGATGTGCCGTCATTGCGCGCAACGATGACATAGCTGACCGCGCCGCCCGGCACGGCCAGGGGAGCTGCCTTCTTGTACGACGCGCTGAAAACCGGCGCCACCCGGCTGCTATGGAAGGCGTCGAAATCACCCGGCGAGTCGTCGGCCCAGACCAGATGCAGGAGATTCCGGTTATCGTAGACCAGGTTCGGCTGGCCCGAGCGCCCGCTGGTGCCGGAGACGTTCACAGCCTCAGTCCAGGAGCCAAGAACGGGCTTGCTGGCATACAGGATCTCCCAGTTGGCCGGCGTGTTGTCGTACCAGGCGACATGGAGCGTACCCCTCGCATCCAGTGCAATCGTGGGGCCCGCGGAATCGCCCGCTGTCCGCGAGACGTTCTCCGCCGCCGACCATCTGCCCCCGGCCGGCTTGCTGACATAGACGATCTCGCCCTGATGCGCCTCGATGCTGTAGTCCTGCCACAGGGCGTGGAGCGTCCCCTGGGCATCCACAGCTAGAGCAGGTGAGTGGGAATTGGCAGGGCTGTTCGAGATGTTGTCTGGCGGCGTCCACGTCCCACCGGGCACCAGGTAGGAGTAGTATATCTCTGTCTGCGTCGAGGTGAACGGCTGCTCTTGCCAGATGACGTGCAGGGTGTCAAAGGGATCAACCACCAAGCGCGGGTAGAGGGAGATACCGAAGCTGCGGTTCACGTCCCGGGGAAAGGCCCAATCACCGCCTGGCGCCTTGTATGCGTAGAAGATGTCATAGCCGCCAACGGCGTCGCCTGCCCATACCAGGTGCAGCGTGTCGTGGCCGTCCACAGCAAGGCTCGGATCGCGCACTTCGGGATAGCCGCCGTAGCCTGACGTCGCTGAGATGGCCTGGAACGGGGCGAAATCCTCCATTGGCCTCTTGCCCCGATACAGCAGCGTGCCCTGATAGCCAATACGGGGGCCGCCGTAGTCCTGCCAGGCGACGTGCACGGTGTCATCATGGCCTGTGGCAATGGCAGGCACCATGGAGTAGGACGCGTTGTTGGAGAGGTCGCCGGGCGGAGTCCAGGCCCCTGTGATAGGCCTGGAAGCGTAGAGGATCTCCCAGTTCTCGCCCTGGCTGTTGTCGTACCAGGCAACGAACACCGTGCCCTGACCGTCCACAGCCACCACCGGAGAACCCGACGGGCCGTCGTTGTTTGACACGTTCGTCGGGGCCGTCCAACCGACGGCAGATGCGAGCGCCAGACCGCGCGACGCGCTGGGGCCAAAACCCGCGGCAGGCCCACGCGGCGTCGGCACGGCTAGAGGTCCTGGTGCCCCAGGGCCCGCGCCGGCCGCGCCCACGCCCATGCCAGCGAAGAGGCACACTGCCGCTACCGTCGCCAACCCAGCGATTGCCAGCAACCATCTCATCATGTCCACCTCGCAGCCGCGCCGAGAGCAGTCAGGTCACCTGAACACCGGCGATAGGATAACACCCGCCTTCCCAAAAGTCAAGCACGCCGGCAACCCTACAAACGCACAAAAACAACAGCGGCTACGGGGATTGCCCGTAGCCGCTGCACTGTCGTCTCGTGGAAGCAGCAGGCAGGTAGGATACCGTCTGCGGTTCCTGGTCTAGTACTCCTTGAAGCCCGCGTAGGCGCCAACGATGTTGCTGGTGAACAGCGTCTCCACCATCACACCCACGATCTTGGGCCCGCCGCCGCCGCAGCTGGTGCAGGTCACCCGCAGGGAGCCGGCCACGCCCGACATGCCCACCGGTTCGCAGAAGGAGCCGGGGGTGGTGTGGAACGTGTTGGCGCCGCTGGGCGGCAGGTTGTAGGTGCATGTATGGGCGATGGTGCCCGCCTGGTTGTAGTAGGTCAGGACCAGGCTGGCGTCGAGGCTGTTGGACAGGTTCTGAACCAGGGTGTGGCTGTACTGGCCACCCGGGTTGCGGTGCATGCTGGGGAAGAGCAGCGACTGTGCCGCATCGCTGTCCGTCTGCCCATCGTACGCATAGGCGAACGAGCCGACGGTCTCAACCACGACAGCGACCATGGGCAGCGGCGGCACATTCAGAGACTCCAGAACGGCGGTGCCCGCGATGCCCAAGCCAACCGGATCCTCAGGCCCGCCATTAGTGCGGAAGGTGTAGGCACCCTTGGCGGGGATGTTGACAGTGAACTGGTTGACCAGCGTACCTGCCTGGTTGTAGTAGTTGATGCGCACCTGGTTGTCCGTGGTCTCGCTCATGTTCTGCACCAAGGTGAAGCTGTAATGGCCGCCCGGGTTGCGGTGGATGCTGGGCAGGTAGATCTTGGTCGCCCCAGCCGTCGGCGGGAAGGCTCGGTACGAATAGGTCTCATCGCCGAAGGTCTCGATGGCCGAGGAAGCGATCTTCTGGCCAGTTAGCGACGTGACCTTGATTGAACCGACGCCACCTGGGCTCGTTCCATACGTGCGGGCATCATGATGAATGGCTGCGCTGGGCGGAACATTGCGCGTGCCGCTCCACTCCATGCTGCCGTCCTGCCGGAAGTAGCTGATGGCGACGGTCGCTGTCACCAACGGGTCGGTATTCTGGAAGCCAGCGAGAGTGTACTGGCCAGCCCGCCAGTGCACAGAGGGCAGGAACTGCTCGACCGCACCCTCGTTTGTGCCCTCATAGATGTCGTGCGATGTGGAACCCGCATTCACGACCACGGCCACGATCTGCCGGTCAGAGGACACGACCATGGCGCCCAGGAAGTTGGCTCCCAGCTCAGGATAGTCGCTGGCGTGATAGGTGCGGGCGCCGTTGGGCGGCAGCCAGTCGTCGAAGGCCTTCTTGAGCTGCCCCGTGTCGCTGGCATAGTACTCGATGCGCAGATTGGCAGTCACGTTCTCCATGTTCTGCACCAGAGTATGCGACGTACGCGGGGCGATGGCACTAGGCGAGATGGGGCTGTTGTCAAGCTTATCTGCCTGGAGTCCAGCGGGGGCTGCCGTCTGCGCGGCAACCAGGGAGAACGCCAGGAAGGCACCCAGCGCCAGCAGACCACATACAACGAGCAATCTCTTCATGTCTTCTCCTCCTAGTCCTTGCTCCGCCGCTCATCAGCGTGGCAGCCTCACGACTGGAACCAGTTCTCTGCTTCCTGACCTGCGGCGGGCTACTGCTCCACAGGATCGTCTGTCTCCCGTCCACATCTGTCAGAGCCAGACGCCATGGGGCACACGTTGACCTGCCATTATCCTACCACAAAAGGATGACCGTGTCAATAGTACATATGGATTATCATTAATCGCCGATGTTCCAGGTGTGCGGCAGGGCGACGATCCCGGCCCCCTCTGCGCGCCCGCTGCGTACCGTCAGACGGTAAGCGGCGTCGTGCAAGTCGTAGGGACGTATCGCCTCCTCGTCCGG
This sequence comes from Chloroflexota bacterium, assembly GCA_034431995.1. GTDB lineage: Bacteria > Chloroflexota > DTOL01 > DTOL01 > DAOUCN01 > DAOUCN01. The sequence goes on along the minus strand of DAOUCN010000280.1, from coordinate 8,538 downwards.
CCATGCACCCACGCTCACCAGGTAGCTTCCCTCTAGCAGGTCAAGCCGTTCATACATTAGGACGACATGCCTTGACCCAGCCAGCCATCCCAGACGCGCCCCTTGCCGCGCTGTGTTGGTGCCATGACAGAGAAGGCCATCGCTTGCGCGCAGGATCTGCACGCGCACGATCGGGTCGTCCACGGGCGCTCCCTGCGCAGTGCAACGCACGTGCAGGCTGAGTGATTCTCCCACCCGGAACTCTGACCGTTCGCGTCCATCCCGCCCACACAGGCGCACGGCATCAACAAGCACTTCCCCGCTCCCCCACCGCCTGTGCGGCCCAGCCATCGGCGAATCTACCGTCAGCGTGTAGGCCTTGTGCCGCATATCCACTGGATTCGCCCACGCCGGAGGGTCAGGATCGCCATACAGGGCGACGCTCAGCAGATAGGCTCCTCGCCGTAGCGGCAGGACGAGGTCCGGGTACACTAGGCTCCCCCGTCCCTCGCGCACAGACAGTGATAGCCCATCAGCATAGGAGTTGCATCCGCAAATGAAGCTCTGGTCCTCTCGATCGAACACCTGCACCGACACCACCGCGTTGGGCACGTCCCGCCTGGCTTCATACTGGACATGCAGGCTCATCTTCTCCCCAGCTTGCACATCCCACCGGGGCTGTCCGTCCTGCCCCACCATGGCCACGCCCAAGAGCCTCATCGGGGCCGTATCGTCCAGCGCAGCGGCGATCGCCCCGCTGTCCCAGGGACGCAGGCCCTGCGCTTGCGCCTCCTTCTCCGCGCCCGTTACCTCGGCAAGATAGGCGTCTACCACCATGTCGGCGGGCCCATCCAGTACGATCGTCCCCTGCTTCAGCCAGATGACGCGATCGCACAGGCGTCGCACCATGGGCAGGTTGTGCGAGACCAAAATGATGGTCGTCCCCGCTTCCCTGAATCGCCGCATGCGGTCGAGGCACTTGTTCTGGAAGGCTTCATCGCCCACGGCCAGCACTTCGTCGGTGATGAGAATATCGGGGTCGGCATGCACGGCGATGGCAAACCCCAGGCGCATGTACATGCCCGACGAATAGTGCCGCACCGGGATGTCTATGAAGCGCTGCATCTCGGCGAACTCAATGATGCTGCCCAGGCGCTCGTCCATATGGCGGCGGCTGAAGCCCAGAAGCGACCCATTCAGATAGACATTCTCCCGACCGGTCAGGTCGGCGTGAAAGCCAGTGCCCAATTCCAGGAGGGCAGCCACCCGCCCATCCACATGGATGACGCCGCTCGTCGGCTCCAGGATGCGGGTGATCAGCTTCAGAATCGTGCTCTTGCCCGCCCCGTTCGGCCCGATGATGCCTAGCATCTGCCCGCGGGTCACAGCAAACGTAGCGTCGCGCAACGCCCAGAATGCCTCAGCCCGGTCCCGGTCGCGCCGTAGGACGCTCAGGGCAAGGTCCTGCAAGGAGCGGGGACGCTCGCGGTGCAGGGTGAACTGCTTCGACACGTGGTCAAAGGCGATCACAGGCTTCATAGCGACGCCATTATAGCATACCGGCACACAAAAGGTAACCACTCTTCCCTTTCTGGGCCGGCTGGGGTATAATAGCCGCCACAGGCTGCCGCTGGCTTTCTACATAGCCAGGCAGCAAGGACCGCCATGCCAAGCAGACGCACACCTTTCATGATCATGACCTACATCAAGCATCGAGGTAGCCCACCGCCAGACCTGGACTGGATCACCGACAGCCTGGCCGTAGGTGGAGCGCTACGCGACGGCTACATCCCTGCCGTCCATGCCCTGGGCATCGGCAGCGTGGTGGACCTGCGCTCCGAGTCCAGGGACAACGTAGCCGAGCTCATCCGTCTCGGCATACACTTTCTGCACTTGCCCACGCGCGACTGGCACCCCCCTACACCCGAAGACCTGGAGCAGGGCAGCGCCTGGGTTCTTGATGAAATGGCGCAGGGGCGCAAGGTGCTGGTTCACTGCCAGCACGGCATTGGTCGGAGCGTCATTCTGGCCGCCGCCGTCCTGGTCAGAATGGGTTACGATTGGCAGGAAGCCCTGCGCGTGGTCAAGGCGAAGCGCTGGGGAGCTTCGCCCAACGCCGGCCAGGTGGAGGCTCTGACCGCCTTCGCCCAGCGCATGAAGGGCGCACCGCAGACCGGCTAGCTGTTCGCCAGTCTGCTGTGAGTAGCTTACCCCCAACAAAGAGTGACGCCATGATCAAGCGAGCGCTCATCAGCGTGGCAGACAAGACAGGTATCATAGACCTGGCCCAGAGCCTGGCCGACCTGGGCATTGCCCTCATCTCAACGGGAGGGACGGCCCGGGTGTTGCGCCAGGCAGGTCTGGGCGTGCAAGAAGTCAGCGACCTGACCGGCTTCCCGGAGATGCTGGGCGGCCGCGTCAAGACCCTCCATCCCGCGATTCACGGCGGCATCCTCGCCCGTCGCGATGCTGCCAGTCTCGCCGAGCTGAGTGGCCATGACATCGCCCCCATTGACCTCGTCGTCGTCAACCTCTATCCCTTTGAGACTACCGTCGCCCGTCCCGACGCAACTCTGGACGAGGCCATTGAGGAAATAGACATCGGTGGCGTTGCCCTCCTGCGGGCGGCAGCCAAGAACCACGCCTACGTCACCGTCGTCAGCGACCCCCTGGACTATCCGACCATCGTGGCAGAACTGCGGAGCGGCGGCCAGGTCAGCGAAGCCACGCGCCGTCGCCTGGCCCAGCGGGCATTCGCCCACACAGCGAGCTACGACGCCGCCATTGCTGCCTACCTCCAGCGCAGAGGCTATTGCGGAGATACCACCTATCCTGCCACCCTGTGTTTGGCTTTCGACAAGGTGCGCGACCTGCGCTATGGCGAGAACCCCCACCAGACGGCAGCACTCTATCGGCAGCGCACAGCCTCTTGGCATGGGCTGGCTTCCGCAGAGGTGATACAAGGCAAGGAGCTGTCCTTCAACAACGTCATGGATCTGGAGGCCGCCTGGGCAGCGGTCTACGAGCACGAGGCGCCTGCAATCGTCATCATCAAACATGGCAACCCTTGTGGCGCCGCCTCCGCCGCCAGTCTGGCCCAGGCGTATGGGCTTGCCCTGGCTTGCGATCCCGTCTCCGCCTTTGGCGGCGTCATTGCTGCCAACCGGGCGGTGGACGCACCCACAGCCAGGGAGATGGCCCACCTGTTTGTGGAGGCAATTCTGGCTCCTGCCTTTGATGAGCAGGCGTTGGCCATCCTTGCCCACAAGAAGGATTGCCGCCTCGTCCTCCTCTCGCCACCCGCCTCACTCCCCCATGACGAGGACCTGCGGCGCATCCGGGGTGGCATCCTGGTGCAGAGCTTCGACGATGTGCAGGAGCAGCCGTCCTCCTGGCGCGTTGTGACGCGCCGTGCCCCGACCGCTGAGGAGATGTACTCCCTCGCTTTCGCCTGGCGCGTGGTCAAGCATGTCAAGTCCAACGCTATCGTCCTGGCCCGCGGCAGCGCAACGGTGGGCATCGGGGCCGGGCAGATGAGCCGCGTGGATGCCGTTCGTCTGGCCGTGGACGAGGCCGGGGCGCAGGCACGGGGAGCGACGCTGGCGTCCGATGCCTTCTTCCCCTTCGCCGATGGCGTCGAGCTCGCCTGCCGTGCCGGCGTAACGGCCATCGCCCAACCCGGCGGCTCAGTACGCGACAAGGAGGTCATCGCTGCAGCCGACGAGGCCGGCGCGGCCATGGTCTTCACGGCCATGCGCCATTTCCGCCACTAGCGGTCGTTGCTTTTTGCTGGCCGATTGGTTATAATAGGGTTGGCTACCAACTTTCTTGTTGGGTGGGTGTAGATGGAATATGACGGGAGGCAGGTCCCGAACCCAGAAGGGCAGGGACGCGAGGCGAGCACCCAGGCCCCAGGCAGCGAACCGAAAGGACAGGAGGCGGGTACCAGCGTAACCATGCAAAACCTTCTCAACCATGCTGAACCCGGATCAGGTGCATTGCGCGCCCTGCGTCGGGGTGATGTCATCGAGGGCACCATCGTGCGGGTAGACCGCGATGAGATCCTCGTGGACATCGGCTCCAAGTCCGAAGGCGTGATCCCCTCCCACGAGGTCAGTGAGCAACGCCCCAATGCTGTGCTCAACGTCGGCGACCACGTGCTCGTCTACGTCGTCCAGCCCGAGAGTCGGGAAGGGAACATCATCCTCTCCCTGGCCAAGGCGCAACTGGAGCAGGACTGGCGCGATGCCCAGGCTCTCTTCCAAAGCGGCGAGACCTTTGAGCTGGAGATCATCGGCTACAACAGAGGCGGCCTCATCGCCCGCTTCGGTGAGATCCGTGGCTTTGTACCCGCTTCCCAGGTCTTCGAGCTGCGGGGCAGGCCGCCGGCCGAGCAGCAGCCTGATCAGCGCATGCAGAAGCTGGTGGGCAAGAGACTGCGTCTCAAGATCATCGAGGTAGACCGCGGCAAGAACCGCCTCATCCTCTCCGAGACAGCAGCCTCCCGCGAGTGGCGCATCGAGCAAAAGGACCGCTTGCTCAGCGAATTGCAGAAGGGCGACGTGCGCAGGGGGCGCGTCAGCGGACTGGCCGACTTCGGGGCCTTCGTGGACCTGGGCGGGGCAGATGGCCTCATCCACCTCTCGGAGCTATCCTGGCAGCCCATCAGTCACCCGAGCCAGGTGCTCAAAGCGGGCGACGAAGTGGACGTCTACGTCCTCGACGTAGATCGGGAGAAGCGGCGGATCGCCCTCAGTCTCAAGCGGATGCAGCCCGAGCCCTGGGACCAGGCGATGGAGCGCTACCAGATCGGTCAGCTCGTCAGGGCAACCATCACCAAGCTGGCCACCTTCGGCGCCTTCGCGCGTCTGCCGGATGGCATCGAAGGACTCATCCACATCTCCGAGCTCTCAGACCAGCGCATCACACATCCCAAGAACGTGGTCGGCGTCGGCGACGTCGTCACTGTGCGCATCGTGCGCATCGAACCGGAGCGCCGCCGCCTAGGCTTGAGCCTGCGCCAGGCCCAGGGGCAGGAAGCACCCGGCACAGCAGAAGAGATGCCACCCACAGAAAGCCCTGATACCGACATCACGGAAGAGATGCCACCTGCGCAAGGTCTTAACGCCGAGACCGAAGAAGTAAAGTAGAAGAGCAGATACCGCCCGCGGTGGGCCCAGTTACCGCAATCGAGGAAACGGAAGAAGAGACAGCTACCGTAGACGAGGTATGATCAGCGTCGTGTGACCCATCGGGTCTTGTTCCCTGGAGGGATGACATGGCGGAGTTCGACCGGTTCACCGAACGGGCCCGCCGGGTGCTGGGCTTGGCCCAGGAAGAGGCCCAGCGGTTCAATCATAACTACATCGGCACAGAGCACATCCTCATCGGCCTTGTGCGCGAGGGTGAGGGCATCGGCGCGCGGGTTCTCGCTGATATGGGCGTGGACCTGGCAAGAGTAAGAGACACCGTTGAGTTCATTATCGGCAGGGGCGATCGGGGTACGTTGGCGGATGCCAGCCCAACTCTGACGCCCCGAGCGAAGAAGGTCCTTGAGTACGCCGTGGACGAGGCCCGACGCCTCGGCCACCATTACGTTGGCACAGAACATCTGCTCCTGGGCCTGGTCCGGGAGCGGGAAGGCATCGCCGCTGGTGTCCTGGAGCGGCTCGGCGTCAACCTCGACAAGCTGCGCAGCGAGACCATTCGCCTCCTGGAACAAAGCCCGGTGCACATACCCCAGGAAGCGAGGAAACAGGTGCGCACACCCTTCATTGATCAATTGGGCCTGGACCTGACAGCCATGGCCCGAGCAGGTAAACTCGATCCGGTCATCGGTCGGCAGAAAGAAATAGAGCGGGTCATTCAGATCCTCTCCCGCCGCACCAAGAACAATCCTGTCCTGGTGGGCGCCCCTGGCGTCGGCAAGACAGCCATCGTGGAAGGGCTGGCCCAGCGCCTGGCTTCCGGCGACATTCCAAAGAATCTCCTAGAGAAGCGCCTGCTCATGCTCGACATGGGCGCCCTCGTCGCTGGCACTATGTACCGCGGCCAGTTCGAGGAACGCCTGAAGCAGGTCATCAAGGAGATCAAAGAATCGGCCAGCATCCTGTTCATTGACGAGATCCACACGCTGGTCGGCGCCGGCTCGGCCATGGGCACCCTGGATGCAGCCAATATCCTCAAGCCCGCCCTCGCCCGCGGCGAACTGCAGTGCATCGGCGCCACTACCCTCGACGACTATCGCAAATACATCGAGCGCGATGCCGCCCTAGAACGCCGCTTCCAGCCCGTCCACGTAGATCAGCCCACGGTGGAAGAGACCATTCTCATCCTCAAGGGGCTAAAGCCGCGCTACGAAGCCCACCACGGCGTCGTCTACACGGATGACGCTCTCCAGTCGGCAGCCGAGCTGTCGGCCCGCTATGTGACCGACCGCTTCCTGCCCGACAAGGCCATTGACTTGATTGACGAGGCGGGCTCTCGCGTGCGTCTGTACAAGTCCACCACCTCGCCTGGCATCCAGGAGTCCCTGCGCCGCCTGGAAGAGCTACGCAAGCAGAAGGAGGATGCGGTCAGCTCCCAGCAGTACGAGCTCGCCGCCATGCTGCGCGATCAGGAAAACAAGCTGCGCGACGAGATCGAGGGTATCAAGAGTAGCCCGCAAGAAGCGGGAGGCGCACCCCTGGCCGTCTCCAAAGAAGACATCGCCTACGTCGTCTCCATGTGGACAGGCATTCCTCTCACCCGCCTGGCTATGGAAGAGTCGGAGCGACTGCTCCAGATGGAGGAGCATCTCCACAAGCGCATCATCGGCCAGGACGAGGCGATCACCAACATCGCCCGGGCCATCCGCCGCGCCCGCGCTGGGCTCAAAGACCCCAAGCGCCCCATGGGATCCTTCCTCTTCCTGGGACCGACCGGCGTCGGCAAGTCCAGCCTGGCCAAGGCCCTGGCCGAGTTCATGTTCGGCAGCGAAGAAGCCCTTATCCAGATAGATATGTCCGAGTTCGACGAGCGCCATACCGTGGCCCGCCTCATCGGCGCTCCGCCGGGCTATGTAGGCTACGAGGAAGGGGGCGAGCTGACCGAGGCCATTCACCGCAAGTCCTACGCCGTCATCTTGCTCGACGAGGTGGAGAAGGCCCACCCTGAAGTCTGGAACATCCTGCTTCAGATCATGGAAGACGGCCAACTGACCGACGCCCGCGGCCGCAAGGTGGATTTCCGGAACACCATCGTCATTATGACTGCCAACATCGGGGCGGAGTTGATTCGGCGGGAGACCAGCATCGGCTTCAAGACCCTGACCGACGCTGACAAGCAGGCCCGCAGCGACTATGAGAAGATGAAGGACAAGGTCACCGCCGAGCTTAAGCGAACCTTCCGCCCCGAGTTCCTCAACCGCATTGACGCTGTCATCGTCTTCCATAGCCTGAATCAGGAGCACATTCGCCAAATCGTGGACCTCATGTTGCGGGAGATCGAGGAGCGGCTCAAGGAACAACACATCACCCTGCACGCGACCGAGGCCGCCAAAGACCTGCTGGTGGAGAAGGGCTTCGACAGCACCAACGGGGCACGGGCCCTGCGGCGAGTCATCCAGAACCTGATAGACGACCAGTTGTCCGAGGGCCTGCTGTCTGGCAAGTTCCATGCTGGCGACGCCATCGCCATAGACCGCAGCGGTGAAGAGCTAACACTGAATCCTGCCGCTGTGCCGGAACCAGCCTAGGGTTGCACCGCGGCCTGCACCGACGGCCGCGCCGGTCACCCTATCGCGTTACCAACGAGGCCCTGAACGGATGGCACTCGCCGGTCAGGGCCTCTTGGCTCGTGCAGGCAGTGGGCAAGGAGCACGACAGTGCTTGATCGAATCACGTACAACCCGAAGATACTCGGCGGCAAGCCTATCATCAAGGGCACCCGCATTTCCGTGCAGTTCCTTTTGGAGCTGCTCGCCGCGGGCATGACAGCCGAAGAGATCCTGGAGCAGTATCCGCATCTGACCCGGGAGGACGTTCTTGCAGCCGTTGAGTATGCGGCCAGGACAATCGGGAACGAAACCATTGTGGCTCTGCCAGAGGGTGCCGGGGCCGTTGCATGAGATTCATCACCGACGAGAACGTCGCCCGCCTTGTTGTTCGAACTCTGCGCGAGCACGGGCATGATGTCAAGGATATCGTGGATCCCAACCTGCGCGGCCTCGAGGACGACGCAATCATTTAGATGGCTCTGGCCGAGAGGAGAGTTATCATCACCCATGACAAGGGCTTCGGCGGGCTGCTGGCGTACCCACTCAAGCGCCACGGAGGCGTCATCCTCGTGAGGTTGCGACACCCTCGACCACTCAACGCTCTGCAGGCGGTGAAACGGGTACTGGCCGCCTTCACAGAGGATGAATTGATGGGGAAAGTGGCAGTTGTCGAAGACACGCGTATCCGTCTTAGCGGTGGCTGACAAAACAAGACTGCACCGACGAACGCCGCTCCACACGATGAATACCTCTGTCATCGTTCCTGTCCTGAATGAGCAAGAGACCATCGGTGAGCTGTACGA
>DAOUCN010000279.1:0-3090 GCA_034431995.1 Chloroflexota bacterium | reverse complement strand
GAGAAGTTCCTCAAGCCCCTGGCCGAGTTCGCCGGGCAAGCCGTGGAGCAAAAGTAGGGCACAGCAGCCGCACGTCTATGTCTGGCAGAGGTAGTTGGGCAGGCGTCTCCCTGTTCATGACGCCGAGGGGGATGCCTGCCCTTTCACGCGCCAGGTACATGGCGGTAGTGACACGAAGACGGCCTCAAGACCTCATCTTTCCATGGGCGAACGCGGGTCGCGGCGCCAGCAGCCCTTTGCTTCGCACCTCTTTGGCAGACGGGAGCATGAGGGCGCTCAGGTGCTGCCGTGATCCCCAGGCTGGAGCGCGCCGAGGACTTCCTTGTTGGAGGATAGCGCGGAGACGGAGTGGCCCCCCCACAGGGACACTACTTGAGGATGTAGTACGTCGCGCGCTTGTCGCCCACGCGCAAGAGGAGGTTGCGGTCCACCAGATCGGCCAGATCGCGGCGGGCGGTCTCGTCGGTGATGTCAGGGGCCAGGTCGCGGTACTGGCGGTTGGTGATGGAACCGTGCTCGGCCAGATAGCGCAGAGCCGCGATCTGGCGTTCGTTCAGCCCCTGGCGCGCCCACAGGTCAACGTCACCCCGGGCCGGCTGCTGCACCACCATGTGCTCTCCCGGCCCATAGAGCGTCACCTGAAACCCTGCCGGTGTCTCCTTGAACGCCGGTGCCGGCAGGTTCCATTCCGCCATCAGATGAACCATGCGGTTGATGCCGTAGCCCAACTTCTCAATCAGCCCCAGGTCAGCCAGTACCTGCACGATGACCGGATTGCGTGAGAAGCGTTCATCCAGGATATTGTCTACCGTCACGTGGCCAGGGAGACGGCCGGGGCTGTAGAACTCGATACGGTCGGCGAACATGGCGACCCGGATGACCTCGCCCTCGATGGAGTAGTCGCGGTGGGCTACGGCGTTGATGATAGCCTCCCGCACGGCTTCCTCTGGGTATTCCGTGAAGTCCTCGCGCGCCATTCCGTGCAGGCGGCTGCCCTTGCGCATGTTGGCCAGCAGCCACATCAGGGCTTCCTGGACGGATTCTGGTAGGGTGGCATGGACGTCCTTACGCAGGAACTGGTCGCCAGGGGCACGGCCCGCGTATCGTACCAGGGTGATCTGTGCCTGGCGGGGGGGCGTCCTGCCGAAGAGCAAGAGGCCAGCGTTCGTGGGAAGCCAGGCATCGTCCTGCTTCACCAGACAACCTCGATCACGCAGGGTTTCTTCCATGGGGCCGCTAAAGCCCGGGAAGAGCCGCATCAGATAGCGGTTTACCTTGTCAGGGTCAAGATCGGCCAGGCTTGTTCCTCGCACCGGCAGCATCTCGTAGCTGATCTGTCCGCGCTCCATGAGTAGCCGCTTCAGGGCTTCTGTTCCCAGGGGGCGGGTCTGTGCCCCGGCCCGGCCAAGGTAACGGCCATCCAGCTCGTAGACATTGGGAAGGCCCTCGGGCACGGTGGCCACCAGCACCGTGCGTCCATCCGCCAGGCGCACCTCTTCCGGCAGGGGAAGCACCAGGGGAGGGTTGCACAGGCGAGCGGCCTCGGCCAGGGCACGCGACGCCTGCTGCACATCGTCTAGGCCGAGGGCAGAGGCAGACCGCAGGCGAGCGTCAATGCCCAGGATCAGGGTTCCCCCCTCGCTGTTGGCCAGGGCGACCAGGGTCTCAGCCAGCTTGGCTGGGCGCAGATCGCCGCCCCGGAAGGCGACCCGGCTGCTCTCACCGCTTTGTAGCAGGGCGTAGAGTTCGTCGCTTATCATCTGTCGTCCGTGATGCGTGATGCGTGTTCCGTCCTTGGTCCTTCGTGCTTCGTCGTTCGTTGTCCGTCGTTATGACAGCAGCTCGCGCCGTTTCCCGTCCTATTGGCGGGGGTGCTGTCCTAGCCACGGCAGCAGATCAGGCAGGCGCGGGATGATCAGGTCGGCGGGCAGGTCTTCGTGCCGTTTGTCCGGGTCGGCGAGCCAAACGGCGCGCAGTCCGGCGGCCCGGGCACCCACCATATCGTAGGGATAGTAGTCGCCGACGTAAGCCGCCTCGGCAGGAGCGACGCCCAGGTCAGCCAGCGTATTCAGGAAGATCTCCGGCCGCGGTTTGCGTAGGCGCACGTCCGCCGAGACGACGACCGTGCTGAAGAAGGATAACATGCCCAGACGCTCAAGGGCACGGAAGACGAACCGGCTGTGGCGGGCATTGGAGATGACGCCCAGGAGCAAGCCCTGTGTCTTCAGCCTGCCCAGGGTATCCAGTGCGCCGTCCGTGGGCACCACGTCGGCCAGGCAGCCCAGAAAGAGCTCGTCCACGGCCGCGTCCAGCGCCCCATCTGGTGCGTTTAGATTGAGGGCACTGGCAACCTGGCGCGCTGCATCGTGGGCGGAGATCTCCACGCCGGTGCTCTTGGCTGCCAGGTGCATCTCGCGGTACAGGTGGTCGGCCTGGGCCAGGGCATCGTCGTCCACGCTCAGCAGGGAACGCTCGCGCAGGAGACGCAGGGGAGCGCTGGCGGTGCTGGAGAGCTCCAGCGCCCACCAGGCAGCCCCACAGTCGGCTAGAGTCCCTGAGAAATCGAAGAGCGCGGCACGAATCACAGTGGTCTTATAGCACAGATAGGACGGCGTGTCAACGCACCCCGCGCCCTCACCCAGGGTCTTTTCGTTCTCGCTGTCATCCTGAGGAGCGCCCTTCAGCGACGAAGGATCTCGCTCGGCACGACTGAGATTCTTCGCTCGTTGGGGAGCACTCGCTCGGAATGACAACACGATGAAAAGGCCCTGCGCCCTCACCCCTCCGAAGGAGTCCGGTCCGCTGTACGGACTCCGGTGGAGCCGGAGAGTCTTTGGCACAGCCCTCTCCCAGGGAGAGCGGGTTAGGGTGAGGGCAAAGAGTGAGGGCATGAGGCCAAACGTGAGCGTATCACGCTGGGGACATACAGGCACGTGAGATCGGGCAATCCGCTCCGCGAACGAGCCGGAAGTGCGGGCCGCGGCTCTGCATAGTCGCCGAACACGTTCGATTATGCACAAGGCACTTGTCCCCAACCCGTTACGCTCACGCCAAACACGCCGCGCGCCGCCCCAAGATGTGCTATAATGG
>DAOUCN010000278.1:0-2076 GCA_034431995.1 Chloroflexota bacterium | reverse complement strand
GCCAAACATTCCTTGACCCGCTCCTCACTGAGGCCGGTGCCCAGGTCACGCCGGCTGCCATCCTCGGCCTGGTGGCCATGGGCGATCTGGGCGCAGGTTAGGGTCTCCGACAGGCGGTGGCCCAGGCCGTGACGCACGCCGTAGCTGATCACCTTCCACTCGTCGCCGGAGACCAGGGGCATGACCCTGTCGGTGAGGATGTCAGGAAATTGGGTTGTGCTGGGCAGCAGTGTGCGATCCATTGGCTTGACGCCGGGATGAGGGGATTTGGGGATTGATCATGATGAAGAGCGCCCGAATCCCCCCGCGTTATGTTGGGATGGTCTCAACGCCAGGTCAGGGGATGTGCCCCGAAGAAGATCCCCGCATCCCCCAATGCCGGCTAATCCTGGCCATCTCTGTTTGTTTCCGTTTTTTTCACCACTCGCGCGGGAACGCCGTAGGCCAGGCTGTTGGGCGGCACATCGTGGGTGACGACAGAGCCAGCGCCGGTGCGTGCCCGCCTGCCCACCCGCACGGGGGCCACCAGCATGGTATCGCTGCCGATGAAGGCCCCGTCCTCAATGACGGTGGGGTTCTTCTTCGCGCCGTCGAAGTTGCAGGTAATGGTGCCAGCGCCGATATTCACGTCGTCGCCCACGGTGGCGTCGCCGACGTAGCTGACGTGCCCCATGTGCACATTGGCGCCGATACGGCTGTTCTTGATCTCGGCATAGTTGCCGATGTGAGCGTCCTTGCCCACGCGGGCGCCTGGCCGCAGGTGCGAGAAGGGGCCGACGGTCGCTCGATCGTCCACGAACGCCTCTTCCAGCACCGAGGCCCACACGCGGCAGCCATCGCCGATAGTGGAGTCCACGATGTGGCTGTTGGGGCCGATACGACAATCGCTGCCGATGCGCGTGCCGCACTCGATCGTGGTGTTAGGGGAGACGATGGTGTCGGCGGCAATGCTGACGGTGGCGTCCACATAGGTGGAGGCGGGATCAATGATGGTGACGCCGCTGAGCATGAGGGCGCGGCGGATGGAATCTCGAACAATAGCTTCCGCCTGGGCGAGCTGGACGCGGGTGTTGATGCCCAATACCTCGAACTGGGCGGGACAGGTGACGGTCTGCACGTTCTTGCCCTCGGCCACGGCCACGGCCAGCATATCCGTGAGGTAGTATTCGCCCACCGGCCCCACGGGCAGGCTGGCCAGGCGCGGCCACAGCCAGTCGGCGCGGAAACAGTAGATGCCCGCGTTGTATTCCTTGATCGCCAGTTGCGCCGGCGTAGCGGCTGCCTCCTCGACGATGGCCTGCACGGCGCCATGCTCATCCCGCACAATGCGCCCGAAGCCCATAGAATCATCACCCCTCACGGTGACCAGGGTCATGACGGCGTCGCTGGCGCGGTGAACGGCGATGAGGCGGCGCAGGGTCTCGCTGCTGACGAGGGGCATGTCGCCGTAGAGGACGAGAACGGTGTCGGCTTTGCCGTCCAGGGCGCTGCGGGCCTGGAGCACGGCATGGCCAGTCCCCAATAACTCCTTCTGTTCGACGAAGAGAGGCCCCGCCCCGACCACCTTCTTCACATCGCTGGCGCCATGGCCAACCACGACGACAACGCGCGACGGCTCCACGGCGGCCACGGTGGACAAAACGTAGCGAATGATGGGCACGCCCGCGATGGGGTGGAGAACTTTGACGGTCTTCGATTTCATGCGGGTGCTCTTGCCCGCAGCCAGGACGACGGCAGCCAGGGTTGGCATCGGTTACACTCACGGCACATTAGCTCTGCTGTGTGCTGATTATAGCATCATCGCGTGGCATTGGCAAGCAAAAGAGACCGAGGACGAAGGACGGAGACGACGAAGGACGAAAGACCAACGACTAACGGCCACGTCGTAGGGCGGGTATGGTCCCCGCCGTCCATGATTCATGCACCGTGTACCCACCGTAAGCGTTCACAGTTCCCCTGAGAATGTGGTATACTGCCGGCGGTGACACTCCAGGAAGAGATTGCCCAGTTGCGCGCCGAGAATGCCGACCTCCGCCGTCAGATGGCACTCGGTATGACGCGGCAGGAAGAAATCGC
>DAOUCN010000277.1:0-4392 GCA_034431995.1 Chloroflexota bacterium | reverse complement strand
TGGCTAGCCTGACCAGCGGAGCCGACCTGACCGGCTTTGCGCTGCTCCTGGGCGCACGGCCCCTGCACATCGGCCTTCTGGCGTCTCTGCCGGCCTTTGCTGCCCTGGCCCAACTCAGCGCGCCCTACTGGATCCAGCGCCTGCGCGGGCGGCGGGCAGTCAACCTGGTGAGCAGCGGCATCGCCCGCTCCCTGTGGCTCCTGATTGCCCTCCTGCCCTTCCTCCCTCTGTCCAGCGTCCTCAGAGTCCTGGCCCTGATTGCCATCCTCACGGCGAATGGAGCCTTGGGAGCGGTTGGCAACGCCGCCTGGTTGTCCTGGATGGCAGACCTTGTGCCTCTGGAGATGCGGGGACGCTACTTCGCCACCCGCAATCTGGCCCTGGGCATCGTCGGCCTCGTCCTAGGCCCTTTGGTGGGAAAGTACCTGGATCTGTGGCGGGGTGGGAGAGGGCAGGACAGCCCCTATGGCTTTGTCTCCCTGATTGTGATCGGTGTCCTCTTCGGTGGGGCTTCGCTCATGCTGATGCGGCGCATCGCGGAGCCGCCAGCAACCCAGCCGAAGGAGACCATTCGCTTCCGTCAGCAGTTGCGCCTGCCCTGGCGTCACCGCGACATACGCGGCTACATCGTCTTCAGGGCTGTCTGGGCCTTCGCGGTGGGCATCGGCGGCTCCTTCTTCCAGGTATACCTCATCAGCCAGCTCGGCTTGAGCTATTCCCTGATCTATGCCCTCAGCACCCTCAGTTCCCTGGTGAACCTATTATCGCTGCGCTTCTGGGGCCAGATCAGCGACCGCATAGGCAGCAAGCCTGTGCTCCTGGTCAGCTCCATCGGCAAAGGGCTCTTCCCCCTGGCCTACGCCTTTACCTCGGCTACGAACTACCCCATGCTGATCTTCGTGCACCTCTTTGGCATCTTCGATGCCGGCCTCAACCTGAGCGCCAACAACATGTTGCTGAACCTAGCGCCGCGCGAGCACAACACCGTCTACATCGCCACCTACTCCGCGGTCATCAATGTGTGCGCGGCCATGTCGCCCCTCATCGGCGGCGCCCTGGTCAACAGCGCCCAGGGGCTGCATCTCAGCTTGGGGCCGTTCTCTTTCGTCAACTACCAGGTGCTCTTTCTGGCCACGGGTCTCTGCCGCCTGTTGTCCGTGATCCTTATGACTGGCTTTGGCGAGAGGAAGCCAGCAGCCCAGGCGGCGCCTGCTCCCGCCGGCGAGCCCGCCGGGCCATGAAGAAATACAGAGAGCACAGAGAAATCCGCCTTCTCTCTGTGCCCTCCGTGGTTTCGACAGATCTCTCAGGGCACACGCCAGACCTGGAGGCCCTTGAGGTCGAGGTTGAAGTCCATGATGGGCACGCCGGCCGTGCTCAGGGCCTTGCGCACCTCGTGCTCGCGGTCGGCGATGGTCACAAAGAGAATGCAGCCACCCCCGCCCGCCCCCAGGGCCTTGCCCCCTGTGGCGCCGTGGGCAAGGGCCAGCTCAAAGAGCCGCTCGATGTCCGGATTGTTCACCGAGGGGTGCAGGTCCTTCTGGCAGGCCCAGTTCTCCAGGATAAGGGGGCCAAGGACATCCACATCGCCCCGCAACAGCGCGCCACGCACCTCGCTGGCCAGCTCCACCATGCGGTGCAGGGCGCGCACCGTGCGCGGATTCTGCTGGCGATAAGCCCCCATCACCGCGCTGATGATGTTCCCCGACAGGCGCGCCCTGCCAGTGTAGCACAGAATGAGACGCTTCTCCAGCTCGTTGATGGTGGCCTCAGACAGGCGCAGGGGACTGGCGGCGACGGCGGGGTCCTTGAACTCCAGGTAGTTGAAGCCGCCCAGGGCGGCAGCGTATTGATCCTGTTTGCCGCCCGCCACGCGCAGCTCCTCGATCTCCAGCAGGTGAGCCAGCTCGGCTAGCTGGTGGAGGGAGAGAGGCTGGTGGCGCAGTCCATTGAGGACGCCTAGGATCGCCACGCCAGTCGCCCCCGACGAACCGACGCCCGATCCAGGCGGGGCGTCGCTGCGCACGAACAACTTGACGCCCTTGTGGGGACCCAGGCGATTGAGCGCAGCCTTCAGCAGGTCCAACTGCCCGTCGTAGGCGAGTCGCTCGGCAGCGGGCAGGGTCAGGGATAGGTCGTAGTCGGCTGAGATCAGGTGGATGTCGTCGCTGTCGAGCAGACGAACGGTGGCGTAGGTGTAGCGGTTGATGGCGGCGTTGACGACTGCCCCGCCGACCTCGGCGGAGAAAGGAGGCACGTCGGTCCAGCCGCCCGCCAGGTCGAGTCGCACCGGGGCGCGACTGCGCAGGGTTACCACAGGCTCTGTCGTCGTTGGCATAGCACCCTCCACATCTGGCGTTCTTGTGCCTGCGCTCGGCCGGCGCCGCCTGATGCGGGGCAACCGTGGCCGCCTACCGCCTTCTCTGGCGCACCTCGCGCCAGAGCAAGAAGACCGTGACGGGTATCGCCAGTCCGATCACCGCCATCGCCGCCACGGCTGCGGGCGGTCTGGCGGAGGACGGGCTGCCGACGACGTAGGCGTCTAGGGTAACGCGAGCGGACGGCGAGCCTACGGTGAAGGTAGCCACGTGCTGCCCCCGTCCCAGGTTGGTCGCCACCGCCGTCTGCGCCTGCCACTGCGCCCCCGTGCTCGACAGGTCCAGATAGGCGCGTCCGCTCTTATCCTTGGGCAGGGCGTTGGCCGCATGGCCGTCCACGG
The DNA here is from genome assembly GCA_034431995.1 of Chloroflexota bacterium. Taxonomy (GTDB): domain Bacteria; phylum Chloroflexota; class DTOL01; order DTOL01; family DAOUCN01; genus DAOUCN01. The sequence goes on along the minus strand of DAOUCN010000277.1, from coordinate 1,673 downwards.
TGACATAGAGCAGGCCAGCCCCCGGCTCGCGCAAGTGGATGACGTGCAGCGAGCTGCCGGTGAAGGTAATCGTCAGGGCGGCGCCCTGCTCGGTGCCGACAAGATGTCGGCCGCCGCTTGCCTGGGACGCGATCTCCGGCGACCAGCCTGGGCCGGCAACGAGGCCAGGGTACGTATCTTCATAGTAGCCGCCGCTGGGCCCTGGCTCCGCCGTCTCTGCCTTGAGGGCGCGGTAGACGGGGCGTGGCGTGAAGTCAACGTCTATCAGACGGAAGTAGTACTCGGCGTTGTCGGGGCGGATGCTGCCCACCTGGCGCAGATACCAGATGCAGATCACCCCCACCCAGTCCCACTGCTGGCGCGCCAGTCGCAGCCCGCGCACGGTGTAATCCGCCTGCTCCTGCTCGCTCACCCGCTGCCAGATCAGCTTCTCCGGAGGCAGATCAGCGGGCGCAGCGTTCCACCCAAACTCATTGATCCACACGGGCTTGTCGGCATCGCCGTTGCGCTCCATGATCCGTCGCAGGAGAACGACGCGCTGGAAGTTCAGCACATTGGCATCGGGCGGGGCGTCTGGCGGCAGATTCTGACCAAAAGCATTGGCGGACAGGATGTCGAAATAGTTCCTGGCCCCGTAGTCATACATCTGTTGCAGGTAATCCAAATCTGAGATGGCGCGCACGCTGCGTTCCAGCGTGGGAGCCAGGGGCGCGCTCAGGATATACACATTGGGGTCGGCTTCCTTGGCGCGGCGGTAGGCCAGGCGGAGCAGGGCCACATAATCGCGCGCGCTTGGCTCAACGCCTCCCCATTCATACCACAGATTTGGCTCGTTCCAGATCTGCAGATAGCGGATGCGGCCCTTGTAACGCTCGACAAAGGTGTAGACGAAGTCGCCGTAGTCGCTGTAGCTGTCCACCGGCCCGCGGCCGCTGGAGGGGGATGGACGTGCCCAGGCAGGAGGCCGATCCAGGCGGGCGATGATCTGGAGACCATACTTGGAGGCCATGTCCACGATCTTATCATACTTGGCCCAGGTGGAGATGACCGTGCCCGGAATGATGAAGCGCCCCTTCTCCGGCTCGATTTCCTCCCAGACGAACTGCTGTTTGATCCAGCCGATACCGGCTTCCTGGGCCATGCGCAAGGTCTTGTCCAGCTTCCAGTCTTCTACCTCTTGGGACAGGAAGACGTTGACGCCATAGGGGTTGACATCGGTATTGGGGATGAGGCGACGGGGATGGTAGGCCTGGTCGGCCTGACCGTGGGAAGCCGTGGCTGCGGTGACCGCGATGGTAGCGGCCAGGGTAGTGACAAGAGCCAGGAGTATGACGAGCAGAGAATAGAGACGCCGGCCAGAACTGTGGGTGCGTCCAGGCTCAGCCATGAGGCCTCCTAGAGCCGGTGTATGCTTACCCGGTGCACGTGGTGTGCGTAGCGTGCGTCCGACTACACTGGCGCAGCCATCAGTATAGCAAATCCACCCGCCCTTTGCAACGTAGGGAGAGAATGTTACTGTTCACGGTCACCCCGGAAGCAGGTGCATTCGCATGCCTGTGAGGCAGCTTCTGTGCTCCAGGAGCGACAGGCACCGAATGCCCCATCCCCCATCCCCTTCCCGCCTGGCGGGAAGGGGCGAAAGGATCCGGAAATCGGCTTTTTCGCCCGCAGAG
>DAOUCN010000276.1:0-1753 GCA_034431995.1 Chloroflexota bacterium | reverse complement strand
GGCGAATACGACGGTTCGTGTTCCCTTTGGGAGGAAGCTGGTCAAGACCCTGGATGTGTACCTGCCCCTCGTATCCCGCCTTTACAGAAGAAACAGGTAGCGCTCGCCTATGATCTCCACCACCAGCAAGCCGAGAGCCGCCACATGCCTGGGCCGCGCCATCTTAGGGATGGCTCTGGCGATGGCTTGCTTGGCCTCCTTCCTGGTTGGCGGCAGAAGAGCTGAGGCCCGACTGCTTGCCCAGGCGCCACCATTCGTTCGCTCGCCGCAGCCTGCGCAGAGCCAACTCGCCGTGTCCACGCCGACGACGGGCGCTATCCTGGTATTGGCCTGGCAAGAGCAGAACGGCAACGCGACCCCAGATGCCGAGGAGCCTCGCGTCAGTGGCATGACTGTGATCGTAGAGAGCCAGCAGAGTGGCGATCGCATCTTCTACCTTACGGACCAAATGGGGACTTGTTATGCCGACGGGTTAGCCCCCGGCTCCTACTACATCGTCGCCGTCGCGCCTTCGGGGCTGGAGATCGTGATCCCTTACTTGGACACTATTGTCCGCATCCTGGACGTGGTGCAAGCGGGAGCCACCAGTGAGGCATGGATGGGACTGCGGCCTTGGTCGGGTTTGCTGAACACGCCGACGGCCACGGTTACGAACACGCCCACAGACACAGGGACACCGACAGCTACCGCGTCCCCTTCGGTGACATTCACGCCTGAGCCGACCGCTTCCCCAACAGGGACAACAACCCGCACACCGAAGCCAACGGCATCAGCTACGCAGACGGCATCAGCTACGCAGACGGCGTCAGCTACGCAGACGGCATCAGCTACGCAGACGGCGTCAGCTACGCAGACGGCGTCAGCGACCTACACGCCCACCCGAACTGCCTCCAACACCCCGATGGCCAGCGGCACACTCACCCCCTCGCCCACAGCGAGTAGGACGCATACACACACCGCCACCCCGACGGTCACCGCGTCAGCTACGCAGACGGCGTCAGCTACGCAGACGGCGTCAGCTACGCAGACGGCGTCAGCTACGCAGACCAGTACCGTCACGCCCACGCTGAGCAGGACGGCGACGCCGACAGCAACGCCAGTCATCGTCACGCGCGATATCACTTTCCAGTATCAGGTGAGTGGGTATCCCGACTGCCGGCTGGAGGAGTACAGTGGCTGCTACCGCATGGTGCTGGACCTCTACCTGGACAACGGGCTTGCCGATCAGCTCTACAACGACCAGTGGCTGAGGCTGCGGCGCGACAAGAACGGGGAGCTGATGTCGCCGCTCCTCAAGTTCGATCTTTCGCGCATCCCGACCAACGCCGAAATCCTCAGCGCCACCTTGAGCATCAGCCTCACCGCCGACAGCTATTACTCTCCCCAGAACACCCGAGTTGGGATCTACCGCGTTCTTCGCCCCTGGGATAGTGGGGCTAACTGGTGGTCGCCGCGCCAGGGAGAGCGCTGGCAGGCTGACGGCTGCAATGGCATCGGCGTAGACCGAGAGGGCACCCCAGCCACCGTGGCGACATTGCGCAGCGCCAAGCGCTGGTACCACTTTGCGCTGACGGATTTGGTGGCGAGCTGGGTCAGAGACCCCGTCCAGAACTATGGCGTTGCCTTGAAAGCCGTAGATGGGGCGACAGAGTTCGTCTACGACTTTGTCTCATCTGATTCCTTGCGCCATCGGATGATATATCGCCCCAAGCTCCGCGTGGTCTACCGTGCCGCCGCTATACCGCTGAACGAG
>DAOUCN010000275.1:0-2847 GCA_034431995.1 Chloroflexota bacterium | reverse complement strand
ACCGGCCGAGACCATACCGGAGCATCGGGGAAGCCCGGCGCCGGGTCAGTGAGCTCTTGTTTGCAGAAGTAGTACGCTGGCTGGGGCGAACGGGTCAAGTTGACGTGTCGGTCCCCGCGGGTCCCCGGGGCCTACGGGACCCGCCTCACGCAACCGTGAGCTGATCGACGTATAAACGACGCAGTAGTACTAGGCGGGGCCGAGTGGCTCACGTTCTCGTTGTAGTCCTGGGGTTCCGAGTCATGCCTTCCCTTTCCCCCGGCGCCTGTCGCCCATGAGCGGGATCAGACAGCGCGGAGCACCATTGACTGGGTCTGAGTCAGGAGAGTACTCACACACGTTCGGCCCCAGTATCACCCCTATGCTTGAGCTTGCGGTGCTGCACGACCGTGGTAGCATCGTGCCCGTGAATATGGACTGTGTGCCCTGCACCATAGGCTCGGTAGTACTTACCACGCACGCCGCCCGTCATGTGGCGAGATGTAACAGCCACACGCCTCCTCGCGTCGCTTGGCATCCCGTTTCTTGCCCATGAGTTGCGCATTCAGGCTGTGACATGAGTGGGTTGAGCACTCGCCAGGACCTTTACCTCGCGCTCCAACCGCCCCTCCAGTCGGTCCTTTTGCGCTTCGAGGTCATAGCGCGCCTGCAGGTTCAGCCAGAAGCGCTCAGAGAGGCCGAAGTACCGCGACAGCCTGAGCGCGGTATCCGCGCTGATGCCGCGCTCGCCGTGCACGATCTCGTTGATGCGGCGCGGGTGCACGCCGATGTCCCTTGCCAGCCTGTACTGGCTGATGCCCATCGGCCTCAAGAACTCCTCAAGTAGAATCTCTCCCGGATGAACCGGAGCAAACTTGCCCTCGCTCATGACTCTCTCCCAATGGTAATCCATGATTTCTACATCCTAGGCGTCGCCATCGTGCCACCGAAAGCACCCTCGCCACTGATCGTTGATGCCAATACTGTACTCTCCCTCTCGATCACCAGACAGCTTCTCAAGCCGGTTGCCAGGGGGGAACCTGCAAGTCGTCCAACCGCTCGGCCGCATCCACCAGTGCGAGTTTTCGCCAGGCGATTCGATGGAGACTCGTCGGTAACCGCCTTGAGCCATGGCGTGAGAAGATCCGCTCGGTTTCCCTGTCGCGAAAGCTCCTGATCATGCAAGGACAATAACAGCGCATCCCGTTACTATTGTCAAGTGCCAAACGCGCCGAGCGCGAAGGAGAATGCTCTCCCTCGCGCTCTTGCTGTCTTCGTGTCTTTGTCATTCCAAAGCAACAACGACTGCTACGCCAGCACCTTCTCCAGATTCGCCAGCTTGTCCAGCACCGGCTGCACACTCACCATGTGCTTGGAAAGGGCCAGGTGTTCGGGCTTGATGCCGAAGGCCAGGCCCATGAGCTGGGTGATGTAGATAACCGGCATCTGGAAGTCCAGCCCAATCTGCGCCTGGCGGGCGTCCAGGTTCACATGGCAGAGCGGACAGGAAACCGTGATGGCATCGGCGCCTGCGGCCCGGGCCGCCAGCAGCAGCTTCTTGGTCAAGGCCAGGGCCAGATCGGTGCTGGTCAAGGACAGGCTACCGCCGCAGCACTCAGTCTTGTAGCTCCAGTCCACGGATTCGGCACCGATGGCAGTGACAATCTGATCCATCTGGCGTGGGTTCTCAGGATGGTCGGCGCCGGTGATCTCCGGCGGCCGGGTCAACAGGCAGCCATAGTAGCTGACCACGCGCAGGCCGTGCAGCGGCTTCTTGACCTTGGCGGCGATAGCCTCCATCCCCACCTTGTCGCTCAGTAGATCGAGCATGGAGAGGACGCGCACCTTGTCCTGGTACTGATAGGCGATACGCTTGGCGACCTGCTCCTTCAATTCCGGCTCCTCTTTCGTGTCGTGGAGGGCAGACTTGAAGCGGAAGAAGCACGCGGCGCAGGGAGCGGCCACCTCGGTGAAACCACTCTTCTCGATCAGAGCCAGGTTCTCCATGGGCATGGCAGCAGCCGCCACATGGTCGTAGCCGTGGGCGGCGCTGGAGCCGCAGCAGGTCCAGCCTTGGGGTTCCACCAGCTTCAGCCCCAGTTCTTTGCACACAGCGCGAGCCGATTCATCAAGCTCGGAGCTGAGGGAGTGGAGAGAGCAGCCTGGATAGTAGGCGATCTCGCCGGGCTGGGCCTTGCGCTTGGGCTGCCGAGGCGTGCGGGCAATGCTGGGCAGCACTTTGACCTTGCCCTTGGTCAGCATCCCCAAGCCCATGCCCACGTCCTTGAGGGGCTGACGGGTGCGCAGGTTCATCTCGGCCATCAGACCCAGCTCATAGGCCCGCCCCAAGATGTTCACGTTGCGCAGAAAGACCTTCTGGAACGTGGTGACGGCGGGCACCTTGGGCTTGATGCCTTCTTCAGTGGCAATGATCTTGAGGGCGTCCATGATGCGGGCCACGTCGAGGCCTTGGGGACAGCGCGTGGTGCATGTCTGGCAGGAGGCGCACAGCCAGATGGTCCTGGAGTTGAGGACAAGGTCCTCACGCCCGAGCTGCACGGCGCGCATCACCTGGTTCGGCGTCAAGTCGAAGTACTCCGCCAGGGGACACCCTGCCGAGCACTTGATGCACTGGTAGCAAAGATAGACGTTCTCGCCCGTCTTCCCCTGAACGGCCTGGGCCAGCCTGCGACTGATTCCTGTCTCTGTCATAGAAGTCTCCCTATCGGCGGGGCTGCGCCGATCACCACGAAGACACAGAGCCACAGAACGGAAGGCATGCTTGGTGTCCTCGTGTCTGCGGTTTCTCTAGCCTGCTGCGGCGCTGGGTTGTTCCTCCGCTTTGAGTTCCGGCCGCGGGTAAAGCCC
>DAOUCN010000274.1:0-20014 GCA_034431995.1 Chloroflexota bacterium | reverse complement strand
GCCTACCACCGCTGCCCGCACGCTGCCCGCGTCCACCCGCGCCCGGCTCGAGGCGCGTGCCTCTATACCAAAGGTGACGACGCCGCCCTCGTAGCGCAGATTCGTCGGCGTTCCATAGCTCACGCCCTCACTCAGCACCTCAAACCCGTCCCGCGCTTCGTTGCGCACCCGTGCTGCTACCAGCCTCCTCACGTCCTCGCCAGCGATCATGAGACCACTGACGGTAGCCCTGACCTTGCCGCTCAGAAAGGCGCTCTCCTCATCCAGGTTCTTGTCGAACGCCGTCTCGTTGACTGAGACAGAGAGGGTCTCTATGGGCACAATGTCATCGGCGTTAAGTGCCTTGCGCAAGGCGCTGTAGCTACCGGCCGTGATCTTCTTCAAGACGGCATCGCGCAGAGCATTGCGGTCCTGCATGGTCACGAACCGCACCTGTTTCTCTGTCCCGCCAGCCATGTCTGTATCGTTGAGGACATTCACCTGAAAAGCGAGGGGGCCTTCGACGATGCTAATCGTCCCCGCCTTGACGTTACCAGTCGGCCCCGGCTCAACTGCCTTCACCGGCACCCGCACCGTAGCGAACACGCCGGCGTCGAGACTGGCGTCTTCTTCTGTGCTGAAGCGCACGCTGGCGCCGGTGGCAGTACGGATGCTGGTGCCCTTCGGAATGCTCAGCGGCGTGAGGCTGCGGTTGGCGAAGACGACGGTGCCGGTAGCCGCCGCATCGGGCACCCGCTTGCGTCCGCTGGTTTCGACTTGCCCTGTCTCCTCGATGAGCACCTGGACAGCCTTGGCCGGCAAGAGCCCCTTGGCGCTGTCCACGGCGCGTATCTCCAGGCTTGCCCGCAGGCTGAGTGTGGTCGTAATCGTCTCCGAAGCCGGCACCACGGTCACTGTCGCCTCTGGGGCTACAATCGCGCCAACGACAGCCAGCACCCCTGCCACCGCCGCCAGTATGCCGAGAGCCAGCAGCCAGCTTATGAGCATCGCCACACCGCGTGCAGCCCTTATCGCCTGCCTGGCCGGTGTGACCGGTGGCGGCTGCAGGTCGGGCGGAATCGTGCCATGAAACACCCGCTTGTCCAGCGTGCGACGCACCGGAAAGCCATGCAGCCGCGCCACGTCGCTAGTCGCCTTGTCCGTGGTGACGATGACTATCTCCACATCCATTTGGCGCGCGTAGCGGCGCAGCAGCTTCATGCTGACGATGCTGCGCAAGACGGTCGCCCGCTCTGGGACGACGAGAATGATCGTGCGGGCCTGCGCCCGTTCCAGGCGCTCCCGCACGCTGGCCATGTCGTCCTCAGGGCTCAACTGGATGATCTGCTCAAGACTCACGACAACCCCATCCTGTGCAGGGCGCTGCGCAAGGCACGTTGTGGGAGGGCAACCTCTTCGCGCGTCATCTGCACCGCCCATGCTGCAAGCGCGGCCGGCACCACGAAAGCCTCACCCACCAAGCGCCCCGTGCGGTCCACAGGCCCCATCACCATGTTTGGCTGCAGGAGAACGATGTCAGGATAGCGCGTGAAGGGGAGCACCCGCGCCCAGGGATGCGAACGCGTCGCACGGCCCAGGTCTGGCAAGGCAGCGCCGCCTCCGCACAGGAAGATGCGGGGCGGCAAAGGATCGCGCGCTGCCATCTCCTCCAGCAGCGTCTGCACCCCATCAAGCCATGTCCTGACGCCGGCGACCACAGCCGGGTGCACCTCCTCGGCGCGAGAGGAAGCCAGGCGACCACTGCTGTAGCTTCTCTTGATCTCTTCCGCCGCTGCCACCGGCACCCCGAGAGCGCGCGCCACCTGCCGCGTGAAAGCCAGTCCACCGATGGGCAGCGTTCCCATGCGCTCCACACCCCCGCCACGATGCAGCACGACATCGGTGCAAGCGCCCCCAATATCAATGATGATGCCATCTCCGCGGCCGAGGACCCGCCCCACCAGACAGGAGCCTGCCACCACGGCCGTGGCCTCCAGCTCCAGGGTCGTTGCCACCGAGCTCACAGCCGCCAGGTAGTCCAGGGGAGCGAAGACATTGGATACCCGCACTTCCAACTGCTTCCCCTGCAGCCGGACAGGACTGCTCACCCGGTAGCCGTCAACCAGCACCTGCACCAGCTCAGCATCCACCAGCCCCACGTCCGGCGCAGGCGTGGCCATCTCCATGGCCAGTTCGCCGCGCGCCTGCTGCAAGGCGAGCCTCTCTGCCCTGTGCAGCAGTGCCGTCAGCTCGCCTTCACTGATGCTGGTCATAGGCCGGACACGGGGCGCGCTCAGGGTGATATACGTGCTCTTGAGGAGTGGCCCCGCAATGCCGATCACGGCCCGGTCGGCGACAAGCTTGTCGCCCACCACCGTCTCTGTGACAGCCTCTGCCATGGCCAGCGCCTTTTCGCAGGCCCCCGCCAGGGCCTGGGTGTCGGCAATGGCGCCGTCGCGCACAGGCTCCTGGCCATGTACCTCACGCCCGACGCCGACAATGGACGCCCTGTCATCCTCCACCAGAACGACAAGCGCCTTCGCCTCCACCGTGCCGATGTCGAGCACAGCCCAGAGCTGTATCTGGCCGCCAGACAGGAGGCCCCGTAGCTTGCCAAAGATACGCGGCTTGGTCATTGGAACCCGACACCTTCGCTCACCAGGGTACGGCTCCCGTCGTCGCAACGCCGGGCGCGCTGACCCGCCCGCTCGTCTATCTCGCCGTCCGCTGACGCACGACCTCGTACAAAACAACGGCGCCGGCAATGGCAACGTTCAGCGACGAAATCCGGCCCCGCATGGGGAGACGCACGAGGAAATCGCAGGTCTCACGCACCAGACGCCCCAGCCCCCTACCTTCGCTGCCCAGGACCAGGACAAGAGGCACAGTCAGGTCTACCTGGTCATATCGCTTGGCCGCTGCGTCGTTCTCCACGCCCACAACCCACGCCCCGCTTCGCTTCATCTCCTTGAGGGCATGCACCAGATTGGAGACTTGCACGATGGCCACCAACTGGGCCGCCCCTGCCGCTGCCTTCTCGACAGCGGGCGTCACACCCGCGGCCCGATGCTTGGGCAGGAGTACGCCATGGACGCCAGTTGCCTCGGCTGTACGCAGCAGCGTCCCCAGGTTCTGCGGATCCTGTACGGCATCCAGCGCCAGAACAAGGAGAGACTCTTCCCGCACCCTCTTCAGGACGTCGTCCAACCCGGCATAGGCGAAGGGCGCGGTGAAGGCCACCACACCTTGGTGCACTCCGCCCTGGGTGTGGGCGTCCAGGACCTGTCGGTCTACGACCTCCACAGGGATGCCAGACTGCTGGGCCAGGGTGAGGATGCTGGTGAGCGGCTCGCTTTCCCTCATGCCCGCTGCCACGAGGACACGGCTCACCCGCCGCCCGCTACGGAGAGCCTCCAGCACAGGGTGCCGCCCATAGATGTACGTCACGGACTGTCATGCGCTCGTGCCGGCCGCGGCGGCTACTGCCTTTTGCGCCGCCTCGGCCAGGCTGCTTGCCGTGATCATCCTGGCCTCGGCCAGAATGCGCCGGCCCTCTTCTTCGTTGGTGCCGACAAGACGAGCCACCATGGGCACGTTGGCAGGCACTTCTTGCAGCGCGGTCACGATGCCCCGCGCCACCTCATCGCAGCGGGTGATGCCGCCGAAGATGTTGAACAGGACAGCTTTCACCTTCTTGTCCGAGAGGATAATGCGCAGCGCGGTCGCCACCTTGTCTGCTCGCGCACCGCCGCCGATGTCCAGGAAGTTGGCGGGGTTGCCCCCGTAGAGCTTGATCATGTCCATTGTCGCCATAGCAAGGCCCGCGCCGTTGACCATACATCCCACGCTGCCGTCCAGCTTCACGTAGCTCAGGTCGCTCTCCCGCGCCCTACGCTCGAAGATGTCTTCCTCGGCTGTATCTCGTAGCACATCCAGGTCCTTGTGGCGGAAGAGAGCATTGTCGTCCAGCACTAGCTTGGCATCCAGCGCCGTGAACTGCCCCTGCATCGTCACAGCCAGGGGGTTGATCTCAGCAAGGGAGGCGTCGGTGGCGACGAATACGTCATAGAGGGCACGGGCAATACGGACGAAATCCCGTGTCAGGTTGGTGGGGATGCCCAGGGCGAAAGCCATCTGGCGGGCGCGGAAGTCGGGGAATCCCAGGAAAGGATCAGCGCTGCTGCGAATGATCTTCTCCGGCGTGGTGCGAGCGACTTCTTCGATGTCTACGCCGCCTGCGGCCGAGGTCACGATGGCCACTCTCTTGTCGGCCCGGTCCAGAACAACGCCTAGATAGATCTCCTTGGCGATGTCCGCAGCCTCGGAGACGAGCACGCGTTGCACAGTAATGCCCTTGATGTCCATGCCGATGATGGCATCGGCATGCATCTCCGCCTCGTCGGGGGTAGCAGCATACTTGACGCCGCCGGCTTTGCCTCGGCCCCCAACCAGGACCTGCGCCTTGATCATGACCGGCTTGCCGAAGCTCTTGGCGATCTCACGGGCCTCGGCCGGTGACGACGTAACCTGTCCCCGTGGCACGGGCACCCCAAAGCGAGCGAAGATCTCCCTCGCCTGATACTCGTGGATTTTCATGTCTTCTCCTTGCAAATGTGCAGGCTCAATCGCTGCGAGCCTAAGTATACACCATCAAGCACAGGTGTCAAGGTGCTCGCGGGGCTAAGGCAGGGCAAGTGCATAGTCGCTTGGCACGGGCATGGACGATGGTCAACCCCGTAGGGGCAGCCCGGCGTGGCGTCGGCGCATGAGGGGCTGCGCCTCAAGCCCCGACCGCCCTGGTCGGCCAACACGGGGCCGCCCTTACCGTGTTCCCCCCAGGACCGGATGACTTTGCGCAGACTCTGCGATTTGCTCAGGAATCCCTTGACAAAGGCTAGGGGCATTGTGTATAATATTATAAGCACGTATACTCTATCGGCTCCGGGGATACGCGCCCGACGCCTGCACGGCGGTGCCAGATGAGTTCTGTTCAAGATCCGCCAAAGAGGACAGCGACTGGGGCTCGGCACAAAGCCGGCATCTTGCCCCCAGGGCCCTTGCCGCTGCACGTCCGCGTGAAACAGGACCTGGCCAGGCAGATCGAGGAAGGAACGCTGCAGCCTGGTGACCTGGTCCCGTCTGAGCGCGAGTTGTGCGCTCATTACGGAGTGAGCAGCATCACGGTGCGGCGCGCCCTCTCTGATCTTGCGGCGGAGGGTCGCCTCATGCGTCAGGTAGGCGTAGGGACGTTCATCACGTCGGCCCGCCGTCGCGCTCGTATCGGTCTCGTCATCTTCGGCTTCGACGAGGACGATTGGCACCGCAACCGAGACATCCATGGGGACCTCATTGGCGGCATCGCCACTACCTCGTGGGAGCAGGATGCCGTCTTCTCCCTGGTGCGAGCATCCCTCGCCACCCCCGTAGCCCCTTTCCTTGAGTCGCTTATCCACGAGAAACTCTTCGACGGATTCATCCTGCGCACGGCAGGGGATTTCAGCCGTCAGGACGTCGTTCCCCTGCTGCGATCAAGGCTCCCCTTTGTCCTCGCCAAGCGACGGCTCGAGGACACAGAGGTCAATGCCGTCGTGGTGGACGAGTTCCAGGGTGGATACCTTGCCACCAGATACCTGGTGGAACTCGGCCATCGGGACATCGCTTTCATTGGTCCCATCAGCCTCAGCGTGGCCGCGGCCCGCTATCGTGGCTACCTGCAGGCTCTGAAAGAGAGCTGCATTGCCGCCAACTCTGAACTCATACGTATCACCCCGTCCTTTCGCCAGCACGATGCCTACGAGGCCATGCAACACCTGCTCGTCGGCCATCGCCCGACGGCTGTCTTCGCCTGCGGTGACGTGCTGGCGGAGGGGGTGTACCAGGCGTGCCAGGAGGCTGGTGTGGCCATTCCCCAAGACCTTTCCGTTGTTGGCCACGACGACTATTCGGCAGCCATCCGTCTGCGGCCACTGCTCACCACCATGCACTTTTCGTACTATGAGCTCGGCACCAAGTCGGCTGAGCTCCTGCTGGATGTCCTGCGCCAGCATGACACCAGCCCTGCGCCTCGCTGCGAGGTGATCACACCTACACTGATTGAGCGTGATTCCACTGCCCCTCTACTACTATGAGAATGCGCATGTGAGTGCGAGACCTCTGTGCGCAACGTTCCGACACGTCACGCCTGCGTTTTCATTCGCGAACGGGGGCTAGCTGTCGGTAGGGTTTCCCTCATACACTGCACATCATCGAGAACATGGAGGTCAGCATGCAGATAAGCTGCTGCTGGATGTACGCCATTACGAAGTATGGTTATCCGCCGAGCGTGGAGAAGGCCTTCCGGGCGCTCGATGACATGGCTCGCCTGGGCTTCACCCTTGTGGAATTGGAAGGTGTACGCGAAGAGAACATGGTCGCGGTTCATCGGCAGCGCCGCGACTTCAGGACATGTGCCGACAGGCTGGGCTTGCGCTTTGTCAACTTCTGCCCCGTCCTGCCTGAGCTGATGTCCACCGAGCCTGGACGGCATCGCGGAGGCCTGGAGCTCTTCCATCTAGGCATCGAGACGGCTCTGGAGCTTGGCGCGCCTATGATCCAGCTCGATAGCTGTCCACCGCCGCTCAAGTTCAAGGGCGAAACGCCATACAAGGAACTGATTCGCTACGGTCACCAGTATCAGGCAGAGGTGGACCCCACCTTCAGTTGGCCAGCGTACTGGGCTCACTTCGTTGACACCATAGCTGCCTGCAACGCCAGGGCCAAGGCTGCCGGTCTGAAGATGACGATTGAGCCTCGGGTGGGCGAGACCATCAGCAACACCGATGCCCTGCTGCGGCTGTTCGATGCCGTGGGCGATGAGAATCTGGGCGCCGTCCTCGATACGGCCCACCTCCACGCCCAGAAGGAACTCCTCCCCCTTAGCGTGGAGAAACTGGGCAAGCGCATCTACTACGTCCACGCAGCCGACAATGATGGGACGACAAACCTACATTTGGCCTTGGGCCACGGCACGATAGACTGGCCGGTCGTGATTGCTGCCCTCAAGAAACAGGGGTACGATGGTGTGATCGCCCTGGACATGGGCCAGGTGCCCGATCCCGACCGTGACTACGCCGCCTCCAAGGTCTTCCTGGAGCAGTTGATGGGCTAACGCACGCGGGAGTACGGCATGGGCATTGTGCGCGCAGACATCTTTGTGAGCTGCGATAGGTTGGTTCGGGAGGGGGTGATGGGTGGCAAGTAGAGGAGCAGTCTATCCCGGAAACACTCAGCGTTCGGTAGCTATGGAAGTCACGCAGAAAGGAAAAACGGAGGTATGAAAATGGCGACCCAAAAGAAAGCACGTGTCAACCGGCGGCAGTTTCTACGCCTGGCAAGTATCGGGGCCGGGGGAGTGCTCGCTGCCTCCACCCTGGGGGCGTGCGGCCCCACCCCTACTGCCACGCCAGCGGCAAAGCCGACTGCGCCCCCGGCAGCCAAGCCAACGGATACACCAGCAGCGAAGCCCACGGTAGCAGAGACAGTGACGCTCCGCTATCAGAACCACTGGACAGTGGAGGCAGACTGCCACTACAGGACCATGCTGTGGGTCTACAAGACGTTCCAGGAGCGGAATCCGGACATCAAGCTCGATGTGGTGGTGATTCCGGCTGGCGAGGAGTCCACTCGCAAGATCATCGCTGACTGCGGCACCGGCAACTGCCCAGACATCGTACATGAGGTATACCTCAACTACTACGATGCTGGCTGGATCATGGATCTTGCCCCCTATATAGACGCCGAGTGGAAAGGCAGGCTGATTCCAGAGATTCTGGAGGAGGTATCTTGGGAAGGCAAGATCTTCGGCGTGTCCGCGGAGTATTCGCCGATGCCTTGCTGTTGGAACATGAAGGTGCTGGATCAGCTGGGTAAAAGCATCCCGAAGACCTGGGACGAGTTGCTGGCGCTGGGCGAGGCCTGCAAGAGCAAGGGGCTGTACCTCACTGCTTTTGAGGCCTTCGCCCTGATGGGATTCACGGCTATACTCTTCGGCCGGCCGGGTGCGGCGGACAGCATGGCGAAAGGCCAGTGGAAGTGTGAGCAGGTGCTGTATGCCTTCAAGCGGCTGAAAGAGATCATCGACAACAAGCTCAATCCTCCCAATGACGTGGAATTGGAATGGCGGCAGGCTTGTGCCATGTGGACGACAGGGCGCTTCCCATTGGCAATCCTCGGTGCCTGGCACATTGGCAAGTCCATCACCGCGGAGGGCGTGGACCCCGATTTTCGCAACCATGTCGTCTTCTCACCGGTTCCGAGCACGGGGCACGGCACGACAATGCAGGTCATGAATGCCACTGCCCTGGGTCTTGGCTCTCACTTGTTGAAGAATCAGAAGAAACTGGATGCAGCCATCAAGTTCCTCAGGTTCATCACCAGTGATGAAAGCGCCATGATGTTCATCACCGACGCGCAGTCGCCGACGGGCGTAAAGGCCACCATTCCGCGCGACAAGGTTCCTATCCTCGCCGCCTTCATGGACTCGGTGAAGAAGGCTGACATCGTCTTCAGCCTGCCGCGCAACAAGAAGCTACGGGCACTCGCGTGGGAGCACCCTATTCCCGGCTATCAGGCGCTGCTCCTGGGCAAGAGCGCGGAAGAGGCGACCGAGATCTACGCTGCTGAGATGTCCAAGTAGCACAGGGCTGCGGCAGAGCGACCATAGCCTTCACAGGCACGGGTGGGGCAGAGAGCGTGATCATGTCTATCTGCCCCACCGCAGGCCCTGAGGGTCATGCGTTCGCATCAGCCAACGGGAGATCATGTCATGGCTACACCACGCCTTTCACCGCAAAGGCGGCCCTATGGGTCCGCGCTGGGCATCATTCTTTTCCTGCTTCCCGGACTCGGCCTGTACACCCTCTTGATGCTCTATCCCACCATACAGTCTTTCGTGTACAGCGTCATACGTTGGGAGGGACTCAGACCGACCAACGAGTTCGCTGGCCTATCAAACTACGCGAAGATTGTGACGGATCCTGTAGTCCGTCTCGCGATTGGCAATAATCTCAGGGCATTGTTCCTGTATCTCTTCGTCCAGTTGCCACTGGCATTCGTTCTGGCTTTTGCTCTCGGCCGAAAGGCTCGTGGGGTCGCCCTCTTCCGGTTCTTGTACTACATCCCCTGTGTGACATCGGGAGCAGTTCTGGCCCTGCTGTGGCGCTTTATCTACACGTACGACTACGCCCTCAATGCATTGCTTAGGAAGCTCGGCCTAGGCCTCCTTGTCCGGCCATGGTTGAGCGCAGATGGCGTCGTGCAGTGGACGACGAACATTCCTGCGACCTGGCAGTGGGTCGGTTTCTACATGGTGATCTTCCTTGCGGCGATCAACGGCATTCCCGAAGAGCGATTTGAGGCGGCTCAATTGGACGGTGCGAATGCCTGGCAAGAGCTGATACACATCACGCTACCTGCTACCTGGCCGGTTATCGTGGCTGCCAGCATCGCCGAGTTGAATGATGCCTTGCAGGTTTATATATATCAATTCATCTTGACGGAAGGCGGCCCCCTTCACCGCAGTCAGACTCTCGTCACTTATGCTCTGCACTACATCTGGATAAGAAAGCAGTGGGGGTATGGAAGCGCACTGGCAGTATTCCAGTTCGTGCTGGCTGCGCTCTTGGCAGGAATTGTCTGGCGCTACGCCCGACGAAGCAGGGAGGAATAGATGCTCGCGACAAGTCACGCGCCGAGCATCCGGCGACCAGGAACAGCAGGCCGTCGCCAAGTGCGGCTTGACCCAGGCCGCATACTCATGTATGCCTTCCTCTGTGGCTGGGCGGTTGTGACAACTTACCCGTTCGTCTGGCTTGTTCTAACCTCTCTCAAGTATCCGTATAGCCTGTACACGAATCCGTTTGGCCTGCCCACGGAGTGGCGTTTCCAGAACTACGTCACCGCCTGGGTGAACGCTCATGTGGCGCGTTTCGCCGTGAACAGCCTGATTGTGACGGCTGCATCCACTGTCTTGGCCATGTTCCTGGCCGCGACCTGTGCCTTTGTCTTCAGTCGCTTCGATTTTCGCTTCAAGACGCTCCTCTGGGTGTACGTGTTGCTGGGCTTTCTCGTCCCCGACACAGTGCGCCTGTTGCCCCTAGCGATGTTCACACGCACGCTCCGCATCTACGACAGCCTGCTGGGGCTGATTCTGGTCTATGCCGCCAGCGGTGTGCCCTGGAACACCTTCTTCCTCACCTCATTCATGCAGACAATCCCGCGAGAACTCGAGGAAGCAGCGGTCATTGATGGTGCCGGCATGTGGCGCGTGTTCTGGAATGTCGTGTTGCCTCTCTCTCAGCCGGGTGTCGTCACCATGGCCACGTTCCAGGTGCTGCATGGATGGAACGAGTTCATTCTGGCTCTGCTCCTGACCAGCTCAGAAGCGTCGCGCACTTTGCCCGTGGGCGTTCGTTACCTTACTGGGCACTGGACGACGAACGAGACGGCCCTGGCTGCCGCCATAGTCATTGCCATTATCCCAGCAGTGATGTTCTTCCTATTCTTGCAGCGCTATGTAGTGAAAGGCATGACCGCCGGCTCTCTGGCAGGCGTGTGACCATCAAGTACGGGGGAATCCGATGAGGTTCTGCTTCGCTTTCAACGCCATGATTGACCAGACCTACATGCCCGCCGACAAGGAGAGCATAAACGTCGAATTGGGCATCATCCCTCTGGTCGAGCTGTTGGAGCGGCACCCACGGGTGCGGGCCGCCCTCTTCTTCACCGGACACACCGAACGTTTGCTGGCTGAGCGGTGGCCCGACCTGGTGCGTCGCATCAAGCAAGGCGTTGCCGAGGGGCGATACGAAATCGGCACCTACACCTACACCCATCCCGTTCTCTCCCTCGTCCCCTACCAAGACCTGTACTTGCAAGTACGCCTCGGCCTGGACTACGACGAGAAGGTGTGGGGCTTCCAGCCCAAGGGCACCATGCTTCCCGAAGGCAGTTGGGACCCGTCCCTGGCCAAGGTCTTCCTCGACGAAGGCATCGAATGGACCTTGATTTCTGCACTCCCTTACCTTCAGGAGCATCCCGACGTCGGGACAGAGGAGATATGGCAGCCCGTCTCGTTGCAGGGAACGTTCGGCACGTGGATCGCCGCCCTCTTCGTGACCGGGCTTCAGGAGAGCTTCTGGGCTGTTATCGAGAAGAAACAAACGCCAGCGCAGTATCTGGAACGCATTGAGCAGGCCATCGCCTCCGGCGCTCAGATATACGTGGATAAGTCCGATGCCGAGTTCCTCTATCTCGCCCTCCCTCGCCTGACCAAGACCCCCTGGGGTGATGGCACGCGCGAGCAGATCGAGCCCTACCTCCGGCAAGCGGACGAACTGCTAACGCGACTGGAGGACATGCCTGGGCTAGAGTTCACTTTGATTGGTGATTACCTGGCGACGAAGCCTGCGCTGCGCCCCCTCTCCATCCGCCCAGGCCAGGGCTGGAAAGACCTGTCGGAATGGCTGCGAGGCTCGGAGAAGGTCGCCGCCGTCACCGACGAAGCCCGCCAGGAGATCAAGACGGCAGAGATGATCATCGTGCTGGCAGAGAAGCTAGGCATGGATACCACAAGAGCACACGAGCGCCTTGGCGAAGCCTGGGACTGGCTCCTGCGGGCCGAGACCAGCATCGGCCGTCGCGCCTGTGCCCACCCCAACGGCCAGCCCTCGCGCATCATCGCTGCCCTGGAGCACGCGGCTCTGGCCAGGCAAGCCGCACGCGAAGCCTTGCAGGGCATCCAGGTTGCCCGCACCGCTCCGCCCCGCAAGCGCCAGACAAGGGCAACGTAGATGGCGCAGACGTCGGGCCTGATTCGGCTCCTCACCGACCAGGAGATGCAGCGCATCCACAGCGGGGCTTTGCGCATCCTGAGCAGCGTCGGCATGCGCATTGACCACGAGGGAATCCTGGCTGCACTGGAGGCGCAGGGTTGTCCGGTAGATCGGCAGCACCAGCTCGCCAGGTTTCCCGAAGCGGTGATTGACCGTAGCCTAGAACGCATGAGGGGCTACGCTGCGGATCCATCCGCCTTCCCGCCCACCCACGAGCCTCGCTCAGGCTTGGACTTCGGTGCCCGCACCTCTGGCTTCTGCACGACGGTGCGTGGCCTCGAGGACGTGCGCAGAGACGCCGATCTGCCCACCTCCCGCCAGGCCGTCCGCCTTGCCGACGGGCTGCCCCACATCACCCACATCGGCCCTCCCGCGTCGCCCCAGGAGATACCGACCGAGGTACGCACTGTTCACATGGCCGCCGAGCTGGTCAAGATCACCAGTAAGCCCGGCACAGTCGAGGTGTGGACGCCTGAGGAAGTGGAATGGCTGTGGCAGATGGCCGTGGTTGTGCGCGGCAGCGAGGATGCAGCGCAGCGCCAGCCCATTCTTGTGGGCTACGTGGGGCTGAGGACGCCGCTCTGCCTCGATCGCGCCATGGCCGATGTCCTTGCCGAATACAGCCGCCGGGGCATCCCCTACATGCTGTACTCCATGCCCTGCTGGGGGAGCACAGCACCGGCCACATCGGCTAGCGTCTTGGTCCTGGGGGTCGCCGAAGTTCTAGGCGGCATGGTCATCGGCCACGCGATCCATGAAGCTGCCAGGCCGTTGCCGTTCATTGCTCCCGGCGCGCTGGACATGCGCACCATGCGGTTTGACATGGCCAGCCCGCTGCGCCTGAATCTGAGTGTGGCAGCCACGCAGATGATCAGCCAGTTCTATGGCCTGCCCTGCGCCGTGAACTGCGGCAAGACCGCTGCCTGCGTGACCGGCGTTCAGGCAGGTTACGAGAAAGCCCTGTCCATCCTCTATCCCGTGCTGGCAGGCGCAACCAGCGTGGGGCCGATCGGCCAGGTGGAGAATGGCTTTGTCTTCTCCTTCCGACAGCTTGTGATTGACCACGAGATCGTCTCCTTCGTCAAGAGACTGCTGGCAGGCATCGAGGTGACGGATGCCACGCTGGCCCTCGGCGCCATCGAGGAAATGGGCCCGGGCGGCGACTTCCTGGCGTCGCCGCACACTGTGTCCAGCTTTCGCCGCGAGCTGTGGGCGTCAGACATTGGCCAGCATCTGGGCTATGAGACCTGGCTACGCGAGGGGCAGCGTGGGGCAGAGGATCATGCACTCGAGAAGGCCCGCCACATTCTGGCCAGCCATGATCCGCATCCTCTGTCCAAAGAGCAGGAGACCGAGATAGATCGTATCGTTGCCACATTCTGGCGCGAGAAGGTGGGGGATGCGCCCCGCCCCGTTTGATTCTACTACCCCTGTTGCGCCGATAGCCACGACTGTCCGGGGCGAACCCATAGTGGGTGTACGCTAACTGAGGAGGCTGCCGTGCTACGCATACCTGTACGCCACTACCGCCCATATCCGCCGGAGAGGCCCCTGGGCTACGAGCACGGGGTGATCGAAGCGGATGGTGCTCACACTGCTTTCCTCCTGGTGGATGTCTACCTGCCTTCGATGGACACCGGTCTTGACACGCTCTCTCGTGCCGACTACGATGACAAGCACAGGATCATCCATGAAGGCATCGCCCCGGCTTTGAGAGCAGCACGGCAGAGGGGTTTGCCCGTTGTCTATGTTGCCAACAGCGCGCCTCGCATCGCCACAGAGAGATCAGCCTTTGGCAAACAGCTAGCGTCCGTTGGCACCAGATTCCAGATCGAGTTCGCCGAAGAAGGGGTAGATCCCCTCGAATACCAGCACGGCCCTGTCAGCAGCCTAGCGTATCCCAACGTCATCGCGCCACAGCCCAGCGACTATTACATTCGTAAACACGCTTACAGCGGTTTCTATGCATCACGCCTGGACACGCTGCTACGCAACCTCGACATCCGCGCCCTCATTGCCGTCGGATTCCGCCTGGACGGCTGCCTCGGCTCCACGCTGATGGATGCCCACTACCGCAACTACCAGGTGATCCTGTTGCGCGACTGCACGATTGCCTGTGATACACCAGAAGAACAATCCACCAGAGCCTTCACGCAGCGCATGATCCTCTGGCATGAAACGTTGATTGGGCCCACCAGCACGAGCACCGAGTTCATTGCGGCATGTCAGCAGATGTAGCGTCGGAGACCAGTGGCGACGCGACACCGGTTGCTCTCGCCAGGAAGCATACATCATTGACAGCGATCGAGGAATCCGAGGCGCTTCATCGCGACCTGGCTCAACTCCGTGAAGAGGCTGGGCGCGGTCGTCGCCTAGCCATGCTGGACTACGTCGAGCATCTGCTCGCCGGCCGCGTGCCTCTGCCTCCCCTACCGCCGACAGAACCAGAACGCCACAGGGCACTGGGTGCCTTGCGCACGAATCTGCTTGTTTCCCTCGGCCTCTCCCCGTTCCCCCGCCGAACTGCTCTGCGCCCACGCTCGCTGGGCATCGTCCGGCGGGACGGTCACGCCGTCGAGAAGATTGTCTTCCAGCCCCGGCCGGGCTTTCTCGTGCCAGCCCTGCTCTATCTGCCCGCAGAGGCCCCGCCTCCCCTCCCCGCTGTCGTCTACGCCAGCGGGCACTTCGTCGAAGAAGGCGTCTTGGCCCTAGATAGTCAGCGCTGCTGTATCGGCCTCGCCAAGCTGGGCTTCGCGGTTCTCGCCTACGAGGCCATGGGGCAGGGAGAGCGGGGTCCCCGCTGGGAGGAGTTCAGGCAGCGGTATCTTCCTATGCTTGAGCAGTCAGAGCGCGTCCGCGGCGCCTTCAGCCAGGAACGCGATCAGACCAGCCAGCGCAAATGGATGGCCTGGGCCTGGCATTGTCTGTGCGCCGAACACGGCCAGTTGCCGCCTCTGCTCGTGGGCCTCAGCCAGCTCGGCTTGATGGTATGGGAGAGCGTGCGCGCCCTCGACTACCTGTGTTCGCGCAAGGACATTGACACCACTCGCTTGGGCATCATGGGCGCATCGGGGGGTGGCCAGAATGCCTACTACACGGCTGCCGTTGATCCGCGCGTCGCCTGCACGGTCTCCATCTGCTATCTCCCCTCCCTGACTGAGCAGATTCGGTTGTCCAGAGGGACGAACTGGTGGGGCGGCGGAGACCTGTGCGACCAGGTACCTCTCCATCTGACGTATGCCGAGTTTGCCGACATCGGCGCGCTGATTCTGCCGCGTCCTCTCCTCTTCGTCGTTGGTCAGCGAGACGATGGCTTCCCCATCGCGGCGGCGCGGGCAGAATACGCTCGCCTCGCGCCTCTCTACGACAGCGTGGCTGCTGGCAGGCTCCGTTTGACCGCGGTTGATGAACCC
Organism: Chloroflexota bacterium; assembly: GCA_034431995.1. Taxonomy (GTDB): domain Bacteria; phylum Chloroflexota; class DTOL01; order DTOL01; family DAOUCN01; genus DAOUCN01. The sequence goes on along the minus strand of DAOUCN010000274.1, from coordinate 4,752 downwards.
CATGGGCTCTCTCTCCCGATGCGCCAGGCAGCATATGGCTGGCTGATGCGCTGGCTGCAGGGGCGTGGGGATGGATCACCCGTCCCGGAGCCAGCTGCAACACCAGAAGCGCGCCATGCGCTGGGGTTCCAGCCCATGTCACGCGGCACCAATCTGTCCTGTATCAGGCCGCTCATCCGGCTGACGCGCCACCAGGCCAACCGACATGCGCAGAGTCGTCAACAGTGTGTCCCACCCGCCGACATGCTGCCTGAGCGCATCCGTTCCTTGCTGGGAGTGCAGCTTGCTGCGAGTGCACAGGTGACACATGTCACCAGCGTCCCACGCGCGGGCCTGGCAGGAGAACAGATCACCATCCAGATAGGCCCTCATATCGAGGTGCTCATCGTCCTTGCCCGTGCGAACATTCCTGCTCCTCACTCGCCGCTGGTGCTCATCGTGCACGATGGAGAATGGGATCGGGTATGGGACGATGGGTGGGTTCCGCGATTGCTGGATCGGGCCTGCGCAGTGGCCATCGTGGACACCACCGGCAACGGCCCAGAGGGACTGCGCACGGCACGGCCTGGGGATACGGTTGCCGCCCTGGAAGAGATTATCACCTATCGCGATGACAGGGGCCCATTTGTCACAGACTTCGAGGTGACCAGCGCCTTGCTGATGCTGGGGAGGAGTCTCTTGGGTGAGCGCGTGGCCGACCTGTGCGGGGCGATAGCCCTGCTCGCTGCCCGGCCTGACGCCCCCCCAACCATTCGCTGTCTTGGCATCGGCCAGGGGGGGCTGGTGGCGATCCTTGCGGCAGCTCTGGAGCCGCGCATTGAGGCGGTAGCTACCTGGCGCAGCCTGCTGTCCTTTGCATCCCTGATCGTTGAGGAACCCGCCTTTTCTGCCAGCACCTTCCCCTTCGGCATCCTCCGCCACTTCGACCTTCCAGACGTGCTAGCTGCCCTGGCGCCGCGCCCTGTCACCGTGGCCCTCCCCTGTGATGGCCGCGGTGATCCTCTCAGCCCCGAGGAGGCAGCGTCCACCTGCGAGCATCCCGCCTGCGCCTACGCCCGCCTGGGCGCGTCAGACAATTGGCACATCCTCTTCGGATCGCCCGCTCAGGCTCAGGACGAGGTCTGTGCGCGCTTGGCTGGGACGCACGCCTGACCAGCAGAGCTACGCTCCCTCCCGACTCCGCCATCGGAGAGAGGCACGCGAATCGTCGGCCGAAACGCCCTCTTGGCACATCGCGCAGGGGCAAGGATGCCGTGGGCCTCCGCCTTGAAGTCGCGTCCCAAGGCGCGCACAGAGCGCTGAGTCGTCGGCGGGCATGCAACTTGCCAGGACACCATCTATCTGCTAGAATGGCGCTGCGGGCAGACGACATGGCATTCTATGACCTCCTGCTACACAACGGAACAATAGTCACCACCGATGGTCAGGCCCAGGCAGACATAGGCATCCAGGGGGAGACCATCGCTGCCATCGGCCCCAGCCTCGCCGGCCAGGCAAGCCAGACCTATGACGCCAGCGGCAAGTACGTATTCCCCGGCTTCGTTGATCCCCATGTCCATCTCAGTCTACCCATCGGCGGCGGTCTCGTCTCCTCTGATGACTTCACCACGGGCACCATTGCCGCTGCCTGCGGCGGCACGACCACGATCATAGACTTCACGACCCAGGAACGGGGCATTTCCCTGCAACGGGCCGTGCACGACCGCCTGGCCCAGGCCGACGGCAAGGCTGCCATAGACTACAGCCTCCACCTGACCGTCATGGACGCCTCGCCCCGCACGCTAGCCGAGCTGCGCAAGCTGGCGGCCAGCGGCTTCCCCAGCATCAAGCTCTACATGACCTACCCTAGCATGATGGTCACTGATCAGGAAATGCTGGCTATCCTGGAGACCGCTGCCGACTATGGCGTCCTTACACTGGTTCACGCGGAGAACCATGCCCTCGTCGCTTACCTCACGCGCAGACTCCTGGATTCCGGGCACACTGCTCCCCGTTACCATGCTGCGAGCCGCCCAGCATGGGTCGAGGGAGAGGCGGCGAACCGGGCCATCACACTGGCCAGAGCTGCCGGCGCGCCTCTCTATATCGTACACGTGAGTTGCCGCGAGTCCCTGCTGCCCATACAAGAAGCCCGCAAGCGCGGCCAAGCCGTCTTTGGCGAGACCTGCCCCCACTACCTACTTCTGTCCGAGGATAACTATGAGCAGCCCGGCTTCCTGGCCGCCAAGTACGTCATGACGCCACCCCTGCGCCCCAGGGACAACTGGTCTATCCTGTGGCGCGCCCTGGCAACGGGAGACCTCGATGTGGTCGCCACCGATCACTGCCCCTGGTTCTATGCGACACAGAAGGTGCGCGGCCAGGAGCGCTTCGACCGCATTCCCGGTGGCGTGGCCGGAGTGGAGACACGCATCCCGCTGCTCCATAGCGAGGGCGTGGGCAAGGGGCGGCTGTCCCTGGAACGATTTGTGGCTGCATGCGCCACCAATCCCGCCCGCCTGTTTGGGCTCTATCCCCGCAAGGGCACGCTGGCCGTCGGCAGCGACGCTGACATCGTCGTCTTCGACCCTCAGCGCACAGCTACCCTGCACCAGGAGACTCTCCATCAGCGGGTGGACTACACCGTCTTCGAGGGATGGTCTGTCACCGGTCTGCCTGTGCTCACTATTAGCCGCGGCTGCATTGTCGCGCGCGAAGGCGAGTACGTGGGGCACGTGGGGCATGGGCGCTTCGTGGCCCGAAGGAGGACGATGAAGGACCAATGACGGAAAGGACGACACCGTGACACTCCGAGACGTTTTGCTGACCGTTGCCGATCGCATCCTGCGCCCCATCGAGTTCGTCACCAAGCGCCCCATCTGGGGCTGCCAGATGTGCGGCCAGTGCATCCTCCACGCCACAGGCCTGGCCTGCCCCATGACCTGCCCCAAGCTCTTGCGCAATGGACCTTGCGGCGGCGTGCGGCCCAATGGCAACTGCGAGGTCCATGCCAATCGCCCCTGCGTGTGGGTGCTCGCCTGGCGCCGCTCACGCTATCTGCCCTGGGCACACGAGATTCATCAGATTCACCCGCCCGTGGATTGGCGGCTGCAGGGCTCCTCGTCGTGGCTGAACCTGCTCACCGGGGCAGACGGAAGCCGGCTTCCCCACCCTCACTATGACCCCGACGCGCCAGCGCCCATGATCCCGGAGAGCGGCAGTAGGTTCGAGCGCGTCATGCGCAGCGGCCGCTTTGCCGTCACCGCCGAGCTCATGCCGACAGATAGCGCCGATCCCACTCAATTCCTGGAACACGCCGAGATTTTCCGCAACGTGGTAGATGCCATCAATGTCACCGACAACGCCGGTGGCCACGTGCATCCGTCGAGCCTGGCCGGGTGCGCCCTCCTCCTGCAGCGTGGCTTTGAGCCGGTCTATCAGGCTAACACGCGCGACCGCAATCGCCTGGGCCTCCAGGCCGACCTCCTCGGTGCAGCGCAGCTCGGCGTGCGCAACGTCTTCTGCATCAGCGGTGACTACGTAACCCTGGGCGACCATCCCCAGGCCAGGGCGGTGTACGATATAGACGTCATTCATGCCGTCCAGATGTGCGTGGATATGCGGGACAGAGGCCAGTACATGAGCGGCAGGGAAATCGAAATCGCGCCACGCCTGTTCGTCGGTGCAGCGTGTAGCCCGATGATCGAACCGCGCGACTTCCGCGCCCATCGCGTTGCCAAGAAGATAGCCGCCGGTGCTCAGTTCATTCAGACGCAGACCATCTTCAACGTTGACGAGTTTGCTGTGTACATGGACGAGGTGCGCGCCCTGGGGCTGCACAAACGGGCCTACTTCATCCCTGGCGTGCCTGCTCTCGCTTCGGTGAAGGCCGCCCGCAGCCTGCAAGCGAGGTTCCCCGGCATTGTCGTCCCCGAGGCCCACGTAGCCAGGCTGGAGAAGGCATCGCGCGAGGAGCGGCGGCAGATCGCCATCGAAGCCGCCTGTGAGAGCATCGCCCGCGTGCGGCAGATCGAGGGTGTGGCCGGCGTGCACATCATCCCCATCGGGCCGCTGGACATGGTGCCGGAGATCTGCCAGCGCGCCGGCCTGCTACCGCGACCAGCCTAGCAGTGGACAGACGATGGAGGTCCGAGGCGACTGGAACTCGCTGCTACGACGACGCGAAGCCTGCCTTCGCAGGCTGTTTCAGTTGCCGAAGGGTGGCTTTGCGTAGTTGCAGAGGCGGTCTCAACCGCTCCAGGGCCAGCGCCCACCTCTTATCAGGGGAATCATAAGTCACCCTCACGGCCGCTGCGTCAATCGCACAGGAACCGCTTGTGCCAGGGCAATCCCCTCCAGGCTCAGGCGGCAGGTGTAGGCCAGCAGCCGCACGCCCGCGTCCGCTGCCTGGCGTAGCGCCCTGGCGAAAGCGGGATCGCTCCCCTCGTGGGGCGCGACTGCGACAGCATCCTGCCGTTGCACGATGAAGAGCACCGCCGCCTGGTAGCCTTCGCCGACCGCCGCCGTCAGCTCCCGCAGATGGCGCGTGCCCCGCGCCGTCACCGCGTCCGGAAACAGCCCCACGCCATTCTCCACCAGGGTCACCGACTTCACTTCCAGCAGGCATCTCGCTTCAAGCGGTACGCCAGCGGCGGCTACCGCAGGCACCATGGGGCTTCGTGAGAGGAGGAAGTCAATCCGGCTCTTGCCATAGGAGACTTCGGCCTGCACGTCGTCATAGGCGGCGAATTCGGGCATGGCGCGCCCTTCCAG
>DAOUCN010000273.1:0-8664 GCA_034431995.1 Chloroflexota bacterium | reverse complement strand
GGGCCCAGCAGACGGCCAGCGCCCAGGCGCAGAAGACGGCAACGCCGGCGCCCACGGCCACGCCGGTCAGGGTGGTGGTGACCCAGGTAGTGGAAAAGCCGGTCACCCAGGTGGTGGAGAGGGTGGTCACCGCCACGCCCGCGCCCACATCGCCGCCCACGGCCACGCCGCGGCCGCCCACCGCCGTCCCGGCGCCTCCGCCGACAGCAACGCCGCTTCCCCCGCCGACGCCCGTGCCGACAAAGCCGCCTGCTCCCACGGCTACGCCGGTTCCCGCGACGCTTGGGCCGCCGGTGCTGCAGTCTCCGCCCAGCGGTGCCGACTACACCAACGTGGACGTGGAGCTCCGCTGGTCTCCTCCGCCGGGCGGCCTGCCCTCGTGGGGGCGCTATCAGGTCATCCTGCGCTACCAGCCCGCCGGCGGGCAGCCCTACCAGGAGGACATCCTGGCCACCACGACGGACACCCGAGCCGTGGCCGGCATCAGCTATATGGAAAGCAAGAGATGCTGGGATCATCTGTTCACATGGTACGTGCGCATCGTGGACGCCCAGGGCCAGCCCGTGGGCGGCACGGACAGCCAGCGGCGATCGTTCTACTGGCGTCCTAAGCCTGCGGAGCCGCCGACGCCGACGAAGACGCCAGTGCCGCCATAGACCGCGCGGCAGTCGTGCACAAGACCGGATGGGGGCCATACCGATGACGCGGGCCTTGCACCGCGCGCGCCCTATCGGATGCAGATGTTTGTGCCGCCGGCACAAGGAGGTAGACGGGCTGGTTGTAGTCACAGAGTTTGTGGACATGCGCGGAAACGAATTCCGCTTATAATGGCTAAGAGTTCATAATACCTATTAGAAGCCGCATTGATTCCAGCGCATGTGGCATCGCGTTCCGGTGGCGGCCATCTAGGAACAGGTGCACAGATGACTGGTTGTGCCAAGGAGGCATGTATGAAGACACAGCACAGGCATCGGTTCCCTATTACTATCAGCCTGGTCTGTGCGCTGGTGCTGCTGGCGCAGGCAACGTGGGCGGCGGCGGCCGGGCACCTGGCGCTGGTCGGCGTTCAGCCCAATGCGCCGGAGGGCGGAGCCGCGCCCCCCGGCAGCTCCGGCCCAACGCCGCAGGCTGCCAGCCAAGCCGTTAGGCCCGCGGGGCCCAGGCCAGGCGCCGCCGCCAGCCTGCGGCAGGGCTGGAACGTGGAGCTGGTGGGCCAGATCGGCGGCGCGAGCCTTGCTGTGGCTGTGCAGGGTAGCTACGCCTATGTGGGCGTGGGGCCCCGCCTCGTCATCCTGAATGTGGCTGATCCCGCCCAACCCGCCGTTGTTGGCCGGACGGGCGTTCTGCCCGGCATTGTCCGGGGCGTGGTGGTGGCGGGCGGCTACGCCTACGTGGCCGATGGGCACGCCGGTCTGCGCATTGTTGCGATTGCCAACCCCGCCGCCCCCACAGAGGTCGGCTTCTACGATACTGGCTCTGCCTATGGTGTGGTAGTGGCGGGCTCCTACGCCTACGTCGCCGATGGGGACTCGGGGCTGCGCGTTATCAGTATCGCCAACCCCGCCGCCCCCACGGAGGTGGGCTTCTACGATACGCCGGGCCGTGCCTGTGGCGTGGCGGTGGCGGGCAGCTATGCCTACGTCGCCGACGATGACGAAGGTCTGCGCATCATAAACGTCGCCAACCCCGCCGCCCCCAGGGAGGTGGGCTTCTACGACACGCCGGGCTGGGCCTCCGGCGTGGCGGTGGCGGGCAGCTATGCCTACGTCGCCGACGATGACGCAGGTCTGCGCATCATAAACGTCGCCAACTCCGCCGCCCCCAGGGAGGTGGGCTTCTACGACACGCCGGGCGATGCCGAGGGCGTGGCCGTGGCGGGCAGCTATGCCTACGTCGCCGATGGGAGCGGGTTGCGCGCTATCGGTATCGCCAACCCCGCCGCCCCCGCCCAGGCGGGCTTCTACGATACGCCGGGCTATGCCTATGGCGTGGCGGTGGCGGGCTCCTACGCCTACGTGGCCGATGGCTGGAAGGGTCTGCGCATTGTGAGCATTGCCAACCCGGCCGCCCCCAGCGAGCTGGGCTTCTACACTACGCTGGCAGACGCCTATGGCGTGGCGGTGGCCGGCTCCCACGCCTACGTCGCTGACGGGTGGAACGGCCTGCGCATTGTTGCTATTGCCGACCCCGCTGCCCCCACGGAGGTGGGCTTCTACGACACGCCGGGCTGGGCCGTGGGCGTGGCGGTGGCGGGCTCCTACGCCTACGTCGCCGACTATGATCGAGGCCTGCGCGTCATCAGCATTGCCGACCCCGCCGCCCCCAGCGAGGTGGGCTTCTACGATACGCCGGGCGCGGCCCAAGGCGTGGCCGTGGCGGGCAGCTATGCCTACGTCGCCGATGGCAGCGGGCTGCGCGTTACTAGCATTGCCAACCCAGCTGCGCCCGCCGAAGTGGGCTTCTACGACACGCCGGTATTCGCCCAGGGCGTGGCGGTGGCGGGCTCCTACGCCTACGTGGCCGATTCGTGGGGCGGCCTGCGCGTCATTATCATTGCCGACCCCGCCGCCCCCACGGAGGTGGGGTTCTACGACACGCCGGGCGCGGCCCATGGCGTGGCGGTGGCGGGCAGCTATGCCTACGTCGCCGATGATGACGCAGGTCTGCGCATCATCAACGTGGCCGTCCCCGCTGCCCCGGGCGAGGTGGCTTTCTACGACACGTCAGGCCATGCCGCGGGCGTCGCGGTGCGGGGGAGGTACGCCTACATCGCGGACTTAGACGCGGGTGTGCGCGTCATCGACGTGGCGGGCCCCGGGGCCCCTACCCAGGTGGCTTTCTACGACACGTCAGGCCATACCCGTGGCGTGGCGGTGGGGTGCAGCTATGCCTACGTGGCGGACTGGGACGCGGGTCTGGTGATCCTGCGAATCAGCCTCCCCGTGCCGCGCGTCTGGCTTCCCGTCATCGTCAGCAGCCCTCCGCCGTACTTCGAAGGCCCCTGGGAGTCCGAGCCGAACAACACGTACCAGCAGGCCAACGGCCCCTTGCGCTCCGGCCGCGACTACTACGGCTACCTCAACGATGAGAAGGACTACTTCAGCATCTACCTGGCGACTGCCGGGCCAATCACCATAGATGTGACCAACATAGCGCCAAGTGCCGACGTGCAGGTACAGCTCTTCTACCAGTCGCCCGCCAACCGCGTCGGTTATGCTCCCTCGCCACCGTACCATATTGGCTACACCGGCCCGGCGGGCTGGTACTACATCTACGTCCACATGGCGCCGCCGTTCAACAACACCACGCCGTACACGCTGCGGGCCACGTTCCCGTAAGCCGTGTCTGACGCAGGGCCATGTGTGAAGAACGACAGGGCCGGGATTTGGGGATTCGATTCCTCTTCTTATCCCCCAATCCCCCAATTCCCGCAGATTTGGAGGCACGAATCAGTGAACAACACGCCTGGCATGGAGCTCTGGCACTTTGCCACCATGGGAGCGGTTGGTGCGCCCGCCATCGTGCGTGGGGATCGCGTCTACTTCGCCAGCGGCGATAACGGCGTCTATGCCCTCGACGTGGAAGAGGGAAAGCAGGCGTGGCGCTTGGATCTCGATAATTGGGCCGCCGCCGGCCTGCAGGCGGACAACAGGTGTCTCTATGTCGCCGTCACGGACGAGCGCCCACTGCCGGGCGGCGAGAAGCCGTTCCTAGCCTTCGCTCTGCAAGATGGGTCGGCAATCTGGCGCTATCAGACCCGTGCCCTCAAGCTGTCGGCGCCCGCGCTCCATGACAACGTGCTGTATGTCAACTCCAGTGACAGGAAGGCGCACGCGGTCAACGCCGCGGATGGCACGTGCCGCTGGATCAGCGATGTCGGCACCTGGGGACCGTCGGCGCCGGCGGTGGGCGATGGCATCGTCGTTCTCGGCGCCCAGGAGAACATGGTCACCGCTCTGCGCGCCCATGACGGCAGGCCCCTGTGGACGGCGCACGTGGGCGAGTGGGCGCTGCCATCGCCGGCCATTGCTGCTGGTGCAGTGTACGTTGCCGCCTGGGATGGCAAGCTCTACGCCCTGCGGGCAGAGGACGGGAAGCCCCTGTGGACATATACTTCCGATCGCCCCCTGCTGTCGCCCCCCGCGGTCTACGACGACGTGGTCTATGTGGGCGGCAAGAACCGGTGCGTGGTGGCGATAGATGCCCGCACGGGCAAGGAAGTCAAGCGCTTCGTCACCGAAGGACACGTCTACGCCCGGCCAGTGATTGATGGCGACATGCTCCTCGTCGCCTCCAGCGACCATCGCCTGTATGCCTTCGACGTGAACTCCGGCCAAGCCCGCTGGCACTTCGAGGCGAAGGGCAAGCTGCGCGCCGAGCCGGTGTTGGATCGCGGACGGCTGTTCCTGGGCTCCCTGGACGGCAATCTCTATGCCATTGCTACCGGAGAGGCTATCGTGAGCCGCACGCCAGCGGAGTGGGAAGAGATCGGTGACTTCGTGAAAGCCGCCACCGCCTACCTGCAGCAGGGCGAGGCCAAGAATGCTGGACGTTGCTTCCTGCAAGCAGGCAGGCCGTTGGAAGCCGCCGAGGTCTACCGGGGCGGCGGGTTGCATCAGGAGGCCGCCCAGGCGTTGGAACTGGCCGGACTCCATGAGGAAGCGGTGAAGGAGTACGACCAAGCTGGCGATCAGCGCAGCGCGGCCCGTGTGTATCGCTCGCTGCAGCGGTTCGACCTGGCTGGTGATCGCCTGGCCGCTGCCGGCGACTGTGCCGCCGCCGGCGAGGCCTACGCCTTGGCTGGGCTGTGGGAGCGCGCCGCGGACATGTTCATGCAGGCGGGTGACATGGCGCGAGCTCGTCAGGCCGCCGAACAGGCGCGCGACCTACGACGTCAGGCCATAGCGGCCGAGGGTATGGGCGACCATCGTGAGGCAGCGCGGCTGTGGGAGCAACTGGGAGACCTGGCTGCCGCAGCGCAAGCCTATGAAACGGCCCGCGACTACGAGAACGCGGCCCGGGTGCACGCCAGGCGCGGGAACTGGCCTGAGGCTCGACGGCTCTACGAGATGAGCGGCAACAGAATAGGCCAGGCCCAGGCCCTGGTTGAGATGGAGCGGTTCGAGGACGCAGCAGCCATGTTTGAGGCGGCTGCCGCCGAGTTGGAGACGCACCCCGAGGCGAATGAGGCGGCCATCGCTGCCTTGTACGATCAGGCGCTGGCCCTCCATACAAAGGTCTTCGACCACGAAGGTGCTGACCGCTGTCGGGCAAAGCTCATCCGCTACCGCAGGCTGCCCAGCGTGGCCGTCCTGGTGGAGGCGGAAAGCGGGTTCACAGTGGGCTCGTACAACAAGATTCGGTGCACGGTAGTGAATCAGGGGTATGGCGCTGCTGTGGACATAAGCATACACCTGGAGGGACCCTTCGAAGGCGAGCTCAATGACCACATTGACGGCCTGCGCCCAGGCAAGACCTATCTGTGCGCCAGCGCCATCAAGTTCCGTGAGAAAGGGCCCGACGTGCAGGTATTCGCCAACCTGTCATTCCGGGACCAGGGCCAGCGAGAATACAGGATGAGGGTGCCGCAGTACGTGGCCGTGAGTGGGGCCGACGAGGTGCCCAAGACGCCCACTGCCCCCATCATCGTGGTGCAGTCAGCCAAGGAGGTGCTGGCAGCGGGGGGCTCGATGGTCAAGGACAGCGTGCTTGTCCGCAGTCAGGTAGACACGACACCAGGCCAGGATGGGCTCACGCTCGTCGAGGACTCTGCCCTCATGCGTTCGACAGTGGGCGCGGCGGAGGGAGCGGCGCCACCGCGTTGCCCTCACTGCCGGCGGGACCTGCCAGCAGACGCCAAGGTCTGCCCCTACTGCGGCAAGCCTGTTGCGGTATCGCCGTAGCGAAGGCTACTGCGGCTATCTGCCTTCCCGGACAATACGGGCTTCGTGCGGTCCTTGATCGGAATGGTAGAATTGATGACAATCCCAGGTCGTTGACTGCTCACCGACGGCGATGTGTTCTCCTCAGCCCTCCCCATTGTTGCGGGCGCTATCTGTGCCACACCACAGGTTTCGGCCAACAGCGCCATGCTTCGTCTCAGATCTGCTTTTGGCGCGGCGAAAGGCAGTAGCGAGAGTCCGTGCGCGACTTGGCATGGGGGAGGCCGCCAAGAACTGGCTCGACCGCAATGAGCAACCGATTCCCCTGCGCCGCATTGACAAGGCATGGCGGATATGGTACAAGAGGGACGACTGCTCTGCACATCGCTACCCGCATGGGGAAGGAATCGTCCGTTGAGAGTCGCCATGATCACCGTGCATGGTTGCCCCTTGGCGCGTCTGGGGGAGAAGGACGCCGGGGGGATGAACGTCTACGTCAGGGAACTGAGCAAGGGCTTGGGCCGACTTGGCCTCAAGGTTGACATCTTCACGCGCTGCCAGGAGTTCGGTGGGAATGAAATCGTAGAGCTCGCACCCGGCGTTCGTCTCATCCACCTGGAGGCAGGAGAACCACGCTGGATACCTAAGAACGAGCTCTTCCCCTTCTTGCCGCAGTTCCTACAGCATCTGGAGGAGTTTCGCAGGACAGAGGATGTGTGGTATGACATTATTCATGGCCACTACTGGCTGTCTGGGTGGGTTGGTGCGCGCCTGCGGGAGATGTGGGACGTGCCCCTTGTGCAGATGTTTCATACCTTGGGCATGCTGAAGAATGCAGTTGCCCGCAGCACGGCAGAGATGGAACCAGCCCTGCGCTTGCAGGGCGAGGGGCTGGTGGTAGGCAGCGCTGATCGCTTGGTGGCTGCCAACCCACTTGAGCATAGCCATCTGGTGGACCTCTACGAGGCTGACCCGCACAAGGTGCGCGTTGTGCCCTGCGGCGTGAACCTAGACCTCTTTCGCCCTATTCGCCAGGAGGCGGCTCGAGCACACCTGGGCCTGGATGAGAGGGAGTACATCCTGTTTGTTGGTCGCCTGGAGCCGCTGAAAGGCGTGGACATCCTCCTCGATGCCCTTGCTCTCCTCAGGCGCGGGGAGCGAGATGTGCAACTCCTCGTGGTCGGCGGCAACCTGGACAGCGCCGAAGCGCAGCGTCTGCGCACATACGCTCAGGAGCGGAAGGTCGCAGGCTGCACCCGCTTTCTGGGGCCAATCGAGCAACAGGAGCTGCCTTACTACTACAGCGCGGCCAACGTCTGCGCCGTGCCGTCGTACTACGAGTCCTTCGGTATGGTAGCCATCGAGGCGATGGCATGTGGCACGCCTGTAGTGGCGTCGAGGGTGGGCGGGCTGCAGTTCACCGTTGCCGATGGAGCGGCTGGGTACTTGGTGCCGGCCGGCGATCCGCTTGCGCTGGCCCAGGCGATGGAGGAGATCCTTCGTGATCGGTCCCTGGCAGAGCGGCTGGGGCGCGGCGGGCAGGCGACGGCCCAGGCCTATAGCTGGGAGCGAGTCGCTCAGGCGATCCTGGCCCTCTATGGGGAGGTCATCGGCCAGCGCCACGGCCAGGGCAAGCAGCAGCCCGCGCAATCTCCTGTTGCCGCCCTCGCTGTGCCGTGACAGCAGTCTCACGCGGTTCCACCTGCTGGCTGAACGAAGATAGGGTTCGTGAGGGCCAGCAGATCGCCTCCTGCGCTCCACATCTCTGCTGTGTACCACGTTGCCTCTTGTACGTCCTCGCGCAGTACGATTGTGCCCGCTGGGCCGCTGGCTTCGGCGTGGATCGGCTGCTGTCGGCGTCGCAGGAGCAAGCGCGCGCCGTCAGGCGCGTCCCGCCATGAGGCGCGCACGGCCACGTCGCTGCCCGTGAGGTGGCTACCGGCCATCGCCCAAGGTTGGGTCTCCCCAAGATGCGCCGAGATCTCTAGCCACGGCCCGCAACTAACCATAACGCGCGCAGCCCTGAGGCCAGCCAGAACGCCGGAGGCAGACAACTCGTGCGCGTAGACCCAGGTGAATGGCACGCCCGGGTCCCAACATGCATCGCTGTGAGCGTCGCTTCCACCAATGGCCGTGGGACTGCCGGCAGTCCCCAGCAGTCGTCGCCACAAAGCCAAAGCCATGGCATTGTTGGCGTCGGGGTCGCGCCACTTGCCGTTCCACACTTCTAGCGCGTCGACACCCTGGGCCGGGATCGGGTAGTCCCAGGAACAGCCTGTGCACACGGGGTCGCCGATGGCGAAAGGGTGAGCAATGGCGAAGGCACCGCCCGCGGCGTGAGTCTCCGTGAGGCAGTCATCTACCGTGCGTCCGCTGAGGCCGATTCGCCAGTCCACCCAGCGGTCTACGGCCAGACACAGTGCATGGCCATGGAAAGAGGTGATCTCCATGCCGCCAATCAAGAGGGGACGACCGTAGGAACGTGGCGGGACTTCGCCCCATTCGCTGATGGTGTTGTGGTCGGTCAGGACGATGAAGTCGAGGCCGAGATCGCGACCGCGCTCCCACATTTGCGCGACGGTCCAGGAGCCATCCGAATGAACGGTGTGGCAGTGTAGCTCGCCCCTGTACCAGCCAGGATGCGAGGAGGGGACAGGTCGCGGCATCGGTGACCAAAGACGTGGACGCTCACGGCGGGATTCGGTTGACACCCGGACGGACAGAGTGTATCGGCAGGGTGGCGAGCTGTCGAGGACAGCATGAGCGGAGACCTGCCCGATCC
>DAOUCN010000272.1:0-4232 GCA_034431995.1 Chloroflexota bacterium | reverse complement strand
CTACTGGGCAAAGAAGTAGCATGTTGTAGGGGCAAGACCCATAGACCTGACAGGTCTGCCAGACCTGTCAGGTCTACCGTGGGAGGTGAACATGCCGCGCATCCGCCTGAGCCTGGAGCAGCGCAAGCAGGTGTGGGCCTATGTCTTCTTGCTGGTGCCGCTCCTGTTCTTCATTGCGATTCGCGTCGCGCCCACGTTCTTCTCTATGAGCGTGAGCCTCTATACGTGGAACATCCTCTCGCCGGAAAGGCCGTGGGCCGGCCTGCGCAATTACCAGACCCTCTTCGCGGACAAAGTGTTCTGGCAGTCGCTGCGCAACACCGTGGCCTATGTGGCTCTGAGTGTCCCCGCCCAACTCGTCATTGGCCTGGGCTTTGCCTTGCTCCTGCAAGCGGTACGCCGCTGGAAGGGATTCCTTCGCGCCCTCTATTTCGCCCCCTACGTCACGTCTACTGTAGCCATCAGTTGGGTGTGGCGGTGGATGTACGAGCCGTCTTTTGGGCCTCTCAACCGCGTGTTTCGCTTCCTGGGGCTGCCCGATCAGAAGTTCCTGGCCAGTCCTGACCAGGCCCTCCTCTCCATCGTCGTGACGATGATCTGGCAGGCCCTCGGCTTCTACGTGATCATCTTCCTGGCGGGGCTGGAGAGCATCCCTACTGACTTCTACGAGGCGGCTAAGATAGACGGCGCAGGGCGATGGCCATTGTTTCGCCACATCACCATCCCCCTGCTCAATCCCACCATCGTATTCCTGACCGTCATCGGCACCATCAGCGGCATCCAGGTCTTCACCCAGGTGCTCAACATGAGCTTTCAGGGGATGGGTGGCCCGCTAGACTCCACCAAGTCTATGGTTCTCTTCATTTACCAGCAGGCGTTCAAGCACTTCAAGATGGGCTACGCTGCCGCTGGCACGGTTATTCTCTTTGCTATTATCATGCTGATCACCCTCGTCCAGCTCAAGGTAACGACGCGTCGCGTGGAGTACTGAGATGACAACTGCTACGCTGTCACGAGCGCACCCCTCTCGCTGGTTCAGCCGCAGCCTGCTCTATGCCGTGGCCATCGCGGGGGGTGTGATCATGATCATCCCCTTCGTGTGGATGATCGCTACATCCCTCAAGCCCGGTCGGGAGGTCTTCCTGGGCCACTTCTGGCCCATGGCCCCAACCCTCGACAACTACGCCCAAGTCTTGCGCCGCGTGCCCTTCGCCCGCTGGTACTGGAATAGCCTGGTAGTGGCTACCATTGTCACCCTCAGCGTCGCCTTCTTCGATTCCTTGACCGGCTTTACCCTGGCCAAGTACCAGTTCCCAGGCAGGAACGTGATCTTCGTCTTCATCCTGAGCACGCTCATGGTACCGACGGAGATGCTGGTCATCCCCTGGTTCATCCTCTCAAATAACCTCAAGTGGGTTGACACCTACTGGGGCATCATGTTCCCTGGCGTCATCACCGCCTTTGGCGCCTTCCTTATGAAGCAGTTCATGGAAGGCGTGCCGTCAGAGTTGCTGGACGCGGCGCGCATAGACGGCGTCTCCGAGTTCGGGCTTTTCTGGCGTATTGACATGCCCCTGGTCAGGCCTGCCCTGGCTGCCCTGTGCATCTTTACGTTCCTGGGCAACTGGAATGCCTTCCTGTGGCCAGTGATCATCACCGAGAAGATGCGCATGCGCACCGTGCCCGTGGGCCTCTCGTTCTTCTCAGGCGAGGCCGGATCGGCGTGGGAACTGATTATGGCCGGTGCGTCTATGGCCACCATTCCCGTGCTCATCGTCTTCGCTCTGTTCCAGCGCCAGATCATCAAGGGCATCGCCCTGACGGGACTGAAAGGGTAATGCTCTTGACATTCGTCACGGCAAAGGGTATACTAGGGCACGTACACGGTGCCGAAACGATCACGTGGAATGAGATCATGACTAACTAGTTTCTGATGCAGAAATGGCAGGGCTACCCTGGTCGGGCAGACAGCTCGCTCAGAACGCGGGCTGGGCGCCAGGGAAGGCACAGAAACAGGCTGTCATTTCGGCGCTCCTCACGCTCCGGACTGCCCTGTGCCAGCGCTCCATCACTCGGGATGTTCTGAGGCGCAGGACAGCAGGGGCAGGCGGACGACAGCGACGCCTGACGCTCTTTGGAAAAGTGGGTATCCCCCACTTTTCTTGTTGCCCTGCGATCGGCGCAGGAAGGCGCAGGCGGCCATGGTCTCCGCCAGAGGCCGTCGGGCATCATGCTATAGCCGGCGTAGGGTGGACGTGCTGTCCGCCGCACGAGTATCCGTCGGGCAGGGTGCCCGACCACGGGATGTGCGAGAGGCGCGGCGCTGTGTCCGATGGGCAGCGCTGAACCAGGGAGGGCTTTCGTCAAGATGCGTACCGAGTTCATGGCCGCAGTCACGCAGCTATGCAACGAAAAGGGAATATCCAGAGAAGTGGTGTTGAGCGCGATCGAGAGCGCCCTCATCTCGGCGTATAAGCGCAATTTCGGCACCAGCCAGAATGTTACCGCCCGCATTGACCCGACGACCGGCGAGGCCCATATCTATGCCCAGCGCAAGGTCGTGGCAGAGGTAGCCGATCCGCGCCTCGAGATGAGCCTGGACGAGGCCCGTGCCGTCAAACCCGATGCCCAGGTTGATGATGTCATTGATGTGGAAATGACACCGCAGGACTTCGGGCGCATTGCCGCGCAGGCCGCCAAGCAGATCGTCACTCAGAAGCTGCGCGATGCCGAGCGAGAGGTCATCTTCGCCGAGTATACCGAGCGAGAGGACGACATTGTCACCGGCACCGTCCAACGGACAGATGCCAAAGGCGTGATCATGGAGTTGGGCCGGGTGGAGGGCATCATGCCTCCTGCCGAGCAGATCCCCAGCGAGAGCTACCACATCGGCCAGCGGCTAAAGGTCTACGTCGTGGAGGTCCAGAAGACCTCCAAAGGCCCCCAGGTCACGGTCTCACGCACCCACCGCAACCTGGTGCGCCGCCTATTTGAGCTGGAGGTGCCTGAAATCCACAATGGCACGGTGGAGATCAAGTCCATTGCGCGCGAACCGGGATCCCGCACCAAGGTGGCTGTGTCCGCTCGCCAGGAAGGGATTGATCCAGTGGGGTCCTGCGTGGGCCAGCGAGGGGTGCGCATTCAGAACATCTTGAACGAGCTGGGCGGCGAGAAGATAGATGTCATCCAATGGAGCCCAGACCCGGTGCGCTTCGTCGCCAATGCCCTCTCGCCGGCCCAGGTGCAGAAGGTCGAGATCTACGAGGATGACCGCACGGCGGTCGTCATCGTTGACGACAGACAGCTCTCCCTCGCCATTGGCAAGGAAGGCCAGAATGCACGTCTGGCGGCCAAGCTCACCGGCTGGCGCATAGACATCAAGAGCGCCACAGTGGCTGCCCACGAGCTTCCCCTGCGGCGTAAGACGCCCGTCATGACAACTGGCGGCAGCGAGGAATCGCTCCTCGCCGTGCGCCTGCAAGAGGCTCTCAAGGGCACTGCCATTGCCGAAGAACCTGGCGAGGCGAGCAGTCCAAGCAGAGAAGGAGCAGAGGCTGCCCCATCATGACGCCCAAACCGGCGGCACACAAAGGCGGCACTCGCCCGCACAGGCACATCCCGTTGCGTACATGCGTCGCCTGCCAGCAGACAAAGGACAAACGGCAGTTGATACGCGTGGTACGCACACCGGCGGGCACGGTGGAAGCAGACCCAACGGGCAAGAAGGCCGGGCGGGGGGCATACCTGTGCCCCCAGAAGAGCTGTTGGCAGCTCGCCGCCAAGAAGCGAGCCCTGGAGCACGCCCTGAAGACAACCATAAGCCCGGAGGATCAGAAGGCGTTGGATGACTACGCTGCAACGTTGACATGACGGCGGCAGCGTGTTCTGCCCGCCGAGGAGTGAGTGAATGGTTCAGGATACAGACGAGCAAGAAAAACAACAGGAAGCCAAGTCTCGCGCTGGACGGCAGACACCTCCATTAGCGCCGGCAGCAAGGCCGGCTCCGGAGCGCTCGTCCCAGGACGGCAAGGCGCCCGCCGGCCAGCCCCATCGCGCTGCCCAGCCGGCGGCACCCGCAGCGCCTCAACGACCAGCCAACGCGAGCCAGCAGTCCACGCCACCGGCCCAGAGACAGGGGCAGACCCCGCCGCCTCGCCAGGGGCCTGCCACGCCGCGACAGAGGCAGAATCAGACCCCGCCAAGCCCTGGGTCAGTTGCTCCTGGTCAGAGGC
>DAOUCN010000271.1:0-2034 GCA_034431995.1 Chloroflexota bacterium | reverse complement strand
GCCAACCAGTTCGCCCACGCCCTGCACGGCCTGGGCGTGCAGCCAGGAGAGCGGGTGATGGTCGTCCTGCCCAACATGCCGCAAATGATCGTGGCCTACTACGCCATACTGAAGATCGGCGGCGTGGTCGTGCTGCCCAACCCCGATGCCGACGCGCCAGCGATCATCGCACAGATCCGCGAGACCGATGCGCAGGTGCTGGTCACCCTGCGCGAGTTTGGCGCGTTGGCGCGCGCGGTGCAGGAACAGGTTCCGCTCACCCTCGTCTTTGCCGACGTGCGTGAAGCTGTCTCCGCCCATGTCTACCGCGGGCTGTTGGCCCGCTGGGAAGCGGCTGGCCTGGGCGAACGGGAGATGGCCGCCCGCACCTACGGCGGCCTGCTGATGCGCAAGCTGATGATGGACGCCGCGCGCACGCCGCCCCAGGTCGAAGTCTCCCACCAGGCCCTGGCCGCCGTGCTCTATACCAGCGGCACGACCGACGAACCCAAGGGCGTGCGCCTGACCCACAGCAATCTGGTTGCCAATGCCCTGCAGACCCGCCACTGGATACCCGACCTGCGTTACGGCCAGGAGACCTTCCTCTCGGTCATCCCGCTGACCCACTCCTACGGCATGACCAGCGCAATGAACGTGCCCATCGCCTTGGGGGCGACCATCGTTCTGCTGCCGGTGTTTGAGCTGCAGCAGGTGCTGCAGCACATCAAGCAGTACAAGCCGACCATCTTCCCCGGCGTCCCCTCCATCTACATGGCCATCAACCAGGCGCCCAACGTGCGTGCCTATGGCCTGTCGTCCATCAAAGCCTGCATCAGCGGCGCGGCTCCCCTGCCGGTGGAGGTGCAGGAGGCGTTCGAAAAGCTGACCCATGGCCGCCTGGTGGAAGGCTATGGCCTGACCGAGGCCTCACCGGTGACCCATGCTAACCCGCTCGACGGCGTGCGCAAGGTCGGCTCCATTGGCATCCCGCTGCCCAACACCGACGCCAAGATCGTGGACCTGGTCACCGGGCAGGAGCTGCCGCCCGGGCAGGTCGGCGAACTATTGGTGAAAGGGCCGCAGGTAATGCAGGGCTACTGGGCCGAAGGAGACGCTGCCGAGGCCGAGTCAGTGCTGAAAGATGGCTGGCTCCATACCGGCGACGTGGCGGTGATGGACAACGATGGCTATTTCCAGATCATCAGCCGCAAGCGCGACACCATCCTGGCCGGCCAGTACAGCGTCTACCCGCGCGATGTGGAGGAGGTGCTGTACGAGAACAGTAAGGTGCTGGAAGTGGCCGTCGTCGGCGTGCCCAGCGCGCAAGGGGGGCAGAAGGTCAAAGCCTTCGTCGTCCCGCGCCCCGGCACCAACCTGTCCAAGGAGGAACTGCTCGACCTCTGTCGCCGTCGCCTGGCCGAGCACGCGGTGCCGTGGGAGATCGAGTTCCGCGAGGAACTGCCCAAATCGTTTGTAGGCAAGGTATTGCGACGTATGCTGGTGGAAGAATGACTGTCAACGGATGGCCTGCAGCGAACGGATAATCGGATTGCTAGCGATGTGTATCCGCTTGCCAATCTGCTGACAGATGGTGCTTTACAGATGATACGCGAAATGGGAATGGCTGCACTGGGATTGTTGCTCGCTGCGAGTGGGGTGTTCCTGTTCCAGCCACAGTGGATTGTCGCGCTGGCGGCGAAGGCCTCGCCCGAAGTGTTCTATTATGTCGAGACCGAGCGGCCGCTTGTGGCTTTGACCATTGACGATGGGCCGGACCCGCTCACCACGCCCAAGATTCTCGATGTGCTGCAGCGACATGGTGCACGGGCGACGTTCTTCCTGATCAGCGGGCGCGTCGCGGGGAATGAAGACGTAGTGGTTCGCACAGTGCAAGAACAGCACGAACTCGGCAACCACCTCAATACCGATGACCCAAGCATCCTCCTCGACCCGGCCGAGTTCGAGCGGCAGTTGCTGGCCTCGCACCGGGTGCTGGCGCAGTTCGGAGAGGTGCACTGGTTCCGCCCTGGCTCAGGCTGGTACAATGCGCAAATG
>DAOUCN010000270.1:0-3422 GCA_034431995.1 Chloroflexota bacterium | reverse complement strand
CGGCGGTTGGCGTGCCCGCGCCAGCCGCAGCAGCCGGAGCTGCGGCGACAGCGACGGCCGCGCTTACGCCCCAGTGCGCCTGCAGCTCGGTGACGAGCTGAGCCAGCTCCAGGGCAGACATGGAATCCAGAGTCTTGATCAGTTCTTCCTTGGTCACGTAAATCCTCCTCGTAATGGTCGTTTCGTGTTGAGCGAAAGCAATCGTTGCACCAGACGTGCAATGGATCGGCGGGCTGTTCCCGCTAGGCAGCGCCCAATTGCTGGGCGCGGGCATTGAGCAGGGACAGGAATCCTTGCAGCGGGCCGCTCAGGACGCGCACCGCCCCGGCATGAGGGCCTTGCAGCGCACCCAGAAGCTGAGCAATAAGAACCTCCCGTGGCGGCAGAGAAGCCACGGTCGCCACGTGGTCGCCTGACACCAGACGTCCTTGCAGCAAGGCGGCCCGAATCTTGAAGACCTTGGCGCTGCGGGCGTACTCAGTCAGGATCTTGGCGGCTGTCTGCACGTCGCCATAGCAGAAGGCGATCGCCGTGGGGCCGCCGAGGGTGTCTTCGAGCGACGGCAGTCCGGCCTGCCGCCCGGCGCGGGCAGTCAGCGTGTTCTTGACCACATGAAACTCGGTCTGGACCTTGCGCAACTGCCCGCGCAGGTCTGCCATCTCGGCTACAGTCATGCCGCGGTAGTCCGCGATGACGGCCATGCTGGCCCGAGCCAGCATCGCCGCTAGCTGGCTCACTCTCTTTTCCTTGATGGGGTTTGGTCTGGCCAAATGCCTCACCTCCCTAGGTGAAAAAAAGGTCTCTGCGCCTGCGCGACGCAAAGACCTCCTGGCGTGGCGCCCACTCATGGTGAAGCGGACCACGCCCTGTGTCTTGCCTCGGCAGGCAACGATTGAGCCCCCGTGGGGGGCACCTGCTGTCTCGGGCTATTCCCTTAGCGACATCCTACCATATTCACTAGCCGGTCGTCAAGGCCAGGGTAGCAGGCAGGTCCAGCTTGATGCCTGGCCCCATGGTGGTGGTCAAGGTCACCGAGCGTACATATTGCCCCTTGGCACCCGAGGGCTTCGCCTTGTTCACAGCTTCCACCAGAGCCGCCAGGTTCTCCAGGAGCTGCTCTTCGCTGAAGCTGGCCTTGCCGAGGGGGACGTGAAGGTTGGAAGTCTTGTCCACCTTGAACTCGATGCGCCCCTTGCGCGCCTCCCTGATCAGGCGGGGCAGATCGGCTGCCGGAGCGATGGTGCCCGACTTGGGGTTGGGCATCAGTCCACGGCGACCCAGAACCTTGCCCAGGCGGCTCACCCGGGGCATCACATCGGGCGTGGCGATGGCCACCTCGAAGTCCAGCCAGCCCTCTTCGACTTTCTTGATCAGCTCGTCGCTGCCTACGTAGTCGGCACCAGCCTCCTCAGCGATGCGCACGCCGTCGCCCTGGGTAAAGACCAGAATGCGGATCTTTCTGCCTGTGCCGTGAGGCAGTATCGCCAGACCACGTACCTGTTGATCGGCGTACTTCGGGTCTACGCCTAGACGCCAGTGGGTCTCCACTGTGGCGTCGAACGTCGTCGTCGAGGTCTTGCGCGCCAGGGCTACGGCCTCCTTAGGGGCGTAGGCCCTGCCTTTGTCTATCAGTTTTGCTGCTTCGATGTACTTCTTGCCGCGCTTGCGTGCCATCATGTCCTCCTTGTGGTCTTGTCGCCCGTATGGGCTCCCACCAGGGCCGCGCAAGAAAGCGCGGCCGACTCTGTTCCTTCCTAGCGCTGGCCGCGGACGAGAGCGCAGCCTTACGCCATGCTGTCACACGATCTCCAGGCCCATGCTGCGAGCCGTGCCCTCGATGATGCGCTCTGCGGCAGCGATGTCGTTGGCGTTGAGGTCCTTGAGCTTGAGCTCGGCAATCTCGCGGATCTTGGCCCGCGGCACCTTGCCTGCAACGGCCTTCTTGGGCGTCGCCCCACCTTTCTCGATGCCAGCCGCCTTCTTGAGCAGGTCCACTGCTGGCGGGGTCTTGGTGACGAACGTGAAAGACCGGTCTTCGAAAACGGTAATCTCGACCGGGATGACCATGCCGGCCTGACCGGCCGTGCGCTCGTTGTATTCCTTGCAGAAGGCCATGGTGTTGACGCCGTGCTGGCCGAGGGCAGGCCCAACCGGCGGAGCCGGGGTAGCCTTGCCAGCCGGTATCTGCAATTTGACCACAGCCCTGACTTTCTTTGCCATGCCAACTCCTCGTTTCTATCGCACGTTGAGAATCCGCCTGGCGGTCCCGAAGGGTGAAGCGCTGAGAATCACCAGGCCACAGGGACAAAGACCAAGATGTGACTACAACCTGGCGATCTGATTGAATTCGAGCTCGACCGGCGTTTCCCGGCCAAAGAAGGACACCAGCACCTTGACCTTGTTGCGTTCGGGGTTCATCTCGTCTACTACCCCCATGAACTCGGCAAAGGGACCGTCTATGATCTTCACGCTCTGGCCAACACTGAAGCCAACCTTGACCTTGGGGGTCTCGACCTTCATCTGCTTGATGATGGCCTTGACCTCCTGTTCCTGCAAGGGGACAGGTTTGTTGCCCGTGCCAACAAAACCGGTCACGCCCGGTGTGTTGCGCACGACATACCACGACTCCTCGGACATGATCATCTCAACGAGGACATAGCCAGGGAAGATCTTGCGCTTGGTCGTCACCTTGTGCCCATCTTTCAGTTCGACTTCTTCTTCTGTGGGCACGACGACCTGGAAGATCTTCTCCTTCATGGCCATGGACTCGATGCGATGCTCGAGGTTGGCCTTGACCTTATTCTCATAGCCGGAGTAGGTGTGAACGACGTACCACCGCCTCTCCGTGTCGGTGATGCCTTCCCTTTGTTCCTCTGCCACGTGTCATTCCACCAGTCTATCAGCCCGGGCGGCCAAATAGCGTCGGCAGACCGTTGCCGACGCAAATCCCCAACGTCTTCTTGTCCTGGCACAAATTATGCCCTCGATCAGAGGGCATTGCGGGTAGAGCGTGCCCGGGTAAACTCTCTACCGTACCAGGAGCAGGATGAGGCGCTCAAAGACGAAGTCAATCAGGCCGAGGCTGATGCCCACTACCACTGTGACTACCAGCACAATCACCGTGAGATTCGTCCACTCCTTGCGCGTGGGCCAGACGACTTTCTTCAATTCGGATACGGTTTCGCGATACCAGCGAACCAGCCGGTTTTCCCGGGCTGGGCCGGCGCTGGGCTTCACGGCTTGCTTGACAGATGGCCGGCCCGGCTTGGTGCTTGCGGCCCGTGTGCCCCGGCTTGGTAGTAATGTCCTCAACGACGGACTCAACAGCCTCTCTCCCTGACGGCAGGAACGTGGCAGGCCCGGAGCGACTCGAACGCTCAACCTGCGGTTTTGGAGACCGCTGCTCTGCCAATTGAGCTACA
>DAOUCN010000269.1:0-4686 GCA_034431995.1 Chloroflexota bacterium | reverse complement strand
GTATGGCCATCGGCAGTACACAGCCCCCGTTCCACCCCACTGGGGTCCTGGTGACCAGTATGCCCCGGCGCTGATCGTGTGGAAGGATGGTCTGACCATCGAAGCGGTTGATCCCGACCCTGCCAACACCGTCATCCAGACGACCTACAACTTCTGGGTTAACCCGGCTATTCCAGGAGGTGGCGGGGGCGGTTCCATCGAGCACTCGACCGGCTGCACCTGGAATAGCGTGACCAAGACGTGGGATGGAACCTGTGTCAGACCGAAGTTTGGCACGGCGCCGAACGCCGTTGCCCTCGTTGCCAGCAACGTGACCATCCGCGGGTTCACTTTCCACAGACCGTATGACTTCACGTCGGGTACATACAACACGGCTGGCGTGATGATCGGCGGGCTGTACGCCGGTTACGGTGGCGCCGGAGAGACCTTGGGCTACAACAATAACACCGTCGAGAACAACGTGTTCAGCGATGTGTGGCACGCCGTATACGTCTGGCACTCAAGCGGCAACAGGATTCTCAACAACACCATAGCCACGCTGAACACCGACCACTGGGCGGCCATCTCCGCCTATGACGGGTACAACGACGGCCAGATCGCTCTCGGCAATCTCAGCGAGAACAACCTGATCGCCGGCAATATGCTGGCGAACAAGGGCATCGCGCTCGGCGCTTGGGCGCCACCGACATGGACCAGCAATGCAGGCTGCAAGGTTTGCAGCAACAGCACTACTTGGGTTGGAGTCACGTACGCTCATGGGCCGGTGCTGATCGGGTGCAACACGGGTAATTTCTGGCATACCAACACGGACCAGGTCATCAGGATCAGCGGGATCACCTACACTGGAGATACCCTCTCCGGCACCGGCACGGTCCATCTGAGCGCGCAACTGACCTACGATGGCAGCTCGGACGGAAGCGGTGTGCAAGTTGCCTTCACCGTTGCCAGTAACACCTACAATGCAGTCACCGTACCAGGCGGGGCGGCCAGTACAACCGTGACCTTGCCGCCAGGCGTCTACGAGGTTGAGGCGAAGGTAACCGTGTGCGACACGTGCCAGTTCAGAGATACGGAGCTTCTCGCGGTGTATGATCCGACCGCAGGCTTCGTCACCGGCGGCGGCTGGATCAACTCGCCAGCAGGGGCCTATCCTGCCAATCCTGCAGCCAAGGGCAGGGCAACCTTTGCCTTTGTCGCCAGGTACAAGCGGGGCGCTACTGTTCCTACGGGAAATACAGAGTTCGTCTTTACGCGTGGCAACCTGCGCTTCAAGGGCACGAGCTATGAGTGGCTAGTCATCGCCAGGCCAAAGGCCCAGTACAAAGGCATCGGGACCATCAACGGTGCGGGGTCGTATCACTTCATGCTCACCGCCATTGATGGCCAACTCCCGGGCGGCGGTGGCCAGGACAGGTTCCGCATCAAGATCTGGGACGACACGGGCGTCGTGTATGACAACGAGATGGGGCGGCCCGACACGAGCGACCCCATCACTGGGATCAAAGGCGGCAGCATCACGATCACGAAACCATATCCATAGCTGCGCGTCAGCGGCGGCGGCAGTATCGTGATCCACAAGTAGGGAGTGGTCGTAGTAGGTGTTCACGGAGCGGGGCCGCAAGCCCCCGCTCCCTCGTGTGTATTCGGTCGTCCATGCTTCGTCTCTTGTCTTGACATCCTGGCTCGTAAGGCATAGAATGGCTGTGCCGATGAGCCGATGGGACGAGCTGTATCCGAACGTGGGCAAGGTGGCCTGCGCCGCGTGCGGGCGGCCCGCGCTGGTGGCCGCCTCCTTAGGCGTGTGCCTGGACTGCCTACGGTGTGGCGACGCGGCCACCCTGGAGGGTGTGGCGGCGGCCCACGCCCGTGCCCGTCGCCCGTTCGATTTGCCCGCTGTGCCTCCCCAGGCAGCCAACGGCGCGCCCTGCCCCCTGTGCGTCAACCAGTGTCGGATTCCTTTGGGTGAGAGTGGCTACTGCGGCAGCAAGGTCAATAGCGGCGGCCATCTGACCCACCGCTGGGGTGCAGGCAGCGGGCTGCTGGACTGGTACTACGATCCCATCCCCACCAACTGCGTGGCTGCCTGGGTGTGCGGGGCGCGGGAGGCCTACGGCTGCCGCAATCTGGCCGTCTTTTTCCGTGCCTGCTCCTTCGACTGCCTTTTCTGCCAGAACTGGCACTTCAAGACCCGGCTGCGCGATGCTCACCCCATGCTCGCCGCCGACCTGGCCGCTCGCGCCGACAGCCTGACCGCCTGCATCTGCTACTTCGGCGGCGATCCGGCGCCCCAGGCTCCCTATTCGCTGCTGGCAGCGCGCCTGGCGCTGGCCCGGCGACGAGCGCGGCCTCTGCGCATCTGCTGGGAGACCAATGGCTCGGAGAACCCCGCTATCATGCGCACCATGGCCCGCCTGGCCCTGGCCACAGGCGGCACCATCAAGATTGACCTGAAAGCACTGGACGACAACGTGCACTGGGCGTTGACGGGCTCCTCCAACGCCTGGACGTTGAATAACATTCGTCTGCTGGCGGGCATGATGAGGCCGCCTCCTGCGCCGCCGCTGCTAGTGGTGAGCACGTTGCTCGTCCCCGGCTACGTGGAGGTAGACGAGGTGCGGGCCATCGCCCGCTTTCTGGCCGGGCTGAATCCTGCCATCCCGTACTCCCTTCTGGCCTTCTGTCCTCAGTTCCTCATGGATGACCTGCCGCCCACGTCCCGGCAGCATGGCGTGGCCTGCCACGAGGCCGCCCGCGAGGAGGGCTTGCAGCAGGTCAAGCTGGGGAACGTGCAACTCTTGTGGTGAAGAACCGATGTCGGAATCGCCCTGTGTGCGTCCGGCGTTGCTGCAAGAGGCCGTATCAGACAGCAAGGCGGCCCGCTGCCTGACCTGTGAGCGGCGCTGCCTGGTTGAGGAAGGCGGTCTAGGCTGGTGTCGCACGCGGCGCAATATCGGCGGCGTCTTGCATACCCTCATCTACGGGGCGGTCTCATCCCTCTCCGCCAACCCCATCGAGAAGAAACCCCTGTATCATTTCTATCCGGGCAGCCTGGCTCTCACCGCTGGCGGTTGGAGCTGCAACTTCGGCTGTCCCTGGTGCCAGAATTGGAACATCAGCAAGGCCGAGCCACACCACGGGCAGTTCATCAGCCCTGATCAGTTCGTGGCCATGTGCGAGCACTGGCGCTGCCAGGGCACGTCCATTAGCTTCAACGAGCCGACTCTCTCCCTGGAATGGTCATTGGATGTGTTTCGTCTGGCGCGAAGCCGTGGGCTGTACAACACCCTAGTCACCAACGGCTACATGACCTGCGAGGCTCTGGATCACCTCGTTGCAGCGGGGCTAGATGCCATGAATGTGGATATCAAGGGCAGCGCGGAGGCTGTTGCGCGCTTCTGCAAAGGCGTGGACGTGGAGGTGGTGTGGCGCAACTGTCGGGCGGCGCTGGCTGCTGGCGTGCACCTGGAGATCACGACGCTGGTGATCCCCACAGTCAACGACGACTCGATTACCCTGCGCGGCATTGCCCGGCGCATTGTGAGCGATCTGGGGCCAGACGTTCCCTGGCATGTCACGCGCTACTACCCGGCATACCATTTCACGGCCCCTCCCACATCGCTGGCCGCTCTGCAGCTTGCCTACGACCTAGGCCGTCATGCCGGGCTACGCTTCGTGTACGTTGGCAACGTTCCAGACCATTCCGCCCAGCACACCTCGTGCCCAGGCTGCGGTAGAGTGCTCGTGCGGCGGTGGGGGCTACACATCGTTGCGAATCACGTCGTGCAGGGGTACTGCCCTTCGTGCGGCCAGGCCATTCCGGGGGTGGGCTGGCCTGTGCAGACCAGCGGCGAGACGGGAAGACCTGCCACAGGTTGATCCCGGCTCCCCTCCGGACGGCTGTGCACACATCCATTGCGTCGCTCACCTAACCTGCGGGAGGCTGGCCGTGGTTCTGCCCACGCCCTGTGACGTGGGCAGGGTCTTTTCATTGCCCTGTCATTCTGAGAACCCCATGCCGTCGGCGGCATGCGTCGGCTCAGAAACGTCCCATCAGGGTTGTCATGCTGCCTGCCGCCTGGACTGCCAGCCTGCCCTGGGCGCAGGCCAGGGGGCAGGCTGGCACGTGGTAGGCCAGGGCAGGCAGAATGACGCGAGTTTTCGGTTCCACACATACCGCAACACGGTATGGGGTTCTCAGCATGACAGACCGGAGTTTCTGAGCAGGGAGCGTTCTGTGCGAGCGAAGAACCTCGACTTCGGGGTGGTAACACGTCGCAGCCCGAGATTCTTCGTCGCTCCGCTCCTCAGAATGACAAAGCGAAGTAGTAGTATTCGGGACCTGTGCAATATCCCCCGATGCTCTGTGTGCTCCCTTCTGTCGCCGAAGACGAACGACCACAGACCAACGACGAAGGACCAACGACTGCCTTGGTTGTTGTTCCTTCGTTTCGTCGTCCGTCGTTGACATCCCCCCGCGCAGACGCTACAATGCCCTGCAAGGAGATGCCACCCATGCCGTCATTCTCGCTCGATGCCGTGTTCGCTGCCCTGGGGCTGGACGCCCAGGCCGCCGCGGTGCAGATCGTCCCGGCCGCGCGCCTGGCGCCGCCCCAGCCCTTCGCCCCGCTGCTACCCTTTGCCGTCACGCAGCCGCTCCTCGTCTGCGGGCTGAGCGATGCGCCAACC
>DAOUCN010000268.1:0-5274 GCA_034431995.1 Chloroflexota bacterium | reverse complement strand
TTGGTACAGTGCAGGCACCCTTCTTTGAGGAACAGCCACTTGAACCGCCCGTCCACTTCGACCTCGCTGAACTTGATGCGCGTCCACGTATTGGGTCCGCGATCAGGCGGGTTCTCATAGGTGCCGCGGTTAGTCGTCTTTGTCCCTTCCAGGTCCCACCACTGCTTGCAGGCAATCTGGCAGCCGCGGCAGGCCGTGCATTTCGTCGTGTCTATCAGCATTGCATGTTTGCCCATGGCTGTTGCCTCCCTACGCCTTTTCTATGTTTACTAGGAACGCCTTGTATTCCGGGATCATCGTGTTGCCATCGCCGACGTGTGGCGTCAGGTCGTTGGCGACGTCGCCCGTCGCCAGGCCTTGCCAGCCGTAGTGCCATGGCATTCCGATCTGGTGAACCTTCTTGCCGTCTATGGTTAGCGGCTTCCAGCGCGCTGTAACCATAGCTACTGCCTTGATCTGCCCGCGCGCCGAGGTTACGATGACCGCATCGCCGTTCTTGATTCCCTTGTCTGCCGCCAGTTCTTTGCTCATTTCGACGAACAGCTCTGGCTGTGCCTCCGCCAGCCAGGCCAGGTTGCGGCTCATCGCGCCCGCCTGCCAGTGTTCGGTCAACCGGTAGGTGGTGCAAATGATGGGGAACTTGTCGAACGTGGCGGTCTTGTCGCCGACGTCCTTGTCTTCGTCCGTGGTCCAGATCTTGACGACCGGGTTCACCTGTACCTTGGATAAGAGGTTGGCAATGGGCGATTCCAGTGGCTCATAGTGCTCCGGCAACGGCCCCTCGTTCAACCCCTTGGGAGCGAAGAGCCAGCCTTTGCCGTCGGCTTTCATAAGGAAGGGATCCGTACCCGCTTGGGCTGCCAGACCAGTGCCAGCGGGATTGGCTTTGGCGTCAGGGGCTTTGGTCGCCAAGAAGTCAGGCACGTCGTATCCGACCCAGGATTTCTTCTCCGCATCCCACCAGATGAGTTTCTTGTTCTCTGCCCACGGTTTGCCATCCGCTCGCGCCGAGGCGCGGTTGTAAAGGATGTGGCGGTTTGCCGGCCATGCCCAGCCCCAGAAGGGATAGATTCCCAACTCACCAGGGTCTTTCTGACCACGCCTTTTCGCCGCCGGCCGCGAGACACCAGTGCCGTCGTCAGCCGGGGCGAAGTAGCCAGAGTAGATCCAGGTGCCGCAGGCAATCGCCTCCGGGTTCGCCGCCGAGGCGATGGTGGCAAAGCTGGGAATGACCTTACCCTTCTCGACGAGCACCTTCCCGGTGGCATCTTTCACGTCATCAAGCGCGTAGCCGTTGATTTCTCGGGCAATGGCTTCCGCGTCAGGTGGATCGCCATAATCCCACACGAGGTCGAGGATAGGCCGGTCTTTGGCATCGGTGGCGCCTTTGTACAGTGTTTTCAATGCCTTGATCAGGCGGTCGAGAATCCAGATGTCCTCTTTGGCCGCCCCGGGCGCGGCGGCGACTTTGGGCCGCCACTGGATGCGACGACCACTGGTGACAATCGACCCTGCCTTCTCCAAGGCGTCCGCCGCCGGCAGGAGGAAGACCTCAGTCTTCGTGTTCTTGGGATCAACGCCAGGCGCACGCCAGAAGGTGGCGGTTTCGGTCTCGAAGAGATCCATCACCACCAGCCAATCCAGGTTCGCCAGCGCCTTGCGTTCGAGCCGCGCGTTGGGACCGGCCACGGCTGGATTCTGCCCCATGCAGATCAATCCCTTGATCTTGCCGGCGTACATCGCCTCGAACAGGGGAATCCACGAGTAGTTGGCGCTGGACTTGGGGAGATAGTTGTAGGCGAAGTCATTGTCTTTGGTCGCGGCGCTGCCGAACCAGGCCTTCAGCAAGGTGAGGAAGAAGCGCGGTCCGTTCGCCCAGTACGAGGTCGTGTCGAACTTGGTGTTGAACGTTGCCAGATCGGGCTGCTTGTCAGTTGGCAAGCCAAGATAGCCTGGCAGGTCGTGGAAGAGGAGCGCCATATCGGTCGAACCCTGCACGTTCGATTCGCCGCGCAGAGCGTTCACGCCGCCGCCGATTACGCCGATGTTGCCGAGCACGAGTTGCAGCACCGCCAGCGCACGCACGTTCTGCGTGCCAACGGTGTGCTGCGTCTGCCCCATCGCGTAGAGGATCGTGCCTGATTTGTCCGGCGCGCCGGTCGCGCAGAAAAGCTCGGCTACCCTCAAGAACTTGTCCTTTGGAGTGCCACAGACGCGCTCGACCATTTCGGGGGTGTAGCGCGCATAGTGTTTCTTCAAGAGCGACCAGACGGTGTTGGGTTCGTCCAGACTCGCAGCCTGCTTGATGACGGTGACCTCGACCTCTTTGCCGTCGGCGCCGGCGACCTTTTGTTTCTCGGTCTGGTACTGCCAGGTCGCGCTGTCATAAGTCTTGGTCTCCGCGTTGAACCCGGAGAAATAGCCGTCGAGGTCGGCCGGTCCCTTGTAGTTCGGATTGATGAGGGTGAGAGCGTTGGTGTAGTACTTGACGTACTGCTCGTTGTACAGTCTGTTTTGGAGCGCGTAGTTGATCAACCCACCGAGGAAGACGATATCGGTACCAGAGCGGAGCGATGTGTAGAAATCGGCCGTGGCTGCCGTCCGAGTGAAGCGTGGGTCCACCACGACGAGTTTCGCACCATGCTCCCGGGCCTTGTTCACCCACGCCATACAGGCGGGGTGATTCTCCGCCGGGTTGCCGCCGATGACCAGGATGCAGTCGCTGTTCTTGAGGTCTATCCAGTCATTGGTCATGGCACCGCGGCCATACGTGGGGCCGAGACCGGCCACCGTGGCCGAGTGTCATATCCGCGCCTGGTGTTCGAGGTACACCAGCCCCAGGCTGCGCGCGAATTTCGACGCCGCGTAGCAATCTTCGTTGTTATTCGCTGCGCCACCGAGCCAGGCAATCCCTTCGGTGCGGTTGACGGTCACGTCTTTGCCGCCCACCGTCACCGTGCGCACGAAGGTCTCGTCGCGCGTTTTCTTGATGCGCTTGGCAATCTCCTCGATGGCCCAGTCCCAGGATTTCTCTTCCCACTCCCTTGAACCTGGCGCACGATACATCACTTTGCTGAGGCGCAGCGGGCTCGTGGAGAGTTGGCGCACCGCGATGGACTTGGGATCAAGCGCACCGCGGTTGATGGGATGGTCAGGATCGCCTTCCGAGTTGACAATGTGACCTGTCTTGTCGGTCGCAATGAGCAAGCCACAGCCAACGGAGCAGTAAGGGCAAATGGTGGCCGCTTCGCCGATGCTCTTGTGCAGTGGAAATGCACGCTCGGCATCTGAGGCCGCCATTGTTTCCGCCGGCAACAGAAGACTCCCCGCTGTTACGCCTGAAGCACGCAGGAACTGACGGCGTGTGAGTCGTTGGATCATGGATGCCCTCCTGGTTGCCATAGTGGGAACGTCAGAGCCATGCTAAATTCCTGATGGCTTCGATTCCCCTGTGTCCATTGTGAGGATACCATGTTATTGGCAGCTTGTCAATATCTTCACAAGCCCTTCTACGCAGACCGAGATTGTGCTATCGTCACAAGCGGAGGCTGCGGCCTGCCATCGGCATCTTGATACGCAGCATCGCTCACGAACCGCCTGCTATCGCCGCGGCCATGGCAATACCCCTCTCAGATACCTGAGCTCGTACCAAGCATGCGTGCTCGTCGCGGCCCGCTCTCGCTACCGTTGACGACTCCCCTCCTCTGTGCTATGATACCTATGCAGGGAGGAGCGGGTGCAGGCGCTCGTGTTCGACGGACAACTCAAGCTGACCAGCGACTACCCCTTGCCCATTCCAGGCGAGGGAGAGGCCCTCGTCCGTGTGACTCTGGCAGGCATCTGCAACACCGACCTGGAGATCACCCGCGGCTACATGGACTTCCACGGCGTCCTGGGTCACGAGTTCGTCGGCATCGTGCACGAGGCAGCAGACAGCACGCTCCTGGGTCGGCGAGTCGTCGGTGAGATCAACGCGGCCTGCGGCAAGTGCACGCCCTGCCTGACAGGCATGCCCACCCATTGCACTCAGCGCACCGTGCTGGGCATCGCGGGCCGCGATGGCAGCTTCGCCGATTACCTGGTCTTGCCCCAAGCTAACCTGCACGTCGTTCCTGATACCCTGACCGATGAGCAGGCTGTCTTCGTCGAACCGCTGGCGGCTGCTCTCGAAGTACTCGATCAGGTCCACATCCGGCCAACCGATCATGTCATTGTTCTCGGTGATGGCAAGCTTGGCCTGCTGGTCGCCCAAGTGCTCAGGCTGGTAGGCTGCGACCTCGCCGTCATCGGCAAGCATCCCGCCAAGTTGGCGCGGTTGACGACCCTGGGCATATCTACCCTCACCAGTGAACAGCGTGCGGACCCCTGGGCCGATGTCGTTGTGGACTGCACGGGCAACCCCTCGGGCTTCGAGATGGCACGCTCTTTGCTGCGGCCACGGGGTACTCTTGTGCTCAAGAGCACGTTCCACGGCACCCCACCCCTGGCCCTCACGCCTGTTGTCGTGGACGAAGTGACCATCGTGGGGTCCCGCTGCGGGCCTTTTGCCGCAGCCTTGCGTATCCTTGAGCGCGGCCTGGTCGTCGTTGCGGACCTTGTCTCTGGCGTCTACCCTCTGCGCGACGGGCTTGCTGCTTTCGCCCATGCCGTCGAGCCCGACGCGCTCAAGATTCTCTTGAAACCTGACTGAGGTGACATCACATGGCCGGTCCGTCACAGAGTCCTGCTCGCCCCAATCGCGTTCCTCTTTACGTCGGGCTGGCTGCCGCATTGGTAGCGATCGCCCTTTCCCTCTTCGGCATGATCAAGAACGCCGGCCCGGGCACCACGCCGCTGACCCTCCAATCCCTCGCGCTTGTCATACTTATCGCTGGCGGATCATGGGGCATCGTCGCCTGGGCCATCACCACGGCGATCTACGACGTTGAAGCCGACGTTGCCGGGCAAGCAGAGGAAGCGCCGGAGCGCAAAGGCTAGTGCAGCGAGGGGGACAACGGTCCCCCCGCTGGCGCTCCACGACAGACCTCTGGAGGACAACGATGAAAGCAGTTGTCATGGCAGGCGGCGAGGGATCGCGCCTGCGTCCTCTCACCATCGAACGCCCCAAGCCCCTTGTTCCGCTGGTCAACAAGTCAGTGATGGCCCACATCATTGATCTGCTCAAGAACAACGGCATCACTGATATTGTCGTCACTGTGCAGTATCTGGCCAAGGTCATTCAGCAGTC
This sequence comes from Chloroflexota bacterium, assembly GCA_034431995.1. Classification (GTDB taxonomy): domain Bacteria; phylum Chloroflexota; class DTOL01; order DTOL01; family DAOUCN01; genus DAOUCN01. The sequence continues at coordinate 47 of DAOUCN010000268.1, read as the reverse complement.
CTTTGGCGATGTAGAGGGTTTTGGCGTCAGCATCGTCTATTCCCTCG
>DAOUCN010000267.1:0-4865 GCA_034431995.1 Chloroflexota bacterium | reverse complement strand
ATGCCTGCCAGCGTCGCCCGGCGCACCGCCTCGCGCATCTCATCCTTCGGCATGGTGGCCACACCGCGATTGCCCGGCTGGCCGCAGTAGTCCTCTAGCATCAACGCCGTCCCGGAGCCCAGGCTGCCGTCGGCAAACAGCTTCAGCCCGCCCACACGCACGCGCTCATTGCCGAAGCCAGTGCGGACCCCCAGGCGGATGGCGTCGTCCAGATGCTGACGCGGGATCGCCTGACACACACGGACGATCAGGCGGCCAGCCGCGTCCAGACGCTGCAAAGCGGAGAACACGCGTGGGTCTTCCATGTTGTGAACGCCGGTGACGCCGGCAGCCAGCGCCTGTGCCTGGGCCAGAAGCAAGGCCCGCTCAATGTCCTCGGGAGCAGGCTCCGGCACCAGCCGCATCACCAACTGCATCGCGTTTTCCCGCAAGATTCCCGTTGGCTCCCCTGTCAGCGGGTCGCGATCAATGCACCCGCCAGGGGGATCAGCAGTGTCGTGCGTGATACCCGCCAGGGTCAGGGCCTGGGAATTGACCCAGATAGAGTGGCCGTCCTTGCGCCTGAGGAGGACCGGGACATGGGGCGCAATCGCGTCCAGAGACGAGCGATCGGGCATGCGTGGAACGGGCCAGCGGTTGTGATTCCAGCCGTGCCCCAGAATCCAGCGCGTGCCTTCCCCAGGAGCTAGCCTGTGGCTCTCGCTTGGCTCGCGTACGGCGTCGGCCACACGCACCAGGCACTCCTCCAGCGACGCTGCCCCGTCCAGGTTCACCGTCATCAGCGTGCGGCCAAACCAGGAGAAGTGCACATGGGCGTCTATCATGCCTGGCACAACGCAGCGCCCGCGCAGGTCAATCACCCTCGTCCCAGGCCCTACCAGGGCACACACCTCGTCGTCGTTGCCGACCGCTACGATGCGACCACCGAGTGCGGCCAGGGCTGACACGCGCGGCCGCGCAGCCAGGGTGTGAATGACGCCATTCAGCGCAACGAGATCAGCATACACGAGATTCACCATCACGCGAAGTTGCGGATGAGCTCCGCGACGTACTGAATGGCCTGCAAGTAGTCCGTCAGGCGGATATTCTCGTTCGGCGCATGACCATTGGACTGGGCGTAGCCGCAGCCGCCGCTGGTGGTGGGGATGCCGGCGGCCTGGCACAAGGGATACATTGGTCCGCTGCCGGCCATGTTGGGATAGATCACCGGCTTGTGGCCGTAGACCGTCTGTGCCGCTGAAATGCTGGCTTGCGCCACCCGGCTGTCCACCGGCGAGCGGGCGGGCATCTCGCCATCGGTCTGCACGATCGTGATGTCGCTGAAACCTCGACGGTCGAGGTGCTTGCGCAACAGGTCGAGCACCAGCTCCGGCGTCAGGTCCGGCACCAGGCGGAAATCCACCTTCGCCTGCGCATAGTTCGGCAGAACGGTCTTGGACCCGGGGCCCGTGTATCCGCTGAGGAAACCGCAGATGGTACACGTTGGTTCGAAGAGATGCTTCTTGAGCAGCTCCAGGCCCGTCAGATTGCGAATGAAGGCCGGGATAGCGTAGTCTTTCTTGAGCAGATCTTCCTGGTACGGAATGGCCTTCAGGAGCTCGATGTCCTGCGCTGTGGGTGGAACCACGTGTTCCATCAGCCCCTCCACCAGGATATAGTCGTTGGGGGCTTTGAGCGTGTTCAGGGCCCAGACCAGCCGCCACGCAGCATTGGGTACGATTGTGGCGCTGGCCGAGTGCATATCGCGGTTGGCGGTGTGGCACTCCAGTTGCACGTAGCAGATGCCCTTGAGGCCGAGGCTGATCACGTACTTGTCCGTAATGTCTTTGTAGCCCGCTTCCCACAGACAGCCGTCTGCGTGCAGCAGAGAGCGATGGGCGTCGGCGAAAGCTGCCAGATGGGTGCTTCCGGTCTCCTCCTCCCCCTCAACGACGAACTTGATCTTGAGCGGCAGGGGACCTCGGGTGGCGAGCCATGCCTCAACGGCCTGGATGCGACACATCAGGTTGCCCTTGTTGTCGGCCACGCCGCGAGCATACAGCTTGCCGTCGCGTATCTCGGCGGCGAAGGGTGGGGATTGCCATAGCTCTAGCGGCTCCGGCGGCTGCACATCGTAGTGATTGTACACCATCAGGGTGCGCGGCCCCTCGCCGATCTCGCCATACACGACCGGGTATCCGCCTTCGATGGGGAAGACCTGCGTCGTGGCCCCCAACTTCTTGAGCCGCGCCTCGACCATGGCGGCGGTCTCCATCATGCCCACGCCCTGGGCCGAGATGCTGGGCTGGCGGCACAGATCCTGCAGCTCTGCGACAAAGCGATCCTTGTTGGCTTCAACGTAGCGACCGAATGCGTCCACGTCGTATCTCCTCGTGCCCCTCGCGGGGATAGTCAGGCACCGGTCTGCGCGAGCAGAGATTCCAGATAGTCAACGAACGGCTTGAAGCACTGGGCACGCGCTCGCGATGGAACAGCGTGGATGGCGACCTCCTCACCTGCCATAGGCCACATCCATTGCGAACTGAACAGATCAGATTGCTCAAGAGACGGGGTCTCTCGCCATCTGCTCGCCCACCAGAAAAGAGAACTGGGCTCTCGTCTCTCCTACCTTCTCTCCCCTCATGTTTAGCACCGGCGCACGCCGATGGACAGCCAGAGCCCCAAGCTGATCGTCGGTGAGCACGCCGAGCTGCCGCAGAGTCTCCAGCATTGCCAGCGGCCGGGCACGGTTACTGACGTCGCCGTCCAACACTTTGAGGGCAATGCCGGCACCGTTCGGGAACGCTGCGCAGGGCAGGATACCAGCGCAGTGATAGCCGTCGGCGCCGCCCTTCGAGATCAGCGTGCCGGTGGCAACACGCATAAGGTCCGTATCGAACCGCCCCGTACCGCCGACCATTTCGGGGTACGCTTGCATGGCCCTAACCACGCGACGGCACGCTGCCTGGAGCGCAGGCTCCCACGCCTGCGGCTGCACCAGCCGGGCCACCGCCAGGGCGAAGTTGTACAAAGGCATGCCGAAGGTGGGAACGGTGCAGCCATCGCTGGCGAGGATGATCTTGTCGGGCGCCATGTCGCTGAAAGCCGCCACAGTAGCGAGAACCCGCTGTTGCACCGGATGCCCAGCCTGGACGTAGCCCTCGGTGGGAACGCCCAGGAAGCGCGCCAGTGCCAGCATCCCTGCGTGCTTGCCCGAGCAATTCGAGTGCAGCGAGTTCGGCTTCAGGCCCGCATCCCGCATACGCTCCGCCGTTGGCTTGTGCGCTGGCGCGTGCACCCCGCACAGCAAAGCCGACTCGTCCAGGCCAATCCGCTCCAGAATCCCCTGCACCGTAGCGATGTGCACATCCTCGCCGCTATGGGAGGCGCACATGATGGCGATCTCGCGATCGGTGAACCCGAAATGATCGGCGGCCCCGCTCTCCAGCAGCGGCAGGACTTGGAGCGGCTTTGCCGATGAGCGTGGATAGGCCACAAGGTGTGGATCACCAACATGGTAAAGCAGACGGCCGTCTGCATCCACGACCACCAGTGCCCCCATGTGCACGGCGTCCACCAGACCGCCACGCACGACGTGCACCAGCGGCTCAACCTGAAGCATATGCGTTACCTCTGCAGAAGCAAATCACGGGCGGTGACCAGGGCCGTCTCCAGCTTGTCAACGCCCGGGCCGCCCCCTTGGGCGAGGGCAGGCGTCCCGCCCCCGCGACCGCCTATCAGCGGCACCACGTTCCTCAGCAGGGCGGTCATGTCATGGGCAAGATCGGGGGAGCGGGCGAAAATCAGGCTGGCCCGGTCGCCAGAGCGCAGGCCGAGCAAGCCCACCGTGGCTGGCATGGTGGCCAGAGCCATGGCCAGTCTGCGCACGTCCTCGCCGCCGCGGTCCCTAAACGCACGCACAACCACGCGCATGCCGCACTCGCTGGGCGTTTCCGCCGCCAGGGCCCGGGCTTCCAGCTCGACTGCCAGGGACTGCGCCTCTTCCAGCAGGCGGAAGTGCTCTCGGCCCTGCGCCAGGCTGCGCTCTACCGCCTCCACCATCTCCCGATCGCGCACGCTCAATGCCGCAGCGAGCCTGTTCACCGCCTCGTTCTTCCAGCGGTAGTCAGCCAGGGCGCGGCGACCGCAATGGAACTCCACGCGCACGCTGTCCCCTCGCCGTTCCCATCGCCGGATCTTGATCACGCCGAGCTCGCCTGCCCGGCGCACATGGGTGCCTCCGCATGGCGAGAAGTCAAAGCCTTCGACCTCAACGATACGAACGGTGCCCTCCACGACCGGTGGCTTGCGCAAGGGAAAGCGCCCAATATCGTCTCGCCCGACGAGATGGATACGCACCTGCCTGTCTTCGAAGACGACGCTATTGGCCAGGTCTTCAACGCAACTCGCTTCGTCGCCTGTCATGGCTTCGAGTTGCACGTCTATGGTGCAGATGTCCACACCAAGATGAAAGGACACGGTGGGCGCATTGAGCACTCTCTCGAATGCCTGGGAAAGAATATGTTGCCCCGTGTGCTGCTGCATGTGATCGAAGCGCCGCTCCCAATCAATGCTACCGCGAACCTGCTCCTCGCCAATGTCCCCCTCGAGCACATGGACGACATCCCCCGTCGCTTCGTCCTCCAGCACGTCCACAACCGCGACCCCGTTCACCGTTCCCGTATCGTGGGGCTGCCCGCCAGAGGTGGGATAGAAGGCTGTGCGATCGAGGACGATCGCAGGATGTCTGCCAGCAACCGTTCTGCGCACAACGCGTGCCGCAAACTCGCGGAGATAGCAATCAAGGTAGAAGAGCTTCTCGGTCATGGATGTGGGCCTCCTGTCGCCAGGCAGCGAACGCAGTATAGCACAAGCGAGTACTGGAG
>DAOUCN010000266.1:0-3329 GCA_034431995.1 Chloroflexota bacterium | reverse complement strand
GATGTAGTCGCCCCAGTCCCAGGTGTTGGCAGTGAAGGCCAGGATGGGGTCTTTGTCTTCGGGGCGGGCGCGGCGGAGGATGGGCGTTGTCACTGATCTCCTCATGATACGCGGGAGGGGCGAAGCATCTGGCGGCGAGAGAACTCTGGATGCGGGCAGTGCACATCCTTTCGCCACATGCTTCGCCCCCACGACTCACGCCCTCAGGTCCACCCGGCGCGCGTGGTCGTCATTGAGCAGGTCTTTGCCTGCGCCGCTCATGGTCACGCGACCATTCTCCATGACAAACGCCGTGTCGGCAATGCTCAGCGTCTGGCGCACGTTCTGCTCCACCAGCAGGACGGTCAGGCCTTCGGCGCGGATGCGCTGCACGATGTCGAAGATCTCGCGCAGGCAATGCGTTTCATCCCCCTACTCCTCGATGAGATTGGCGGGATCATCCGCTCCACCCTCCGGATGCTCTGCGCAACGCTTCGACCAGAGAGGCTACGAGACGCGGTGGCGCCATCACCCCCTGTCTCCATGAGTCAGCGGTAGGCGCGTGCTACTCGATAGCGGAGACCACCTCCGGAGTGGGTACGATTCCGGCTTCGTCCTCCACAACGACAGTCACAGCAGGTTCCAGATCACCGACCTTGATCGGAACCCTGTAGGTGCCCAGGTGCTTGATTGACTCGTCAAGGATGACCTTGCGCTTCTCGATGGGCTGGCCAATGGCCTTCTCGACCTCTTCGGCCACGTCGGCGCTGGTGATAGAGCCGTAGAGGCGGTACTGCTCGCCAACCCTGACCTTGAACGTGACTCTGACCTCCGCCAGACGCGCGGCCAGGGACTCGTTCTCGCTGCGCACGCGGTTTGCCTTTTCCTCGGCGATCTGCTGCTGGTACTTGGCGTTCTTCAGGGCGCCAGCGGTGGCAGCCACGGCGAGACCCTGCGGAAGCAAGAAGTTGCGGGCAAACCCCTCGGCGACGTCCTTCACGTCACCGGCCCGGGCGGTGCCTTTCACGTCACGAAGAAAGAGGACTTTCATGGCTATGGTCGTCTCCCTGATGGCGGTCGTAGAGGCACGGATGTCTCTATGGCTATCTTATCACGTCGCCACGCGTTTTGCAAGGGCGTTTTGCCGGGCGATCGAAGGGAACAGGGGCAAACACAGGGGGAGGAACACAGGGGGCGAACCTTGTGTTCGCCCAACTTTGCGTTTTCATCCTATGTGGCCCCACTGACCAGTGGGAGGATGTCCTGCAGAGACTGGATGCGCAGGCAGTCTGCCTCGGGCTGAAGGTCGTAGCGATCCAGTAGGATGGGCATGATCCCAGCCCGACGAGCACCAACTACATCAGAGAAGTACATATCGCCCACGTGTATCGCCTGGTCCGGACAGACAGCCAGTCGCTCAAGGGTGATGCGGAAGATTGCGGGGTCTGGCTTCTCGACGCCGACAGCGCTCGACCCGACGATCGTATCGAAGTAGGTAGTCAGGCCCAGCTCACGGCAATGATCTTCCAGTGACAGGTCCCAGTTGGACACGATGCCCAGACGAAGACCGCGCGAGCGCAGTGTACGCAGGGTGGGCATGACGTCGGAGAAGAGAGCGTTGTGGCGGCGCATGATGCTGGTACGGAAGACGTCGGTCAGTTCCTGGGCCAGGCCATCGTCGGTGGCCAGTCGCAGGGCGGTGAGGAGCGTGTTCCTGTAGGTCATGCGCATGGCCTGGCGGACCTCCTCGGTGCGGGCGGCAGTGGGTGTGCTGGCTGCCCAGGCATGCCACCACGTGTCCGCGGCCAGGAGCGCCACGCGGACATCGCGAACGGAGTGGGGGTACCCGCGCGCGTCCAGGAACTGGGTGATCACGTCCTCGCGGGTAGGATTCTGGTGCGACAGCGTGCTGCCCATGTCGAACAGCACGGCGGTGATGGGCCTCTTCACGGTGGGGCGATTATAGCCGAGGCACATAGGAGTCGTCAAGGGGAACGTTGAGAGCAAACCTCCCGGAAAGTTCGGAACCTCCGGGAGGTTCTAAGGAGGATGATCCGCGGGGGCGTCCCTACTGGCGGGCGACGCGGATGGCGTTGACCTTGGGCGCGCCGGTCACGACGAGGAAGTCTATGTTCAAGTGGCCGTCAACAACAGACACCAGGTAGGCGCGATCAACGGCCATGAACTTCCCACCCGCGGCAGCGAACACATCGAAGTCATCCAGGACGAGGAAGCCCTCGATCTTGACATCGAACTTGCGCGAGCCAATGGAGCCGTAGTAGAGCTCAGCAAACTTCAGCTCCACCTGGTATGTGCCGTTCGGTACGTCGAAGACGTAGCCTCCGCCCGATGGCCAGTAGCGTTCGCTCTGGTACAGCGTGTCGTCATCGGTATTGCCGATGGCATTGGGTACGCTGTAGCTGAGTCCATCCAGGTAGCCCCACGAGCCGGGCACATAGGCCTGATCTGCAGACCAGAGCTTTGCGCTGATGTCGGTGTACGCGCCGCCACCGGCGTTCACCCGCTGGTCGTAGACTGGTGTGGGCGACGGCGTCTGCGTGTTGGTGGCTGTGGGCGTGACTGTGGACGTGGCTGTGGCGGTGAAGGTTGGCGTCGCGGTGTCGGTGGGTGTTGGGGTGATCGTGGCCGTCGGCGTAGGCGTGGGCGTGTTCACCGGCGTCGGCGTGGCGGTCGGTGTCAGGGTCAGCGACGGCGTGGGCGAGACGGTCGGCGTGCGCGTCGGCTGGACGAGGGCAAGGGAGGTCACCCGGATGGCTGTCACTTCAGCGCTCTGCACCTTGGGATGAAACTCGATGTTCAGACGATTGTCCGTGACGTTGACTGTGAAGATTCGGTTGAGGGCGATGTACCTGCCCCCCGCGGCGGCGAAGATGTCGAAGGCGGTGAGGACAGGGACATTCTCGATCTCAACGTCGAAGACGCGCTGGCCTACGCCAGCGTAGAACAGCTCGGCGAAGCGCAGCTCGACTTCGTACTCGCCGTTGAGGACGGTGAAGCGGTACTGCGTCATGCCCCAGCGCTCGTTCTGATACAGAGGGTCGTCGTCGGTATCGGCGATGGGGGCTGCGGTGGAGTAGACCTCGCCACCGGAGTAGCCCCAGCCGTCGGGAGGCTCGAATTGCTGATCAGCCAGCCAGAGCTTGCCGTCGCTATCCACGTAGTCGGGGCCGCCGGCATTGACGCGCACTTCGTAGGCGGGGCCGGGAGTGGGCGTCGCCGTGTCGGTGGGTGTGGCTGTGGCCGTGGCTGTGGACGTCAGTGTGTTCGTGGCCGTCCGGGTAGGTGTGGGCGTCACAGGCGGATAGAAGGTAACACGGATGGCGCTGATC
>DAOUCN010000265.1:0-7951 GCA_034431995.1 Chloroflexota bacterium | reverse complement strand
GTATTCGGAGTCGGCGGGGGCGTCGGCCCACAGGCCGCCGCCACTGTACCCATGGCTGCCAGTGCGCCCAGGCGCATGAACTGGCGACGGGTGATCTCACGTGTCCTTGCCATGTTACTGTCCTCCTTCTGAGCAGATTGGTACGGCTTCGTACAATGATCCACTCGCGGGTTGCATGCTACGGCTGTTTGGATTGGCTCTCACCTCCTTTCACGTCTGGCCTAGACCAACCGAAACCGACCAGGAATCGTCTTTGCCATCAACACGCTAACACCACCGAGGCAAGACAATGTCCTGCTCTCCCGTCGAGGACTAGTGGTCAGCCACGGATTGTGATGGTCGTCATTCTGAGAACCCCATGCCGTGGGCGGCATGCGTCGGCCCAAGAACGTCCCATCACGGCTGTCATGCTGCCTGCCCTGGCACGTGGCAGGCCAGAGAGGACCGTCCTTTGCGACGAAGCATCTCTCGTGGCCCCAGGGGGAGATGCTTCGCTGAACTGCGCTCAGCATGACAGACCGGAGTTTCTGACCAGAACCCCATGCCGTCGGCGGCATGCGTCGGCTCAGAAACGTCCCATCACGGTTGTCATTACTGCCTGCCCTGGGCGCAGTGCAGGGGGCAGGCTGGCCTGCGCCCAGAGCAGCCTGCATGACATGTCATCTTCCGTGTGGTGGACCACTAACTGGTCGGCTCGGCCAGGCCTGCGACGCCTATCAGGGACAACTCCTCGGCGCGATGGCAACTCACAAAGTGATCTGGGGCAATCTGCCGCAAGGACGGTTCCTCGCTCTCGCAACGCGCTATGCGATAGCGGCAGCGCGGATGGAAATAGCAGCCGCTGGGCGGATGCGCGGGATCGGCGACTTCACCGGGCAGCACGATTGGCTCTGTCCGGATGCGGGGATCAGGCTTGGGCACCGCCGACAGCAGCGCCTCGGTGTAGGGATGACGCGGGTTCAGGAACAACTCCGCCGTCAGGGCATGCTCAACCAGTTTGCCCACATACATGACGGCGACACGGTCGCTGATGTGCTCGACCACGCTCAGATCATGGGAAATAAACAGATAGGTGAGGCTGAACTTCTCCTGAAGCTCTTGCAGCAGGTTGAGCACCTGCGCCTGGACAGAAACGTCAAGGGCCGAGACCGGCTCATCGCAGACGACGAGTTGGGGATTGAGGGCAAGGGCGCGGGCAACGCCGATGCGCTGGCGCTGCCCGCCGCTGAAGGCATGGGGATAGCGGCTCATGTACTCGGGGCGTAGGCCGACAACGCGCAGAAGCTCAGCCACCCGGTCTTTCATCTCGCTCCCCTTCGCCACATTGTTCACATACAAAGGCTCACCCACGATCTCAAGCAGGGTCATGCGAGGATTGAGGGAGGAATAGGGGTCCTGAAAGATCAACTGCATGTTCTGGCGCAATTGCCGCAGCTGGTGCTTGTCCAGAGTCGCGACGTTGACCCGTCCCAGTTTGCGGTCTTTGAACCAGATTTCGCCGCTGGTGGGATCGTACGCCCGCAGAATGAGGCGGCCCGTGGTGGTCTTGCCGCAGCCGCTTTCGCCCACCAATCCCAGCGTCTCGCCCTCACGAATGTAGAAGCTGATCCCGTCCACGGCCTTGACATAGCCGATAACCTGGGAGCGAAAGAAGCCACGCTTGATCGGGAAATGCTTCCTGAGATCATTGACCTCAAGCAGCGTGTTGTTGCTCTGAGCATTGCCAGGCATTCTGCTGCCTCCGCACGCATGTCGGCGAAAGCCTGTCCTGTGCCTGTCCGGCACAGGACAGGCGCAGGGAGACTGCCGACCTACTCGATTCTCATCCGTGTCTCATTCTGCGACTGGACGCCGCGGGCATTGTGAATGACTGCTGCGCCCTAGGTCCGTGGATCCTCCGCGCGTTCTGTGGCCGCAGCACCAACTGGCCCCGTCCAGCCGCAGGAGCGGCGCCCCACCAGTCTCGGGTGGATGCGCCCCTCCTGCGGCGGCCTGGTGCGGTCGGCGAGGCGAGCGAGGATAAGCTCCATGGCCACTCGTCCAACCTCTTCGCCGGGATTCTGCACCAGGGTCAGCGGTGGATCAACGAAGGCACCCCACGGCACATCATCGTACATGGTGAAGGCGATGTCTTCTGGGATGCGCACCCCCGCTGCCCGTAGCGCCGTCAGGGTGCTGAGGCCGGTGCTGTAGCCGGCTGCAAACACGGCGCTGGGTGGTGGCGAAAGAGACAGCAGATCAATGACGGGGTGCGAGTTGTCCGCATGCCCGGGTCGGAGCTGGCGAACCAAGTCCTCGTCGTAGTCCAGGCCATGAGCCTGGAGTGCATCTCGATAGCCCTGCAGACGCTCCCGCCGATGGAACTCATGCAGATTGCCGAAGAGCAGGCCGATACGCCGATGGCCGAGCCGGATGAGGTGGTCAACCAGGGCACATGAGCCGCGACGACTGTCCACGATCACAGCGTCAACCATGGGGCCATAGCCATCGCGAGGGCGGTTGAGCATGACGACGGGCACGCCCAGATCCGTCAGGGCGCGCACCTCATTGGGGGATCCATCTACCGTGTTGAGCAGGACGCCGTCAACGTGGCGCAGGCGCAACATGCGCAGGTAGCGCCGTTCGGTCTCAGCATCGTTGAACGTGGTGCAGAGGATGAGGCTATGGTTATGCGCCAGGGCGAGGGCCGCCGCCTCGCGCAAGATGATACCGTGATGGGGGCTGGTGTTGTCGGAAATAACGGCAGCTACCGTGCGCGTGAGACGGGTGCGCCAGCTCTGGGCTAGGAAGTCCGGCTCGAAGCCGAGCGCGGCGATGGACTTCTGTACCCGCTGGCGCAGCTCATCACTAACGATGCCGCTGCCGTTGATGACCCGCGAAACGGTAGCAACTGAGACATGTGCGTGCCTGGCAACGTCTCTGATGGTAGCCATCTGTACCGTCGCAACACTGCGCACTGGGGACAAGAGTCGCTGCCATCGGGGTCACGTTGGCCTGCGGCATCTTTGCCCCAAGGCTACTATGTGTATTCCTGGTGCGATCCAGAGTGATGAGCCGATGATTGCAAAAGAGCAGAGGTACAGCAGCGAAGCAGGAACAGCATACCCACAGCCAAGACCAGACTGCGACCGCTGACGCGTCAACCGCTAGCCCTCAGGCAGCCTATGTAACTGTTTACACAAGCTATTATACCACCTGATCCGTGTCCTGTCAATACGTTGCGGACAAACCTATCTGCCCAGCACAGTCTGCAACCATGCGAAGAGCGTGCCGCAGGTTCGCAACCTGCGGCAGGTTGACTGCTGTTGACTGGGGCGACGGCCTTGACGCGGGCGCAGCTAGGGACTACAATGGGAGCATCACAAGGAGTGCCACTACGCTATCAAGGAGGGAGCGCATCACAACCAAAGCCGATGATGCTGCCACTACGTTCAATCAGGGGTTCAACTGCTCCCAGGCTGTCCTCTCGGCCTTTGCCGAGGAGTTCGGCCTGGACCGGGAGACTGCCCTGCGCGTGGCGGCCGCCTTCGGCGGCGGCCTGGCCCGCACCGGCGAGACCTGCGGCGCGGTCACCGGCGCCCTGATGGTGATTGGCATGAAGTACGGCAAGGTCAGGGCCGAGGACGACGCCGCCAAGCTCAAAACCTACGAGATAGCCCGCGAGTTCATGCGCCGTTTCAACGAGCGCCACGGCCACCTCGCGTGCCGCGATCTCCTGGGCCACGACGTCGGCACGCCGGAGGGGAGGCGGGCGATAGCGCAGCTTGGGCTGCACGATAGCGTGTGTGCGGGCCTGGTGCGCGATGCCGTGCGCATCGTCACGCAGGTCATAAAGGATGAGACTGTCCGGTAGTGGGGTTCTCCTGAACGGCAAAGAACGCAGAGAGCGCAAAGCGAGAAGGTGGTCTTTGCGTCCTTTGCGGGTTTTGCGGTTGATCCAACTTTCCGTAAGTGCGCTGCCAGACTTCCGAAGTCTCCGGAGACTTCGGAAGTCTGGAAGGTTGCGGTCACATCCCTCTGGATGAGGGCCAAGCACGTGTAGCGGGAGGCTATCATGCACGCCTCGCAGACACGGCACGTCTGGATGCTCGTTATCATCGTGACTGTGGCTCTTTGGGCAGTCCTAGCTTCGTGCGGCACAGGTGTCGGCACGTCAGCCTCGCCGCCGACGGCAGACAGCGGCCATGCCGCCGCCCCTCCGCCTGACCGCGAGGGCGCGCCCCAACAATCTCCCCAGAGCCTGAACCCCAATCCCCCCAGCCATCCCGTCAAGCTCGTCTTCATTCACCATTCCACCGGCGAGGCCTGGCTCGAAGACGGCAACGGTAACCTGGGCATTGCCCTGCGCGACAACAACTACTTCGTCAGCGATACGAACTACGGCTGGGGCCCAACCGACGCCGACGTGGGCTTTGACACCATCGGCGATCACACCGACATCGGCCACTGGTACAACTGGTTCGCTGGCCCGCATCGCAACACGTACCTGAGCGCACTCTACGCCGAAAGCGGGCAGAACTCCAGCTACTCGCGCCTGGGCAGCGATCCGGGCGGCCAGAACGAGATCATCATGTTCAAGTCCTGCTTCCCCAATTCCAACCTGGGGGGAGAGGCAACGGATCCACCCACCACGGGCAACAATCCCCTGCGCGGCCAGGACGCAGGGTCGGAGTATCACACCGTTGGCAACGCCAAGGGCATCTACAACGACATCCTCGCCTACTTTGCCACGCGGCAGGACAAGCTCTTCGTCGTCATTGCTGCCCCGCCCCTGAGGGCCGCTGATACAGACCCCACCTACGCGGCCAATGCGCGAGCCTTCAACAATTGGCTGGTTGGTAACTGGCTGGCCAGCTACGCCTACAACAACGTAGCCGTCTTCGATTTCTACAATGTGCTCACATCCAACGGTGGCAATAGCAACACCAACGACCTGGGCTCTGCCACAGGCAATCACCACCGCTGGTGGGGAGGAGCAATCCAACATGTCCAGACGGTCAACAACAACTACAGCGCCTACGGCTCTGGCGATAGTCACCCAACGGCAGCCGGCAACCAAAAGGCGACCGGCGAGTTCGTTACCCTGCTCAACGTGTTTTACAACCGCTGGAAGGGTACACCAGCCGGCCCCACCACTACGCGTACGCCCACCGCGCTGGCGACCCAGACGCGTACCCGCACGGCAACACGCACCCCGACATCCTTTGGCACCGCGACCCGCACGCCCACCAGGACAGCCACCATCAATCCCGCTACCCTCAACCGCAAGCGATTCCAGCCCGTGATCCTCAGCACCTATGCGCCACCGGCATCAACCAACCTGGATGTCACGCTGCGTGTGCGCAACACGCTGGCCGTGGCCCGCAGCGGCGAGCCGGTCACCTCTGGTGTGCCCATCCCCCGCTCGTTGAACCTGACCAGCCTTGCCCTGCTGCACCTGCTGGGGCCGGGCGGCACGCCCGTGCCGGCCCAGTTTACGGCCCTGGCCCGCTGGGGCGGCGCGCCCAATGACGCCAGCAAGCCCGTGCGCTGGCTGCTGGTGGACTTCCAGGCCGATGTGCCCGCCAGCGGCAGCGCACAGTACCGCCTCCTGGGCAGCGGTGGGGCATTGCCCACGTTCCCGACGCTGAATGTGACCGAGAATGCCTCGGCCGTCACCATTCAGACCGGCACGGCCCAGTTCAGCATCAGCAAGTCGGACGGCCGCCTGACCGCGCCGCACCTGACCTCGCCCCTCCACGGGCGGGCCATAGACGCTGGCGGCCAGGCCCACACCACGACCGGGCCGGTCAGTGTGACCGTGGCGCTGCGAGGGCCGATGCGCGTCTCCGTCCACGTGCAGGGCGCCTACCGCAACGCCGGCGGTACGGTCTTCTTGAACTACACCAGTCGCTACTGGTTCTACGCCGGCCAGTCTACCGTGCGCCTGTTCCATACCGTGCAGAACGACAAGCTATGCCCGTTGGGTGAGTACGAGCAACTGGAATGCTTCGACATCGGCGGCACCAACAGCGTCAACGTGGCTGATATATCGCTCGTGCTCAACACCGACTTAACCGCGCCCCTCACCTACTACGCCGGCGGCGATGGCACGACGGCCAGCGGCGGCCTGAGCTCCGGACTGGTGGTCTATCAGGATTCCAGCGGCAACGAGCACTGGAATCTCTATCCGACGCTGACCGACTGGGAGGGCGCTCCCTTGGACACCCGGCCGCGTATGCAGTCGTACGTTAGCTTCCGTGGCTACCGCACGACCCTGGGCAGCACGGTGGTGGACAGTGGACATCACGCCCAGGGCTGGCTGAGCATCGCTGGCGGCAACGGCGGCTGGACGGTGGGCGTGCGCGACTTCTGGCAGAACTTCCCCAAGGCCCTGCGCGCCTACCCCAACAAGATAATCGAGATCGGCCTCTTCCCCACCGAGTTCGGCCCGACCAGCTACGCCTTCAACCTGCGCCCGGGCGAGCACAAGACCCATGAGATTATCCTTTCTCCCACCTCGCCGCAGCCGCCGCCCATGCTGCCCAGCCTCTTCGGCCAGGCACCTGCTGCGTGGTACGTGGACAGCGGCGCCTTCGGCCAGACCGCGCTCATCAACCGATCCACCTGGCCGGAGCACGAGCAGTACGTGGACGACCAGCTTACCACATCGTCCGAGAAGGGCGATGCCTGGGAGCATCTCTTCGATAACCTGTTCGATGCCCTGGAGGGCACCGATTTCTATGGCATCTTCGACTACGGCGACTGGCCGCTGGACTACGAAGGCTACGAGGTCGCGCCGCTGAATCCCAAGTATGACAACGACCAAGGCGCATGGCTGCAATGGGCCCGCGGTGGCGACTCGCGCTGGTTCCAGTTGGCCGAAGCCCTGGACCGCCACACGGCTGACATAGACATCCTGCACAATCGCCACAGCCCCCGCCACTGGGGCGACGGCATCATCTTCGGCCACAGCGGCCACGATGAGCCTGGCTTCACCAATCCGCATCGCAACGCCAACAGCGGCCACCCGGACATCGCCTTCGGCGTGAATGGGATGCTGCTGACCTACTACCTGACCGGCTACGAGAAGGCATACCAGTCCGCGTTGGAGCTGGCGGACTGTATTGAATATCGCTTGCACAACGACGACCACCTGTGCAGCCTGTTCCCGGCGGGCACGTGCAACGGGCTGGGCTGGGCCTTGGGCGATGGCCTGTACAGCCTGGGCGAAAGGCCAGCGGCCAACAACCTGTCTATAGCGGTGGCGGCCTACCGCGCCACCGCCGATGTGCGCTACCTGACGGTGGCCGATGCCCTGGTGCATTGGGCCAGGGCCAGCGCCCAGCCCTATATCAATGGGCCCACGGGCCAAGACCTGGAGCTGCGCCCCTGGACGATCAACCTCTACCTGCGGGCACTGGCCAGCTACATCGAGGCGCGCTCCGAGTTCGGTCTGGCCGATACATACAATGCTCGCGGCTCCTTCCTGTCCTTCGCCAATTTCCTGCATACCTACGCCTGGATTGACTTGTCGCCCATTGCTTCCGGCCCCCGCGCCGCCTATCCCTACAACTGGTGGTTCGACGGGCGAACAGGCATCCCCGGCGAGGACAACGACAATGGCGACCCCGCGGTCAACAACTGGCTGGTGCTGGGCGCCGATGCCATGGCCTATGCCTATCACCTGAGCGGCCAGGCCAACTACCTTGATTGGGCGGCGCGGCTTTTCCGCACGGGCAGTCACGATCCCTGGTTCGAGGACGATCCCAGCATGTATTCGGAGACCAAGCAGACGATCAATAGCATCAGCTTCGGGCATACGTTCCTCTACAAGGCGGCGGGGAAGTAGGCCGGAGGACGGACGACGAATGCAAGCTGTTCGTCTCGTCGCCATCGGCAAGCCCCTGGAGATGCAGGATATACCCGTGCCCGCGGTGGGCGAGCGCGACGTGCTGGTGCGCGTCAAGGC
>DAOUCN010000264.1:0-4369 GCA_034431995.1 Chloroflexota bacterium | reverse complement strand
CGACCTGCGGGGCCACCCCGATCCCCAAACCCCCCAACCCCGCTAGGCCCCCTCCACATGGCAGGCGTCGTTGATGGCGACGATGCCATAGACGCCCTGCTCCCACTCAAAGACATTCAGCGTGGCTGTCTCCTGTCGTATGCGCCAGAAGTGACTGGAGTCCAAGCCCAGGGCCGCCAGCACAAGCAGACGGCAGACAACCAGATGCGACACGAGGACGATGGTCTGCCCGTCATGGTGGGCGGCCAGCTCCTCCATGCACGCTACTGCCCGCGCTCGCACCCCCTCCAGGCTCTCCCCGCCGGGAATCTGCACGCGCTGAGGCTGCGTCTGCCACAGGGCATGCTCGGCTGGATAGCGGGCGGCAACTTCGTCGGGGGACAGGCCCTGCCAGTCGCCGTAGTCTATGTCAATCAACTCCTGGCGCGGCAACACAGGCAGGCCCTGAGCGGCGGCGATGGGTTGGGCAGTGGACATGGCCCGCTGTAGCGGGCTTGAGTAGACGGCGGACAGCGTCCAGCGAGACGCGATGCGGCGGCCGGCGGCCTGGGCCTGGCGCAGGCCGGTTTCGTTCAGAGGCAGATCGGCACGACCGCGGAAGCGCTCCACGCGGTTCCATTCCGTCTGACCGTGACGAACGATGATCAGTCGGGTCATGTGGCCTCCCAATCTGAGGAAGTACGTGCATTATACCAGGATAGCAGGACAGTAGCAAGACGACGACACTGATGATTGGACACATCTTGCCCTGACGACGGAAGCGCCCGATGGGCGACACAGCGGGGCAGGCTCTGGCAGCTACCAGGGCGCACACGCCGCCTGCGTGGCCTAGACGGGTGGCTGCAGAACCACGCAGCGTTGTTGCAGGTACGGCTTGATGATTCTCCAGAGAATACCTTCGCAACCCGCCGCTTCCAGCCCCTTCTCCCTCTTAGGGAAAAGGTTGGGATGAGGGTGGACTTGAGTCTGGAATCGCCCCTCACCTTAACCCTCTCCCGGATGGGGAGAGGGAACCGGACGTTTCGTGGTTCCAGGTAGCAGGACAAAGGACTACGGCAACGGTTATTGGCCGCTGACCGAAATGTGTCCAATCACCGAGACGGCAAGTGAGCGTAACAGCTTGGGGACAAGTGCCTTGTGCATAATCGAACGTGTTCGGCGATTATGCAGAGCCGCGGCCCGCACTTCCGGCTGGTTCGCGGAGCGGATTGCCTGATTTCACCTGTCTCCATATCCCCAACGTGATACGCTCACCAGGAGGGATGCCAGGGCCTGTGCAAAGTCAGCTCAACCTCCCGCAGGTTGAGCCCCAGCACGCCCGGAGTTGTGAACTCCCGTCGTGGTCTGTGGTTGGAATGAATCTGCGGGAGGTTTTCTGGCCGCCCCCCGCGACTTTGCACACGCCGTGGAAGGGATGCCGGTAGCCGGGCGAGCGTGGCTGTGGTATAATCGGGGTGAGCACAAAACCCACGCCTACTCCCTGGGGGTAGCTATGGCTGAGTTTACCCACCTCCACGTCCATTCGGAGTACAGCCTGCTGGATGGCATGGCCAAGATTGACAAGCTGGTGGCCAAGGCCAAAGACCTCGGCATGACCAGCCTCGCCCTCACCGATCACGGGGCCATGTACGGCGTGATCGAGTTCTACACCACTGCCCAAGAACATGGCATCAAGCCCATCGTGGGCATGGAAGCCTACGTGGCTCCCCGCAGCCGCCAAGACCGCGACGGCCGGCAGGATGGCAGCGCCCACCTCACCCTGCTGGCCATGGACCGCACGGGCTACCACAACCTCATCAAGCTGACTACAGAAGCCCACCTCACCGGCTATTACTACAAGCCGCGCGTGGACAAGGATCTCCTCGCCCAGCACAACGACGGCCTGATCGCCCTCTCCGGCTGCCCGACCGGCGAGATACCGCGTGCCTTGCTGGATGGCAACATTGAGGGCGCGCGGCGGGCCGCGGCCTGGTACAAGGAAACCTTCCCCGGACGCTTCTACCTGGAAGTCTACGAACACGGCCTGGCCGAATTGGCGGGTCTCACAGCCAGCATGGTGCAACTCGCCCGCCAGCTTGACCTGCCCCTGGTGGCCACCAACGACGTGCACTACATCGAGCGAGAAGACGCTGAGTACCAGGACATCCTGCTCTGCATCCAGACCAACTCGACCATCGAAGACACCAAGCGCATGCGCATGGAGGGCGACAGCTACTACCTGAAGAGCCCCGACGAGATGGCTGCCCTCTTCCCAGAGCTTCCTGAGGCCCTGCGCAACACCCAGGTCATCGCTGAGGCGTGCAACCTTCATCTGGACTTCACCCGCCTGCACCTGCCCGAGGTCGTTGTGCCCGCAGGCGTGGACATCAACGAGCACCTGTCCCGCCGCTGTTGGCAGGCCCTGCCGCGCCTCTACCAGCCCGTACCCCCAGAGGCCGAGGCCCGCCTGCGCTATGAACTCGACGTGATCCGCGAGACAGGCTTCACCCTCTACATGCTCATCGTCGCCGATTTCGTGGACTACGCTCGCTCCAAAGGCATCCTCTTCGGCATTCGCGGTTCGGCGGCAGCCAGCATCGTCTGCTATTGCCTGGGCATCACCGAGATTGACCCCCTGGCCTGGAACCTGGCCTTTGAGCGCTTCCTGAACCGAGAGCGGAAGCAGATGCCCGATATTGACATGGACTTTGCCGACGACCGGCGGGGCGAGATGATCGAGTACGTGGCCAGTCGCTATGGCCGGGACCGTGTGGCCCAGATCATCACCTTTGGCACCCTGGGGGCCAAGGCGGCCATCCGCGATGTGGGGCGCGTGCTGGGCTACCAGATCATAGACGTTGACCGGGTGGCCAAGCTCGTGCCCGCGCAGCCCCTCCACATCACCCTCGATCAGGCCCTGGAGGCCAATCCCAAGCTCAAAGAGCTCTACGATCAAAGCGAGGCGACTCGCACGCTGATTGACCGAGCGAAGCGGCTGGAGGGCATCGCCCGCCACGCCTCCACTCACGCCGCAGGCGTCGTCATCTGCAAAGATCCCCTCACCCAGCACGTTCCCCTGCAGAAGGTGGCCAAGGCAGAGGCTCGGCTTGGCGAAGAAGCTGTGATGACCCAATACCCCATGGAGGCCCTGGAACAGATTGGCCTGCTCAAGATGGACTTCCTGGGCCTGGCCAATCTCACCATCCTGGATAGGGCCGTGGACATCATCCGCCAGACGCGGGGCATTGAGATCAACCTGCGCCAGATCCCGCTCGACGACGCTAAGACCTTCGAGATGCTCGGGCGCGGCGATACCACCAGTGTCTTCCAGTTCGAGGGCAGCGGCATGCGTCGCTACATCCGAGAGCTCAAGCCCACCACCCTGGCCGACCTCTCGGCCATGGTTGCCCTCTTCCGCCCGGGGCCGATGAACGAGATTCCCCGTTACATCAAGGCCAAGCACGGCGAGATTCCTGTCACCTATCTCCATCCTGCTCTCAAGCCCATCCTGGAGCCCACCTATGGCGTCATCGTCTACCAGGACCAGGTGCTGTTCATCGCGCGCGCCATTGCTGGCTATACCCTGGGGGCAGCCGACATCCTGCGCCGGGCCATGGGCAAGAAGAAAAAGGAAGAGATGGCCCGCGAGCGGGAGACCTTCATCGCCGGCGCTGTGAAGAACGGCGTGCGCGCCGATGTCGCCGGCCAGATCTTTGACTTGATCCAGCCCTTCGCTGGCTACGCCTTCAACGCCGCCCATGCCGCCTGCTATGCCATGGTCGCCTACCAGACGGCCTACCTCAAGGCCAACTATCCGGTGGAATACATGTGTGCCGTCCTGCAGAGCGCGATGGGCAATATGGACAAGGTGGCGACGGCAGTAGCTGAGGCCCGCCGCCTGGGGATCAGCGTGCTGCCGCCCGACGTGAATCGCAGCGACGTGAACTTCACCGTGGAAGGCGTAGGCGAGGGCGCAGCGATCCGCTTCGGTTTGGCGGCCATCAAAAACGTGGGCGAGGGGCCGGTGCGGGAAATCATCGCCGCCCGCGAGCAGGGTGGGCCTTTCCGCAGCGTGGACGATTTCAGCGCCCGAGTCAGGTTCCAACTCACGAACAAGCGTGTTCTGGAGAGCCTGATCAAGGCCGGCGCCCTCGACGGCCTGGGCAAGCGCAATCAGTTGCTTGCCGTGCTCGACCGAATGATCGGCGTGGCTGGTTCCACCCAGCGGGCACAGCAGACCGGCCAGAGCAGCCTCTTTGACATGATGAGGGAGTCCGAACGCCCCTGCTTCGTCGTGTTGAGCGATGTACCCGAGGTAGATGACCGGAACAAGCTGGCCTGGGAGAAAGAACTCCTGGGAGTGTACCTGTCTGAGCACCCTCTCCAGAAA
>DAOUCN010000263.1:0-8647 GCA_034431995.1 Chloroflexota bacterium | reverse complement strand
CCCCACGTCCGTTCGACAGGCGCGTAGCATCTCAGCAACGCTATCAGTCCCCGTGCAGTCCGGGGCACCTGGCTGACTGGTACTATACCAGAAAGATCGCATCTTGTCAACATATACTATTACGTCACATATTATGCTGTGACCACGGCGGTGCGGACGTCCGTAGAAATAGGGAGGTGATTGCCTTGCAGGCAGCCATGATGGCGTCTTTGGGGGTAGAGCCTGCGGCCATCGTCCGTGCCCCTGGCCGGGTGAACCTCATCGGCGAGCATACGGACTACAACGATGGCTTCGTCCTGCCCATGGCCATCGAGCGGGATATTCGTATTGCGTTGAGACCGCGCGATGATACGCAGGTTATCCTGTGGTCAGCGGACTTCCAGCAGCGAGCCGAGTTCTCCCTGGACGACGTGCGCCACGACGATGGCGGGACACGCTGGTCAGAGTACGTGCGGGGCGTGGCCTGGGTGCTCAAAGAGAAGGGGCTGCCGCTGCGGGGGATGGATGCCGTCGTCGCTGGCGATGTGCCCATCGGGGCGGGGCTGTCGTCGTCGGCGGCGATGGAGGTGGCGGCGGCCTGGGCCTTGCAGGTGGCCGGGGGTTTCCGCCTCGAGCCGGTGGAGATGGCACTCCTCTGTCAGAAGGCGGAGAACGAGTTCGTGGGCATGCGCTGCGGGATCATGGACCAGTTCATCTCGGTTCTGGGCCGGCGCGACCATGCTTTGTTGATTGACTGCCGTTCCCTGAGTTACGAGGTTGTTCCGCTCCCACCGGACGTGGCTATCGTCATCTGCAACAGCATGGTGCGGCGGGGACTGGTGGACTCGGCCTATAACGAGCGGCGCAGGCAATGCGAGGAGGGCGTGCGCCTGCTAAAGACGAAGCTGCCCAACATCCAGGCCTTGCGTGATGTGTCACCGTCAGACCTTGCCCTCTACGGGCACACGCTGCCAGAGCCAGTTTTGCGCCGTTGCCGCCACGTGGTGAGCGAGAACGCCCGCGTGCTGGAGAGTGCGCGCGAGCTTCGCCTCGGCAACGACCTCGCCTTTGGGCGGCTGATGGACGCATCCCACAACAGCCTGCGCGACGACTACGCGGTCAGTTGCCGCGAGCTCGACATCTTGGTTGACATCGCCCGCGGCGCGCCGGGCTGCCTGGGGGCGCGCCTGACGGGGGCAGGCTTCGGTGGCTGTACCGTGAACCTGGTGGAGAGCCACTCCCTTGACGCCTTCGTGACCCGCGTGACCAGCGAATACACGGCACGTGCGGGGCTAACGCCGGAGGTCTACGTCTCGCGGGCCGCAGAGGGGGCAGGCATCATCACAGGATGAGTGGAAACCGCCGAAACATGGAATCTGAACCGCCAAGACGCCAAGAAAGATCTCTTGGCCTCTTGGCGGTTCTATCCTTCGCAGCGTGCGGCCCGCGCTCTACAGCCAGCGCAGGCGGAATAACTGCACGCCGCCCTTCAAGTCCTCAACGCTGCTGATGTAGTAGCGGTCGCCAACCTGGACGATCTCCGGCGCCGCCACCCGCAGCGTGGTGACCCACTTGCTGTCGTTGCCCAGGCCAAAGTCAAAGGGGTCCTGTGACCGATAGACGTGTGTGCGCGCTGGCGAGCGGTACTCGCTGGTGCGAAAGAGGTAATAGTAGCCGTCCAACCTGACCACGAAGGGGCATTCGGCAGTCCAGAACCCGGCGCCGCTGGTATGCCCGCCCCAAGAAACCTCTCGGTAGTCCGACCATGTCACTAGGTCTTGGGATGTTCTGGCATAGACCTTGCACGGCTTGCGCCGACCCGGATCGTGCCCGGTGTAGTAGCACACCCACTGCTTCTCGACCCAGGTGACCATGGGATCTCTGGTCTCCCCTGGGCCAACGAAGACGCGGCTGTAGCCGTCGGGGTTCTTGTGCCGCTGGAAGCGCCGCCCATCCTCAGATGTTGCCAGGCAGATCTGGCAGGCGCCCAGCTCGGTATTGTGGCCGCCGTAGAACATGTAGAAGCGATCCTGGTGGCGGATGACGTGCGGCGCCTGGATCCACTCCTCCGCGAACCAGTCGTTGATGCTCTCGCCGCACGTGCGGTCGACGCGCATCGTCACGCCAACCGGCCGCCAGGGCCCCTGCTCCAGGGACTGCCCCTCCCAGCCAAAGAGGACGCGGCCGACGCGCGTGCTACGCACGCAGGCCCAGACATGCCACGCCCCGTCTTTGGACTGCCAGATGGCATGATCCACGACCTCGTGGTCACTACCCTCCGACAGATCCCCCAGATCGGGATAGCCTGTGATATACCACGGATCGCCGGCGAGCACGGGGACGCGGAGAATGCTTGCCTCGCGGGTTCTCATGTCACTCCTCAATCAACTCGCCAACTATGGGGAACTTCTGGAGGAGATCTGCACCGTGCGGTGCCTGACGCATACGTCTGGTCAGGTCGGTGCCAGCGGAGTGCAGCACCTGATGCCTGCCATTCTGCCAATGGAAGCTGCGTGAGACATCGTACACCAGTCCCTGATAGGCGATGTAGGCAGGTGCGCCAGCCCTGCCGTTGTAGCGGCGTAGTTCCTTCGTCGTGAAACGTCGTTTCTGCACGCGGCCCTCTTGTGGCAAGTGCGGCTCGAGACAAGGGAGGCCTGAACAGAGTCTGGCCTCCCTTGCTTTGATGCGGCCTTATCTCAAGAACTTGGAGACGAAGGGCGAGGTCTCGCCCCGGCGCATGAAGTGGCCGGAGGGGCCTTCGCCCAGGAACTCGGAGAACCACGATTCGTGCTCGATCTCCTCGTTGAGAATCGCCAGCGACAAATCGTAGGTGCGATGATCCTTGCCGGCGGTCAGGTTGCAGATGTGGGTGTAACCCCGCACTGCGCAGCGTTCGGCTTCCACCAGCACCCTCAGCATTGCCAGCACGTCCTTTGGGTCCTTGGGCAGGCTGGCGGGCGGGCAGGCCGAGACATCATGGAAGTCCTTCATGTTCTCGGGCAGTTTGCCGCCGAGCTCGTAGATGCGGGGGACGAGGGCCTCAAAGTGATTACGGTCTTCGATGCGAGCCACCTCAGCGATCTCCTTGAGTCCTTCGCCCTCCAGCCCGATCAGGTTGACTCGCAGGATGGTGTAGTAGTAGTAGGTGGTCAGCTCTGCCGCTGCGTTCTTGACCAGGAGCTCCACCAACTGGTCAACATTGACCTTGGCCTTCTCGACCATCTCTCGTGCTACTTTAGCCACGGGAATCCTCCTTGGATTTGATGCTTGTTGTCATCAACTCGTTCCTTGCGCTCCGCTCTCCGTGTACCTTCCGCGCTGCTCACATGGGAATCGTCTCCTTGCGTGTTCGACCGCCGCCGGCCACCGCCCCTGCTCAAGCCCTTTGCGACACTGATGTGTCGGACGTCTGCTCTCTGCAGGCCGGGCAGATACCATACAGGTCCAGCCGATGGCTGATGATCTCGTAGCCGGTGGCCCTGGCCACCTGCACGGGCAATTCGTCCAGAGACGGGATGTCGGGATCAAGGATGCGCCCGCACTTGACGCATACCAGATGCGGGTGGGGCTGCGACTGGACGCCGTCGTAGCGGTTGCTGCCGTTGGGAAAGGCGAGTTCCAGCACCTCGCCCATGTCTTTCAGCATGGCGATTGTCTTGTAGACAGTGGCGATGCTGGTCGTCGGGAAGTTGGGCTTGATCTGCTCGTGGATACGCTCCGCGTCCGGGTGCTCGCGACTGCTGGCAAGCACGCGCAGAATCGCCAGACGTTGCGGCGTGAGGCGGTGACCGAGGCTACGAGCTTTCGCCACCAGCACGTTCAGACGGTCTTGTCCGGCGGATGAACTTGTGGATACCAGATTGTTGTTGATAATCATTCTCCTTAACCGAGTATAGCATACCCGCTGCATGTTGTCAAGGGCTATCCCAACAAAAAGACAGGCCAGCCTTCTGCTGGCTGGCCTAGAGGAAGACGAAGGTCCGAAGAAGAACCCTGCCACAGGGTTCCAAACCTGTAGCAGGGTTTGCTGCGCTACGGTGCCGAGACGGCCTTGTAGGCGTTGATGCGCCCGTGCTGCCAGTAGGTCCCTGTACCGGCGATGCGATCGGTGTTGGCCTCGATCCTGCTGCGGACGCAGGTGTTGGTCGTGCATTTGCCACTGGCCCACACCAGTCCAGCCAGCCCGGCCACGTGGGGGGCAGCCATGGAGGTGCCAGCCAGGGAGTCGTAATTCTGGTAGTAGCCGTACTGGGTATTCAGGTAAACGGACGTATTGGGCAGCGTGGACAGGATGGCAACGCCCGGGGCCGCCACATCCACCCACTTGCTGCCGTAGTTGCTGAACGATGCCTTCTGGTCATTCTGGTTGGTCGCGGCCACGGCGATGCAGTTGGGATAGGCGGCGGGGTAGTTCTTGGCCGACGTACCGCTATTGCCGGCGGAGCAGGCCAGCACCGCCCCTTTGTTCCAGGCGTAATTGACGGCATTCTTGAGCGTGACCGAGGGGGCACTGCCGCCAAGGCTCAGGTTGATGACTTTGGCGCCATTGTCGGCGACCCAAATGATGCCATTGGCCACCGCACTGTACGAGCCGGATCCGCTGCGATTGAGCACCTTGGCCGCCACGAGGCTGACGTTCCAGTTCGTTCCCGCGACTCCAGTGCTGTTGTTGGTTTGGGCCCCGATCGTTCCAGCGACGTGGGTGCCGTGCCCGTTGTCGTCCTCGGCGTTGTTGTCGCTGTTGATGAAATCCTTCTGGGCCACCACCGCTGGCAGGTCGGGGTGCGAGTTGTCTATGCCCGTGTCCACCACGGCGACCTTGACAGACACGCTGCCCGTGGAGATGTCCCACGCCTGATAGGCCTGAATCTTGGCCCACGCCCACTGTGTCACACATCCGTCATACTTGGAATTGTAGCAGGTGGTGTTGTCATAGGGGTCATTGGGATCAACGTCGGCGTGAGCCATGCCGTTGCGCTCGGCGTAGAGCACGTCGGGGTTTTGGCTGAAGGCCCGCAGGACATTGTCCACCGCCTGGGGGGCAACCTCCAGGACGATGACGTTCAGGGCCGGGATCTCACCCACCGCGCGCCCTCCCTCTCTGAGGGCGGCAAAAGGCGGCGCTCCAGGCGCCAGGCCCACCAGGATTTGGCCAGGAACGACGTCCTGCACCTCTGGAGAGGCCACGACGGACGGGGCGAGGGAAGCAAGAGCGACCAAGACTACCAACGCAAGAACCGACAAACGACGAAGGCAGAGTACCATGTGCACCTCCCCTACAAGTGTGAGATTGACCTACCAAGCCGGCCCAGAGTCACTGAGCCATGTGCGCAACGCCGTGAGTATAGCACCCGGGCGAACTGCTGTCAATGCATGAAGAATCGCGTGAGGCGGCGTGCTAGGTCTTGCCCAGAGCGCTTACGGCCTTCTTGACCGCTTCGTAGTCGGGCAGTTGGCCGGCGGCATCGGCCACCCAAACGAAACGGACCGTGCCGCTGCGGTCTACCACGTAGACGGCCCGACGCCCCACCCCCTTCATGCCCGCGACGTCATCGAAGAAGCCGCTGTACTTGGGAAAGACCTCTCGGTTGTAGTCGGCCAACAGCGGGAAAGGCAGTCTCCCCAGCCGCTCAGAGAAGGCACGCTGGACGTGGATGCTGTCCACACTGACAGCGATGATCTGCGTATTGTGGCCAGCATAGAACTTGGCGTCGTCTCGGAACCGAGACAGTTCCGACGTTCAAACGCTGCTGAAGGCAAGGACATAGAAGACCAGGACGGCGTTCTTCTCCTTCAGTACCTCGCTCAGGGTAACCTTGTCACCGATGGTGCTGGTGAGGGCGAAATCAGGCGCCTTTGCGCCCACTGCTAGGCTTGCCATTTCAGATCTCCTTTCGACCTGGATTGACACCAGTGCGCTGGCCCTATGTCATCGCACCGGGTGCGGGAGGTATCTCCGGCGCCGCTTTCATGGGGGCGAATCAGACACCTCTGCTTAACAAGAGTACATATATCACAGTTATCATCGAAAAGCAAGGGGTTGGTCTTGATATCAGCACGTCCAAATGTGGGTTGGCGTAATGCCCATTGGCAGGCGTAGATCGGGTTTCCATATCCGACACAGCGAAGCGGCGGTATGGAAACCTGCCCGACGGCAAATGACACATTTGAAATTGCTGGACACCGCTGAAGGCTGTTGCCAGCAACTGGCAACTATGCTATAATATCCTAAACACGAATGGCCAGCACAGGAGGTAGTCCGGCTATGGCGGGAACGGGGCGGAGATCTCCGGCCGGCGTTCTTGGCGTCCTCGTTGTTCTCCTCGTCATTATTGGAGGTTCGGCCGCGGGCGTTGTGCTGCTGTCGGGTAGGCTGTCCTCGGCGGCCGGCCCCTGGGTCTCGCCTCTGTCGGCGATCAAAAAGGGGGCCATTGATCCTGCTGTGGCTCTCAAGTCCCTGGCGGGCGTCCGTGAGCAGGATGTCCTGGCCCAGGCCCTGGCTGCCGGCAGCAGCGATACTGCTCTGGCGGTTCTGCTCTACAGCGCATCCCTCAGCGACGAGGAGCGAACGAGCGGGCTACTGAAGGTGGCGGGGCGGATGGTGCAGGCGGGCGAGGGCAGCACGGCGCTCCTTGCCCTGCGCACGGCCGCTCTGGTTGCCATGCTAAGCCCTATCATGCCCGATCATGGCCGGGCCGCCGTCCTCAACCAGGTCGGTCAGGCGCTTGCCGCGCTGGGCAAGACAGACGAGGCGGCCAGGGCCTACGACGGCGCGGCAACGATCGCCTTGCATAGCGCACGCCTCGAGCCGACATACCGCCGTCTCCTGCTCGAAGGCCTCGCCGCCGACTACGCGCACATCGGGCGCGGCGAGCGAGCCAGGGACTTGCGTCGCGCCGCTCAGGATGACGATCCCCCTGGTGAAGCCACCCCTTACGTCCTACCCACCCTCCTCGTCTCAGTGTCTGCCGGTGATGGCGAGCTGTGGACGGAGCTCGAAGAGACCACTACCAAGCGGACCGAACTGGTGGCCGCCCTGATCGCGGCCATGGAGGGGAGTTCCCCTACCCCGTCCGAGACGGTGCGCAAGGCCCTCGAAACGACCTTGGTGGCCGAAGACCGCCTGCGCGAGCGGCTGTACAGCGACGGCCTGGCTCAGACCAGCAACCTGATGGAACGGATAGGCTATGCCAGGGCGTGGATGGAATGGCTGGCGCTGAAGCGGCAGGTTGCTGACCAGGGCTTCGGCGTCGCTCTTGTGCCGGCCTGGGAGAGGCGACATAGCGATGTGGTAGCATCCTTGCAGAAGGCGTGCGAGGACTACTACCTCATCCTGCGGGATGTAGCCGTGTCTCTACCCGACCAGCTCGAGGCGGCACAGGCAACCGTAGATGCCATTGCAGATCAGGTGAAGCTTGCCCGGCTCGGTATCTACCCCGATGCACCCGAAGCGGAGCTCCTGAGCGCCCTGGAGAGGGCCACCAGAGAGCGGGTCTCGCTGCGCAATGATAACAGCCTCTATGTGACCGTCAAGGAAGAACGCGGCGGCCAGGTCTTCGTCCTCGTTTCGGTGGCAGACCTGGTGCGCTAGACGAAACCGTGACATGCTGCCACCAACCACGAAGACACCAAGGCGCGCAGATGAACTTGGTGTCTTTCTGCCTCTGTGGTAGGACAGCGCCCCGCTAAGGAGTAGGCATGCCAGACACAGAACGGACAGCCCTGGTGCTTTCCGGTGGCGGATTGCGCGGGGGAGCGCACATCGGCGTGCTCAAGGTTCTGGAGCGGGTCGGTCTGCTCAGACAGGTGCGCGTTGTGGCCGGCACATCTGCCGGCTCGATTGTGGGCGCCATGCTGGCGTCCGGCGCCAGTGTGCAAGCGATTGAGCAGGCCGTTCTCGCTATCGAGACTACCCCCTGTGATCAGCTCCTCGACGTTAACACGCCCGCTATACGCGACGCCGTATGTGCTCAGGACCTCCACCGCTTCGATGGGTGTCTCCTTGGCCAGGCTATGGCCCGCCTGGTGGACACATCCGCCGTACACATCCGGCGTTTCACCGACTATGCCACCCTTCCCCCTGAGCTTCAGGACCAGGTGAAAGACCTGCTCCTGGTGGCCGTCAACCTGGACACAGGCATCAAGACGGTCTTCTGCGACCCCGTCCGCTATACCAGCTACAACGAGGGTGTGCTCTGTGGCCGCCTGAGCTTCGCCGAGGCTGCTCGCGCCAGTTCCAGCGCACCGGTCGTTGTCACGCCCTTTGGCTGCTCTTACGATTGCTCATTGGCGCAGCGGGAGCGCGCGGGCACAGGCACCAGGCAGTATTACGTGGATGGCGCCATCCGCGAAGGCTGCCCCATCAAGCTGGCGGTCAGGCTGGCGGGTTGTACCCGCGTGCTGGCCGTCAACTTGGGCTACGCAGGCGATCCTGTCGCGGGCGTGGCGTCCCAGGGGATTGCGGAGATCTTGGGCCAGTCTATGGCGGTGATGGGTGCACAGACGTTCGACGCCGACCTGTACTACTTGCGCACGCAGGTGGCCGAAGGCGACATACACCTCTCTGCCTATGTCCTGAACCCCCGCCTGTTCGACATGAGCTATTTTGACTTCGATCGCCTGGATGAAGCCATCGCCCGCGGCGAACAGGCGGCGACCTGGTTCA
>DAOUCN010000262.1:0-5615 GCA_034431995.1 Chloroflexota bacterium | reverse complement strand
CTCTCCCTGGTGGGCGACGAGGACGTGACGGTTCTTATCATCTCACAGGCGTTGGCGCGGGAGACCGAGGAGGAAGGCGAGGCAGTGGTCGAGGCGCGCCCGGGTCGGGGAGCGCGGCCCGTAGCCATTCGCCGCCCTGATGCTCTGCGGACGGGGCGCTCCCTGATGGCCCGGCTGGCGGGGCTGCTGCGCGGTGCACCGGCGGCACCCCCAAGCGAGGCAGTTCCGCCTGGAGGAGAGGAGATAAGCGCACCAGGCGTGGCGGCAGCCCCCGTGGAGGTACCAAAGGCAGAGGAGCCGGCGGAGCAGCCGCCCCCGCCTGAGGTTGCCGCACCCACTGCCCCTTCCTATGCCGCAGAGGAGTTGCCCGCCTGGCTAGAGACGGCGCCTGCTGTGCCAGAGGAACAGGCTGCGTCTCAAAAGCGACTGACCCTGCCCAAGATCTGCCTGCCGCAGCTTCGCCTATCGGTGACGCCTCTGTTGGCCGTCGTAGCTCTGGGGCTGGCCATTGTGCTGTTGGTCATCGGTGTGTCATGGTGGCAGCAACGCTCCCGTGAGCAGGAGTATCGGGCGATTCTGCGCCAGGCTCAATCGCAGCGGACGCTTGGTCAAGCCAGCGTTGACAAGCTCCAGGCCCGGACGTATCTGCAACAGGCGGAGGCGCTCACCGCCAAAGCCCTGACCCTGCGACCCAATGACGCGACCGCCCTGGCCCTGTGGGAGGGCATCAAGCAAGATATGGACAGGGTCAACGGCATTGTCCGCCTGACAGCGGCGCAGGTCTCCGTGCTGGCCAATTTCGCCATGCCGGGCACGGGGCCGGCAAGGGTCATTGGCGACGGCAGTAATCTGTTTGTGCTGGACAAAGGCGACCAGAAGGTCTACAAGTTCGGCCTCAACCCCCAGGGGACGGCCCTGCAACCCCTTACCGCCGATGCGGTGCTGGCGCGCAAGGGCGACCAGGTGGGCGGCATTGTGGTTGGCGATCTTATGGACATCGCCTGGATCCCGCCCGGAGGTAGCCGCACCACGGGCAATCTCGTGATTCTCGAGAGTGGCGGCAATCTACTGGAATACGATCCGGCACGAGGAATCCGGGTGCTGCCCGTGCGTGATGCCAATACATGGCGCAAGGCTCAGGCCATCGGAGGCTATAGCGGCAACTTCTATGTGCTCGATAGCCAGGCCAGCGTCATCCTGCGCTACCAGCCCCAGGGGCGCGGCTACGAGGGCGCGCCAACGAACTACCTGCAGACCCAGGTGGAGCTGGTCAATGCCGTGGACATGGCTATTGACGGCGACATCTTTATCCTGATGGTCAATGGCCAGGTGGTCTGGCTTGCGCGCGGGCGCCCTCAGACCTATTCGCTGGACGGACTGGACCGGCCCATGGCTGCGCCGGTGGCGATCTTCACCAACGAGGGCACGGCATCGGTGTATGTTGCTGACCCGGCCAACTCCCGCATCGTCCAGTTCAGCAAGGACGGCAAGATGCAGCGCCAGTTGGTCTACGAGGACAAGGACGGCACCTTCCAGCGCCTGCGCAGCCTGTTCGTGGACCAGAACAAGCAGTCGCTCTACGCGACGGCGGGGACCCAACTGCTGCGGGTGGCCCTGCCGCGATAGAGCGGTTCAACCTCCCGCAGGTTCTGAACCCTGAGGGGGTTCTGTCATCTGTCCGACTCGGTACTCTCCTCGGCCAGACCATTGTGCCCGCCTGTCCACTCGCGCAGGAAGACGCTCAGGCGCTCCAGCCTGGCAAAGGCATAGAGCTTTCCTGTATGGGGATCCTCCAGGCTGAAGCGCCAGACCCGTGGCCGGCCGACTTGGTGGCGTCCTTGTGGCCAGGTTCGTGGCCAAGAGGGCAGAGACGGAGGGAGCGCCAGGGATGCGGGAGCGGGTGGTTGAACTGGCGGCACTTGCCCTCCACCACCTGGCCCCCACGGGAGAGGCCAGGCAGAAGGCCAAGCGGCTATTGGCTGATCTGGAAGCACAGCTTGTCGCCGGCGTCATGGCCACGGCGCGGGAGAGAGGGAAAACACGCCCGTTGGACGAGGCGGTGGCGGCGATCCTGGGCTGATGGGACGCCGATCGTCAGGCGCTGCGCTATGGACTGTGAGGTGCTACGCCCGGTTCGGCCACTGAAGATGGAGCCTGGCGCAGAGCGACTAGCGGCACGCGCAGAAGCATATAGAGAAGCACCAGCATCAGGCCCACGCTGGCGAACATAGCCCGCGGGCCGCCACCGCCGATGATCACGGCGGCCAGGGTCGGCCCCAGGGCATTGCCCACGGCCATGGCCGTAGCGCTGGTGCCAAACACCGCCCCCTGGCGGTCACGGGGGCCGAGCAGCCCAATCAGGGCGTTGGCGGTGGGCAGGGTGCCGGCCAGGAAAGCCGCGTAAACCATCTGCCCCAGGGCAAGCTGCCATGGCGCTTGCACCAGGGCCTGGGGCAGCATGGTGATGCCCGCCAACAGGATGCAGACCGACAGCACCCGCGCCTGGCCGATGCGATCTCCCAGCCGCCCCCAAGCCAGGGCAGCTACCGCCGTGGCCACCGCCTTCAGCCCCAACACCGCCCCTGCCGTTGCACTAACATTAGGATCGCCGCCGGCAAGCTCCTGCAAGAACAGCGGAATGCCGATGATCACGATCGCCCCGATGGTGCGCGTGATGAGGAGGGCCAGGAGCAAGGCGGGCATGTGGGGAATGCGCAGCAGGCCGCCCAGATCCTGCCAGAAGGGGGCGGAGCGCACACTGGCTGGCGGTCGCTTGAAATCCTCCCGCACGCCGAACACGATCAAGACAAAGCCCGCGAACAGGAGTGCTCCCGTCACGAAGAACGCTGAGCGGTAGCCGAGACTGCCCGCCAGCAGTCCGCCCACAAAGGGGCCGGCTATCCCTCCCACGGCGATGGCCGTGTGCAGGGCGCCCAAGGCGAAGCCCAGGGATGCCCGCGGCACAATCGTCGCCGCCAACGCCGTTGCGGCCGCGTTGACGCCTGATACCAGACCCTGGGCGCCGCGAATCAGGACCAGTTGCCGCACGTTCGTGGCCAAGCCCATCGCCGTCTGTAGAGCAGCAGCGCCAAAGGCAGCCCGGGCCAGCATCGGCTTGCGCCCATAGCGGTCAGCCGCCACGCCCCACATGGGGGCCATCACCGCCATTGTCAGACCACCCAGGGCGCTGATCATACCCGACCAGACGGCGGCCTCACGGATGCCCGTTACCCCCAGCTCCTGCACATAGAGGGGAATGAAGGGCGAGGCGATCTGGAAACCCATGGCCGCCACGAACTGAACGATCCACAGACTCAAGAAATCGAGCTTCCAACTCCTCAAGCAGCAGCCTCCAGCGTGCAACAGCAGATGCACGGCCCGTAGTCCGAGCGATGCCCAAGCGAACGCGGAGTCACGCAGAACATGCGCCGACTGGCGCAGAACTCCTTACACCATGTTTTCGTGTCACGATGGTTTTGGATGATCTGGCATCCACCCTCACCCTATCCCTCTCCCTGGCAGGGAGAGGGAGCGAGCTCGCTCCCTGACTCGCTGGCAGGGCGAGGTCGTGCGCTCGCTCCCTCGCCCCATCGGGGAGAGGACCAGGGTGGGGGGATCCGGATCCACCATACACTCTAGTGTGGGGCTTCCGGCAAACGAGCGGGTGTAGGATTGCACGCCAGTGGTTTCTCCCGCCCAGGGGACGCAACCACCCATAGGAATGCGGCGGCGATTTGGAGTCTCAGGACTCCCCTCGCCCCCCAGCTCCCCATGAGGTCGGACCCTTGCGCTGACGCAGTCCCCGCACTCCACATGCGCATTCTCAGCCCAGCAGGGGTGGACTCAGCAAAGACGCCCGCAGCTCGTCCACGCGGGAAAGGAACGCCTCACCCATGTCTTGCCCCCGACCAAACGATAGCAAGTGATCGCAGAAGGCGAGGGCTGCCAGGCGATTGCCCTCGCTGACCAGTGAGCGCAGGTGATCGCCGACGTAGGCGAGGGTCGCATCCAGCAGGTCATCGCCGGCGCGCTGGGCGTGGAGGCAGGCCAGGGCATAGTAGTGGAAGCCAGCAGGCAGGTTTCGTCCCTGGCGCAAGGTGGCGTCGCCGCGCATCCAGTAGATCCTGGTGAGGGGCTCCTCTTGCTCGAGCTCCTCGGCCAGCCGCTGGGCCTGCTCCAGCTCCGCAGGGCAATCGCCACCCTGGGCATACTTGATGAAGCACAGGTTCATCAGAGCGAGGAGCTCTGCCGGTCGCTGATCGAGGCGGCGCAGGATAGCCAGGGCATCGGCGTAGGTGAGCAGGGCCGTTTCCCAGTCGCCCATGGCATAGGATATGGCTGCCAGGTTGTTCAGGACCAGGGCTTCACCGCGCTCGTTGTGGCCCTGCTGGTAAAGGGCGCGGCTGCGTTCGTAGCAAGCCAGGGCCTCGTTCCACATGCCCCGCGCGGCAAAGGCATTGCCTGCCTCATTCAGGGTGGGGGCATCGGCCGCATGGATCATCTCTTCGAGGGACTGCGCCGCGTCTGTCCTCATGTCTGCCTCACGCCGGGCAGTATAACAGATGGGCAGAGGGGGGTCAAGGCAAGTCCGACGCACAATTCTTAAGGTAAAATCCTTGACAACGGCTCACAATGTGTGCTATGCTAACTATGCGAGACTAGTAAGCACCAGTAGCTCCGACAAAGGCAAATCCGGCGAAAGCCGGAGACGCAAAGCCATGGATCTACCTCAGGGGCGAGACATCCCCTGATACGATAGCCAGGCTGCCGAAGAGGCTGTTGCCATGACAGCGCCCCTCCGGGTCACATGCGGAGCGGGCGCTTTTTGTTACCGCAAGCAGGCTGCGCAAGCGGGTTCTGGACGCGACGGAGAGGTTGCAGGAGATGCGAGGACGTCTGCGGCTGACCCTGTGTAGTGGAGAAAGTGTGTTGGCCCCTGTGAGTCATGCGGCGCGGGCCAGTCCACCCGACCGGGTCCGGTATGGGCATGCCCGAGCCCCACATGTGGGTGCAGCGCGGGGGACCCACTGTGGAGCGTCTAGCCGAGGTCCGCCCGGCGTCTGCCTCGCGCGGCGATCTGTTTCTGCCATGCTTTGCGCGAAGGATTTCTGAACACACAGCGACTAATCAGGCGGGACAAGCGATCATGTCCCCAGCGTCACTTCTGACGCCCGAGTTCGTCAGAATATGACGAGAGCGGAAACGAGCCTACAGAGAAGCGGTGTCGAGAGACAGAGAAGGAGAGTGATCCTATCATGGCTATCCATGTGCGTCAACTAACCGAGCGAGAACGGGGAGTACTGCAGGAGCTGGTGGCTTCGCGTCACACGCCCCCTTCGATCGCCCTGCGTGCCCGCATCATCATGCTGTCGGATCAAGGCTGGCACGTGCCCCAGATCGCCAAGAAGCTCGGTGTCCATCATCACAGCGTGCGCATGAGGGTGCGGCGCTTCAATGCGCAAGGACTGACGGCCCTGCGCGATCACCCGCGCAGCGGCAGGCCGCCCATCTATGGGCCTCGTGAGCGCGAGGTGGTCTTAACGTTGGCCCAGACCCGCCCCACCAGCCTGGGCGTGCCGATGGAGAGCTGGACCCTGACTGCGCTGCAGCGGCAC